>CAYQKN010000055.1:0-15620 GCA_964417885.1 uncultured Burkholderiales bacterium | reverse complement strand
GGCCCGGGCATGTGGAAAGTGACAAACGGCAGCAACGTGTTGTGGATTGTCGGCACCCATTCTCCGCTACCGGAGAAAATGACCTGGCGCGCCAAGGGCATTGAGGCATTGGTTGCGCAGTCGCAGGAAATACTCGGTGAACCCCGCGCATCGGTCACGATCAGCAAGCTCGGCTTTTTCACGTCGCTGATGCTGCTGCCATCGGCAATGGAGGTTAGAAACAACCCGGACGGCGCGACGCTGAAAGACATCCTGCCGCCCGACATTTACGCGCGGTGGCTGGTTGCGCGCGAGAAGTACATCGATGGTTACAACACCGAGGGCAACGACATCGAGCGCTGGCGGCCGATGTTTGCGGCGGCTGAACTGTATGCGAGCGCATTGCGCCAGGCCGGCCTGGTGTCGTCCAGCCCGGTCGGCAAGCTGATCCGTGAGACGGCAAAGAAACACAGGGTGAAGTTTTCCGACGTCAACCATGAGCCGGCACTGCGCGACCCGCGTGGCGCTGTGCGCGAACTGAACAACACGCGGCTGGCCGATGTCGATTGCCTGGTCAAGACCATGGAGCGAATCGACACCGACATCCGTGCCATGCGCGTCCGTGCCAACGCGTGGGCTGTGGGTGACGTGGAAACGCTGCGGAGAATGCCGCCGAATGACCAGCGCGCCGCATGCGAGGCGGTGATCCGCAATGCCCCGGTCATGAAGGCGCTCGGCCAGCAGGACCTGCTGGCACAGGTCGAGGCAACCTGGATGCAGGCTGCCGAAAAGTCGCTGGCAACCAATGCCGTTGCACTTGCCAGCCTGCCGGTCACACGGTTGGTGGCCGCCGACGGCTACCTGGCGAAATTGAAGGCCCGTGGATTTTCCGTGCGCGAACCGGACGCAGACGAGTAGTCGGCCGACCGGGCATATCATCTGGCGCGAGCGATGCCAAGCGCCTATAGTCCAGATTGTCGCCCAGCGATTTCCCGCCGATGAATGATCCCGCCCCCTCTGCCGCGCCCCGTTCGTCGTTTGTCACCAGCCTTGCGTGGTCGTTCCTGCTGCTTGGCATCCTGGGCAGCGGGATTTACCTGCTTCAGCTGCTGATGATGCTGACCGTGTTCTCGGCTGCCGACTACCAGGCCATTGCCCGCGACCTCGAGACCACGCAGGCCATGCCAGCCGCACTGGTGTGGATCACCAGACACGTGTACGCCTGGATCGTGCTGATGCTTGGTCTCAGCCTGCTCACGCTTTTTGCGTCCGTTGCCTTGTTGCGTCGCCGCAACTGGGCGCGAATGGCGTTTGTCTGGATGATGATCCTCGGCGTGGTTTCAAATGTGGCGGGCGCGGTGGCGCCGTTCTTCATGCGCGCCACGCTGGAGAGTTTTCTGCAGACTTTCCCGCTGGAAATGCGTGCCGAGTTGCAGGCGATGGCCACCGCCATGACCTGGGTCTCGCTGGTACTTGCGATCGTGTTTGCGCTGCTGTTCGGCTGGTGCGCGATCAGGCTGATGTCGCCCGCGATCAAGCGCGAGTTCAGTGCGGGCTGAACAAATAGCCGCCGCGCCGGTTGAAGTTGTGCCGCTACGGCACCATCTCCAGTAAATACACGCCAATCAAACCAGGATTCGCCCATGACGATCGACATTACCCATTTATCGACGACTGAACTCGATGAACTCATTGCCCGCGCCGCCAAACGCCGCAGCAGCCTGGCGCCGGCAGTTACTGACGCGCAGCCGCAAGGAGAGATTCAGGCGACTTTCGACCCCAAGTGGTATATCACCGGTGTCACCAATGGCACGCTGCTGCAAATCAAGGACCCCGGCCATGGCTGGCTGAACTACATCATCGCACCCGCCTCTCGCGCGGTGCTGCTGTCGCATATGCTGCAACACGCTTTGCTGCCCCAGGTGCCGCCCAGCGCCGCTGCACCGGCGCCCGTACCGTCCAGCGGCGGCGGCGTGATTCACTGATGCCTTCAACCGCTCAGCGGTGTCACTGGCCACAAGCATGACACTATCCCGACGCCATCTGGAACGTCATCGCACCGACCGAATCGGCTGGCTGCGCGCTGCTGTCCTCGGCGCCAACGACGGCATCGTTTCCACCGCCAGCCTGGTCGTCGGCGTGGCGGCAGCCAATGCCAGCCCCGGCAACATCCTGATCACGGGCGTTGCCGGCCTGGTGGCCGGCGCGATGTCGATGGCGGCGGGCGAATACGTTTCGGTACACTCGCAGGCCGACACCGAAAATGCCGACCTCGCGCGCGAAAGCGCCGAGCTGGCAAAGGATCCGGCCGCGGAACGGCGCGAACTGGCTGCGATCTATGCGGCGCGTGGCCTCGATGCCGAGCTTGCCCGGGAAGTCGCCAGGCAACTGATGGAACACGATGCATTGGGTGCGCATGCACGTGACGAGCTTGGTATCTCGGAAACAATGAGCGCCCGGCCAATCCAGGCGGCGCTGGCCTCGGCCGGCAGTTTCGCGGTGGGCGCAGGGCTGCCGCTGGCCGTAACCGCGCTGGCGCCCGCAGGCAGCATCATGTCGTGGGTTTCGGCGACATCATTGCTGTTCCTGGCTTTGCTGGGCGGCATATCGGCAAAGGCTGGTGGCGCCAGCCTGCTGGCCGGCGCATGGCGGGTCACGTTCTGGGGCGCGCTTGCCATGGCCATCACGGCCGGTGTCGGGAAGCTGTTTGGCGCAGTGGTCTGACAACCACATTCAACACCAAACTCGAGCACTGGCGCGCCTTCCCAGCCCAAAATGCCCGGAGCACCGCTCCAGTGCTAGAGTTTGTGCAGTCATCCCGACTCTTGGAATCGCGAATTCCAACGCTGCCGTGATGCCGTGCTGTGGCCGACTGACAATCATCGCAATGTCGACAGAACATTGACGCCACCGTTTCCGAGCGCCTAAGCTAGGCCCGCACACCGTCCCCGGGAGGCCAATATGCGCGTCGCTCTCCACCTTGCTTTCGTCACCATCCTTGGTTCACTTGCACCGCAGTCCACCGCACAAGAAGGCACAAGCGCCAGCGGCGCCATGTCGATCGGAAAATTCACGGTCGAGTTCAAGCACGTCTATCTCGTCGCCGTTGCGGTCAACGGCAAACCCGAGCGGCGGCTGATTTTCTCAGCCAACGATATTGGCGCCGGGATAGGCAAATGCACCACCGTTTCCTGCGCCACCAGCGACCTCAAGGAAGGGCTGGAACTGGAAATCGATGCCGGCGCGCGCATGAACCTCTGGGCAGTGGCAAATGGACAGAAGGTGCAGCACTCCGATACCGCCCCACGCACCAACTTGACCACCACAATTGATTCGGGCGACATGGTTGCCGGGACTCTGGCGATCGATCGCAGCAGCATCGGCGGCCCGAAGATCAATGTCGAGTTCAAGGCGAAGCTTTCCAAGGCGTACAAAGGCTAAGCTGCCCGGTTGCCTCAATCAGGACAGCAAACAGTCGGCACGGTGACGGCAGCGCGGAATGGCCATTGTCCCGCTGTGCTCAGCGGGCGCGCAGGCCCGGCCAGGCGATCGTCTCCAGCCCCCAGCGCAGCCGCGCCCGACTGCATCCATCGCTGCCCATCGCGAAATCCTGGCATGGGCTGGGCCGCCATTCATAGATCTGGCATTTGACTGCCCGGCCAATGGTGCCGGACAGGGCAACACAGCGGGCGGGCGCAGTTTCCGTACCCCGCATGCAGGCGACGTACGGGTCCAGCCGGTCGGCCAGTGTGGTCGGTACGCGGCCGCCCGGCATGTCGTCGAGTTCGCCGACATGAAACGCGACGCGACTGTTCGCGCAACAAGCGCCACATTGCTGACAGACATTACTACTCATGTCGACCATCCGGATGGATAGAATAGGCGGATGAAACCATCCATTGCCGCAACAAACCTGCCAGCATTTTCGCAAAACCGCCCCAACCTGACGACTCCCGCAGCGCGCCTGGTGCTGCTCGGTCTCACGTTATGGCTGGCCGGCTGCGCGTCGGCGCCAACCGTACGCGTCACTACCCGGCCGGTGGATGCGCAGCGTACGCAGGTGGCCGCGGCACCAGAACCGGCTGCCACGCCGTTGCTGCAAAAGCTGCAGGACGAAGCCGATGCCCTGCAGCCGCAAGCGAAAAGCGCACTGGCCCGGCGTTTCCTGGAAGCCACGCGGGCGCTGCCGAGCATCGCACTTCGGACGGCATACATCAATGAGGTGTCGCGCGAATATTTTTCACCGGCGGAACGTGCCGCATTGCCCGCGGTCCAGCAGGCCAAGCTGGCCGAGGTGAAATTTGACGAATCACGCTATTACTACACCAAGTATGGCTCGCCCCTTGCCTATGTGCGGGCGCTGGATCTGGCCGCCACGCACGGGATCACGGATGTCGCTGGACGGCGGATTCTTGATTTCGGCTATGGCAGTATTGGTCACCTGCGGCTGCTGGCGAGCCTGGGTGCACATGTCACCGGCGTGGACCCGGACAGCTATCTGGAGGCGATGTATTCGCAGCCCTCCGACCAGGGCCGGGTGCCGTCTGCCGGTGGCTGGTTCGGTCCGGCCGGAAGCATTACGCTTGCGCATGGCATGTGGCCGAAAGACCCCAGGCTGGTGGAAAAGGTTGGTCAGGGATATGACCTGATCCTGTCCAAGAACACGCTGAAAAAGGGTTACGTCAAGCCGGAACGCAAGATTGACAAACGCCAGCAGATCGACCTCGGCGTAAGCGACGATGTGTTCCTGAAAACCGTCTTCAACGCCCTGCTTCCCGGCGGCAAGTTATTGATCTATAACCTTTACCCCAAGCCGCCCGAGGGCAAGAGCCCGTACAACCCGCAAGCTGACGCGCGCTCTCCGTACACCCCGGAACAATACAAAAAAGCCGGCCTAGTGGTGCTGGCCTACAACCAGGAAGACCACGCCGCGGCACGGAGCATGGGCCGCGCACTGAAATGGGACCAAAACGCGAAGGGTGAGACGATTTCGGACCTAGACACCAATCTTTTTGCACTGTTTACGATCGTCGGCCGGCCCGGACGCTGATCCATTTGCCGCTCATCGGCGAAGTTGGACGGTCGCGCGCACCGTTGACAAAATGTCACGTCCGTCACGAAGGCGACACATACGCCAAAGTGACATAATCGCAGGCTGAAATTGCCCGGGGCCCGGCGGGAGCGCAGTGGCCGACAAACACAATTTGTTTCCAAGGGGAGCGTTATGCACCACATGACAAACTTTGCCTGTGCCGCGAGATCCGCGGCACCTGTTTCACGATTGTTGCTGGGCTTGACCGTTGCCGGACTGCTTGCAGCTTGCGGCAAAGCCGAGCGCGTGCCAACGACAGCCGAGCGCCTTTCTTCGGTCCAGGAGAAGCAGGAAACCCAGCCCGACTTCTTCGTTCCGCGCAAGACGGTCGATTACATGGCTGATATGAAGAACATCAAGGATGCTCCGGCCAAACCGGAGCCCAAAGCCGAACCGCGGCCGTCGGAAGCGCGCGTTGCCACGCCCGAGCCCAAGGCTACTCCGGTGGTCGCAGCCGCAACACCCGCGCCAATACCGACACCGGTGCAGCCGGCACCTCAGCCGGTACCCAAACAGGCGGCGCCCGCGGCCCCGGCCGCGAATGTTGTTGCCAGTGCCGCCCCGACTGCGCGCCCGGCTCCGCCACCCAGCCGTGACGTCACCCCGATCATCAGCGTGGTTTCACGCGAGTCACCGCAGTTTCCACGCGAAGCCGCTCGCGCCGGAATTGAATCCGGCACGGTGCGCGCCCGCCTGTCGATCAACGCCGCCGGCGACGTAACCAACGTTGCCATTGTCCAGGCCCAGCCGGCGCGCGTGTTTGACCGATCTGTGCAGTCTGCACTGGCTCGCTGGAAGTTCAACCCCGGCGCGGACAACCGCAGTTACGAAACAGAAGTCGGATTCAAGGCGAACTAGGACCTTTCTGCCACGAAAACAAGACGGCGCCTCTGGCGCCGTTGTTGTTTGTGCCATCAATTGCCGGCCGATTACGTCTCTGATCGCGGCACAAAACGGCAAAAGCCGGTCACCTCTTCACGGTCGTGATATAGCTGCTTGATTTCAAGCTCCCAGGTTCGGCCGCGACTTTCCATCGCCTCGGCGATGATTGCGCGGCAGCGCACCACTTCATCAAAGCGTTTTTTCATCGGCAGCTTGAGGTTGAAGATGCACCGTTCGGTCCATCCTTCGCGCATCCACATCGCCACCAACTGGGCAATGCGTTGCGGTTTTTCGACCATGTCGCACACCATCCAGTCGAGTGGCTTTTTCGGTCGAAAGCGAAAGCCGTCTTCCTTCAGATGACGCACCAGCGCATTGTCGACCAGTTCGCCTTTCAGCGGACCGTTGTCGATGGCAGTGACATGCAGGCCACGATGCACCAGTTGCCAGGTCCATCCGCCGGGTGCGGCACCAAGATCGACCGCACGCATTTCAGGCCGCAGCAGGCGTTCCTGTTTCTCGCCAAGAAAGACGTGAAACGCTTCAGCCAGCTTCAGCGTCGAGCGACTGGGAGCGTCGTGCGGCATACGCAGACGAGGAATGCCATTGCGCCACGGCGAGGAAGAGCGAGGATCGGCCAGGCCCAGCCACGCTTCGCGCTGAGGCGTCAGCAGCACGTGCAGGCGCGGCGCGGGACTGGCAGCGGGAGCGGCCTCGGCAGGCAGCAACCCGGCATCGATCAGGTGGCGACCGACCATGACCTCCAGCGTCTGCGCAAGTTTTGATTGCGCCTTGCCATCATTGGTGTCCGGATACTCAAACTGAAGCGCACTAATCCTGTCGACGTTCTGGGCCAGCAGGAAACTTTTGGCAGCGGCGACGATTGGCGTGACCCGGTCCTTGGTCGGCAAGACAACCGGGGTGGCCTGCGCCCGCAGGCATTGGCGCGCAAACACCGTTTGCGGCCAGTTCAGCTTGCCTTGAACTCGCTTGGCATCGCGGCCGGAAAAGGTCGCCACCACGAATCCGCTGGCAGGCACCGCAACCAGCGCTGCCGGTGTGGCGCCCGCCAGCGCGCTGAACTCGGCGGCGAGGTCCGGTTCAAACCCTGCGCGACAATAGCCAAGCCATGCGGTATGGGGGATGTTTGTCATGCCGCGACTTTAGCCTATATCCGGGCCGGCCCTGCTGCTGCCGACGTAATTTTCGTCGCAACGTGAAGCTTTGCGCGCCAGATTCGAGACTATCGGTCGAAACTCTCCGTGACCGCCAACCCGCTGCCCGTCCCCTGCATGCCGGGCGCCTCACCCGTCAGGCGAAACGTCCTGGCTTCGACGCGAAGGACGCAAAAAGGACGGCCTGACAGCCTGCGTAAGCCGTCAGATTTTGCGCGAATCCGTAAACTGCGTTAATATTTGCCGACAAATTTGTTCCACGAGGTGCCTCGGATGTCCCACTTTCACACTGAATCTGCATTGCGCAGCCTGCCACCAGCAGGCGGCGTCGCGGCGTGCGTGTGGGGTGAAGCAGGCATTTGCCGTACACCACGATTCGGCACCACCGCCGACATGCGCAGCGCAGTTTTCGAATAATCCGGCAGCACTCGAAGTGCCCCTGCCGGAAACACTCGGCGGGGAATCAACCGGAATTCCAAGTTCCCCGTCTTTGATCATCAGTTGGCCAAATGAGCCAATGGCGTGCGGCCATATGATTTTGCGGCGCGCAAAGACCGCTGGAAGTAAAAGAAAATGAAAACGCAAACTGGTTCACCCCTGACGCGGCAGTTCCGTCGCTGGCAGGATAAGTATTTTGGCGGCGTCTGGCGCAGCCATGACTTTCGCACCCTGTGGCTGTCGTTGACCATCACCCATTTTGGTGGCCAGGTCACCTTCCTCGCATTGCCACTGACGGCCGCCCTGCTGCTGAACGCGACGCCACTGGAAATGGGGGTGTTGACGGCGGTGGAGGCGCTGCCGTATACGCTGTTTGGCCTGTTTACAGGTGTGCTGATTGACCGGTCGCGCAAGTTGCGCTTGATCATCCTCGCGGATGTCGGGCGAGGCCTGGCGCTGATGTTGGTGCCGATCGCAGCATGGCTGGGTTTCCTGTCGATGCCGATCCTGTATGTGGTCGGTTTCCTGGTCGGTGTCGGCGGCATCATCGGTTGGGCGGCATACCAGGTATTCATGGCTGAACGCGTCGGCAGTGAAAACCTGGTCCAGGCCAATTCAGGCATCGCGCTGTCAGACTCGGCGTCGAGCCTGATTGGGCCGGGTATTGCCGGCGCCATCATTCACTGGCTGACGGCGCCGATTGCCATCCTGATGGATGCAATATCTTTCTTCATTTCAGCCTGGATGCTGAAGGGCCTGCCCGCGCGCGCCAGCGATGCTCCCAAACTGCGTGCAGCTTCGGCCGATGGTGCTGTCTGGGCGGGCATCTGGGCCGATGCCAAGGAGGGGCTGAAAATGATTCGCGACCATGCCGTCCTGCGCTCGGTTGCGATCAGCCTGATGATATGGAACGTGCTGAAGCATGCCTACCTCGCGATTGTGATCCTCTATGCCACCCGGGACCTGTCGCTGTCTGCCGGCACCATCGGTGCCTTGTTCATGATGGCCGGCATCGGCTTCCTGATCGCGTCGGCAAGCTGCCAATGGCTGAACCGTCGCTATGGGGTGGGCTACATCATGCTGGCCGGTCTCACCATGACCGGTGCTGCCTGGCTTTTGGTCGCATGCGTTATCAACAATCAGTGGGCGGCGGTGCAACTTGGCGGTGCGTTGTTCCTGATGGATCTTGGCGCAATGCTGTTTTTCATCAATTACCTTTCGTTGAGGCAGGCCGCGACGCCCGAACACCTGCGCGGCCGGGTAACGTCCACCCTGATTTTCATCGCGGTGTCGCTGGCGCCGCTGGGATCCCTGCTCGGCGGGATCCTGGGCACGTGGCTGGGTCTCCGGATCACCATCGCGATCTGCGGCATCGCCGGACTGGCGCTGGGAGTGGTGTTGCTGCGGTGGTCGCCGTTGGGAGCGATGCGCGAGTTGCCGATTCCGCAGGCGAAGGTGATTCCGGTAACACCGGAAATGTCAGCCGACTAAATCCAAATTCCATGTTGATCGCATCCAACGGTTAACATGGACTTGATGGTTACAGGAGATGACAATGGATTTCGGGACAACAATGATTGCCGGCCTCGCCATCGTACTTGGCATTGGCGCCCCGCTTGCTGCAATCGGCCTGGTTCTCTGGTACAAATCGCGCCGCACGCGCCTGATTCATGAAACCGCGTTGAAGCTGGCGGAAAAAGGCCAGCCGGTCCCACCGGAAATATTCGTCGGCGCCGACGAGCCATTTTCCGATCTGCGCCGTGGCGTGGTTTTGGTCGGGCTCGGCATGGGCCTGGGATTATTCATGTTTCAGCTTGGCAAGCCGTGGGCAGTGGGCCTCATTCCGCTTTTCATGGGCCTCGGCTATCTCGTGGTCTGGAAATTGGAATCGGGAAAGTCCCGCGGCGCAGGTACGGCGGGCTGAATCATCCCGTCGGTTGCAAGTTCATCGCCATGGCGCCAAACCCCGGCCATCCTGCCGGTTTCACCGACAACGACCTGATTGGCCGCGTGTTGCTTTCGGACGACAGCAATGCATTTGCCGAACTGGTGAGGAGACATCAATCAGCACTGCGCGCATCGTTGCGCAAGATGACTGGCGGCAACCTGGAGCTTTCCGATGACATTGCGCAGGAAACATTCATCCTGGCCTGGAAAAATATCCGGTCATTTCGGCATGAGGCGAGATTCTCGACCTGGCTATATCGGATTGCATTCAACGCATGGCAATCGGAGATTCGCAAAAAGCGCGAACTGACGCTGGACGACGGAAACATGCCAGAGCCCGAGGCACTGGTTGCCGAATCTGAGTACACCGGCTTGCGCCGGGACTTGGCGCAGGCGATGGCAGACCTGAATGATGCCGAGCGCAATGCCATCCTGCAGTGCTATTACAACGACCTTTCGCACGAGGAGGCTGCTTACGTGCTGGGCATCCCGCTCGGCACCGTAAAGACCAACATACTGAAGGCCAAGGAAAAAATGCGCGCAAAATTGGTCGCCTATCAATCCGAATCATCCGGTCAAGGAGTGGCAGCATGAATACCGCAACGACGTCACACCTCAAACTGCGTCGCGATCCGGTCGACGAATTGTTGAAAGCCGACGCGCGCGAATTCCACCATGCCTACATTGACGACGCCGGCTTTACCCTGCGTGTACTCGACGCAATGCCCCCGCGACCGGGCCTGACGCCCGCACTCCGCTTCGGCATTCCGTTTGGACTTGGCCTGCTTGCGGCGGCGTTGGTTTTGCTGTTTACCGCTGGCGGCAATTTTTTCATCGACGCTGCGATGGATATCGCGACCAGTTCGATGACCGTGACGGCGGTTGTGTTTGTGGTCATGATCGGCGCCATGATTGCCGGCACCGCCGCTGCGGCAACCGACAATTGAATGATCGCGCGCCGTTCGCCCGGCGCCCACAAAAAAGCCGCCGGAGAAACCACCGGCGGCTTTGTTGTCGATCGTTGTCCGATTACAGCAAGTGCGCGACGCCGGCGCGCTCGTCTTCCAATTCCTTTAGCGTCGCGTCCATTTTGGCGCGTGAAAACTCGTCGATCTCGAGCCCTTTTATCACGGTGTATTTGCCATTCTCGCAAGTTACCGGCACGCCGTACATGACGCCGTCCGGGATGCCGTAACTGCCATCGGACGGCACACCCATTGTGACCCATTTGCCATTGGTGCCGAGAGTCCAGTCGCGGATATGGTCGATGGCGGCATTGGCAGCGGATGCCGCGGACGAAAGCCCGCGTGCCTCGATAATCGCCGCGCCGCGTTTGCCGACGGTGGGAATAAACGTATTTCGATACCACTCCTGATCGTTCACCACCGAAGGTGCCGGGGCGCCACCAATGGTGGCGAAACGGTAGTCGGGATACATCGTTGGCGAATGATTGCCCCAAACCACCAGCTTTTCGATCGAGTCCACCGGCTTGCCGGTCTTGGTCGCGAGTTGCGACAGTGCCCGGTTATGGTCGAGGCGCAGCATCGCGGTGAAGTTTTCGCGCGGCAGACCCGGCGCGGATTTCATCGCGATGTAGGCATTGGTATTGGCCGGGTTGCCAACCACCAGTACCTTGACGCCACGCGATGCAACAGCATCAAGGGCGCGCCCCTGTACCGTGAAAATCGCTCCATTGGCCTCAAGCAGGTCCTTTCGTTCCATGCCAGGGCCACGCGGACGGGCACCGACCAGCAGCGCCACGTCAGCATCCTTGAACGCGGTCATTGCATCCGAGTGGGCCGACATGCCGGCCAGCAACGGAAAAGCGCAATCGTCCACTTCCATCATTACGCCCTTGAGCGCTTTCTGCGCCTTCTCATCGGGAATTTCCAGCAATTGCAGGATGACCGGCTGGTCCTTACCGAGCATTTCGCCGGAAGCAATACGGAACAACAGGCTGTAACCAATTTGGCCGGCGGCACCGGTCACGGCAACGCGCATGGGTTTTTTCATGGGGAACTCCGATTGATGGGTGGTAACTGCTGGAGATGGCGGTAAACGAGGCAGCATGACTGACGCGAGCTATTATACGAAATCGCATGCGCCTGCTCACAAGGCACGTTTCGGCGGCGACCTGGCAGCGTCCGGAGCGCTTGCGATGAGCCGGTGCCTGAAACATTTTCGGCCAGGAGATCGTCCCTGTTGTTGAGTTGTATCAAAGGATCGGCGGGAAGCCGGCCTGCCTCGAAATGCGCCGTGACACGCGCCTCTACTTCCTTTTCAGACTGATGGCGAGCACACCGGTCATTACCAGTGCGGCACCAACCAACTGCACCGCAGTCACGGGCTCACCGAGAAAAACATATCCAAGGAAAATGGTCGCGACCGGACCGACGGAACTCATCATGGCCGCGTTTGCCGGACCGACTCGTCGCATTCCCTCAGCCATCATCAACACCGGCAACACGGTCGATACCAGCGCCATTGCGCTTGTCAGGGTCCACACCCGTGCCGACTGTTGCGCCAGGATGGCGATATCACGTGAAAGCAGAAAATGCAGCATGATCGCGCCGCTGGAAACAATCGACGCGTAGGCGGCGAATCGCAGCGCGCCCACGCGCTTGATCATCTGCCCTGCACCCACCAGGTAGCCGGCATAAAGGATCGCAGACAGCATTACCAACAGGCCGCCCAGCCAAACCTGCTCGGGATTGACGCGCAAGTCGTGGGCGAACACCAGCGCGATTCCGGCGTAGCTGACTGCAAGCGCAAACAGGTCGCGACCGATGATGCGATAACCAAGTGCCAGTGCTGAAATGATCACCACCAGCGTCGGATTCAGGAACAGGATCAGCCGCTCGAGTGCGGCACTGATGTAAAGCAGGCCCCAGAAGTCAAACAGGCTGGCTCCGTAGTAACCCATCAGGCCAATAGCGCCGAGGTACAGCCAGTCACCGCCATTCAGGGTGTAATCCGCCCGACGTGACGACCACCATCCGATGAAGGCGAAAAACGGCAGCGACAACCCCATTCGCATGGTGAGCAGCGATACCGGATCGATGCCGTTTGTTGAATCGCCGTAGGCCAGCTTGACAAAAATGGCTTTGGCCGAAAAGGCAATCGCGGAGACGATCACCAGCACGGCACCAATCCAATCCTGCCGTGACTGCACACCGGCCTTGCCCATCATCCGGCCCCGGTCGCAAATGAGTTTATTGGACGATGACGCGGAAAAGTACCGACCCGCTCTGGCTGGCGTTTAGTGAGCCCGTCAGTGTCCACTGAACATTGCCTGCAGCTCCCATTGCGGGTTGAGTGGTTACGGCGCACGCGCTAATCGCCGCTGGCAATGGTGCGCCGCAGGTTGCCAGCGAGAAGATTGTGAATGCCGGCGTGTTGTCGCTGATGACAATACTCGAAACCGCCGTGCTCGCGTTGTTGGTGTAGGTAACAAGATATTCCAGCACCTCTCCTGGCAACGCGGTGTTGGAGGTGCCGGCGGCGCCACCTTTCGTAACGTTGCGCACTGTCTTGGTCAGGACCAATCCGGTTCCCCCGACCGCACCAACGGTAGTGACGTCCTGACGGGTGTACACGATGTTTGCGCCGACTGCCGGCGTAAAGGTTGCCGTCACCGTAATATTGTCCTGAGCGTTGTACGGAGCAGCAGCCGGAATGTTTGACTTGACGATGATGCAGACCTGGTCACCGGGGCTAACAGCGACGCCTCCGGCGATTTCGGCGGCACCTTCCGCGCCATCAAGCGTGCCGTTGCAGTTGCTATCGCGGTAAACCTGAACGCCCCAGCCTGCGATTGCCGGTACAGCAACGTGGCTATTGCTGAAGCTCACCGACCCTGCTAGGCCAGCATTGAACACGTGGGTGTAAAGCAGACTGGTGCCAGGCAGCCCGGTTTGCGCCCCGTCTGTCAGGAATGTGTTTACCGCCATGTTTGATACCGGCACCATCAAAGTTGCGCTGTTGTTTCCACTGTTCACTGGCGGTTCATTGCCACCAGATACTGTTGCCGTATTGGTTATCCCCGGCATCGCGTTGCTGGCGACGGAGACGTTGAGGGTGATTGTCGTGCCGGTCGCACCCGTTGGTAACGGCGTGTTGCTGCTGCAGGTCACCACCTGTCCCGCACTACTGCAAATCCAGCCAGCGCCGCCTGACCCGGCAGCCACGTAGGTTAATCCTGCTGGCAACACATCCACCACGGTGATTGTGCCGCTGCTCGGTGCCGTACCGCCGGCATTGTTGGCGACAAGCGTGAAGCTCGCACTGCCGCCAACCACAAAGGTGCTGACCGACGACTTTGTCAACTGCAGGTCAGGCGCAAGCACGGTTGTCACGATCGTTGCCGAACTATTATTGCCGGCGCCGGTACGGCCTGGGTCATCCGGATCCGAAACGCCGGCTGGCACCACCGCGGTTGCCATGTTGGCGAGCACACCGGATTGCGGAGCGGTGCCCTGAATCGTAAAGGTGACGCTTCCTCCTGCCGGCAATGCCGCGACGGTGCTCGAGACATTGTTGCCTGTGACCGTAACCGTGCCGCAAGCTGCGCCTCCGGTCGGCGAGCCGCAAAGTGCCGTTACGCCGCTGATTGCCGCTGGTACGGTGTCGTTGAATACCGTGGCACTGGCGGCATCCGGCCCGGCATTGGCGACGATCAGCGTATAGGAGATTGCACCGCCCCAAAGAACAGTTGCCGGCCCTGCTTTGCTTACGGATACGTTGGCCACCGGTGTCACGGTCAAGGTTGAACTGGCAGGTGCCGCGTTTGAGCCCGCGTTGGTGGTGAGTGCGCCAGCGGCAATTGTGTTGACGTAACTACCTGCTGTCGCCGCGGTGACGTCAATAGAAACCGTGCATGAACCGTTGGCCGGCACAACTCCGCCGCTAAGCGTGACACTGCCGCTATTGCTCGTTACCACGCCACCGGCGCAGGATGTCAGCGGATTTCCTGTGCCCGACCGTACCAACCCTGCACCAGGCGTCGCCGGGAAGGTGTCAGTCACGCTGGCAACCGTTATCGGGCCGGCGTTCGGATTGCTGATCGTCATGGTCAGGGTAGAAATTCCGCCCGAACCAATCGTGGTGGGCGCAAACGCCTTGGCAATAGTCGGCGCAGTTGCGGTCACCGTCAGGTTCGCGGTATTGGATACCGGCCCTGTGCCTGCCTCGGAACTCGAGACGCCAGAAGCCGTGTTCGGATGCGTGCCGCTGACGTTGCTGACAACCACTAATGTGACTGTACAGCTGCCCGCCGCCGGGATGGTAAGGCCCGCAAATGCAAGCACGGTCTGGCCGGCGCTAATCGAGTTTCCACCAGCTCCGACGCACGTCCCCGATGCGCTGCCCGTTGAATTGACTGCCATGTTGGTCAGCGTATCGCCGAAGCTGGCGCCGGTCAGCGCCAGGGTATTTGAGTTGGACAGCGTAAACGTGATGGTGCTGGTGGTGCCAATCGCGATGACTGCTGGCGTAAATGACTTGGCGATGCCCGGCGCAGCAGTCGTTACCGTTACACAGCTTGACGCCACATTGTTTGAGAGATTCGCGAGGCCCCCTATATTTGCGGCGGCGTTGGTAAATGCTGGCGGGCTCGCAACGCAGCTTGGATTCACCTGGCCGGTGGCATTGGTAACCTGGACATCAATCGTGCAACTCGTCATGCCATTGGACATGGTTGCGCCGGTAACGACGATAGAACCACTGCCATTCGTCGCAGCGGTTACGGTGGCGGCATTGGGACACGTTGAGCTGGCGAGGACGCCGCCGGCGGCGACGCGGATACCGGCCGGCAACGTGTCAGTGAAGTTGATGCCTGTACGCGCCGGATTTGTGCCATTGTTGGTCAGGGTGAATCGAAGTATGGTCGTACCACCGTCGACGAATGTAGTTGGCGTAAATGCCTTTGTCAGTGCAACCGCAGTGGAAGTGACCGTCAGACACTGGTCGGTGGCAGTGCTGGTGGCGTTGGTCGCCGTCACGCTGGCGGCCAGGTTGGTCTGTGCTGCCACCGGACAGGTGCCGGTCTGCCCCGGTGTGTTGCTGACCCCGGCAACTGTGACCGTGCAGCTGACGGTGCCGTTGGCCAT
>CAYQKN010000054.1:0-21482 GCA_964417885.1 uncultured Burkholderiales bacterium | reverse complement strand
TCGGCAAAGGGTTTGTTCACTGGCTTCTCCGATATGGGCTCGGCGAATGGTAAACCAAAGTGGCCGTCATCCAACCCGGTGATGGATCTTGCGGCGCGTCTTCGAGAGGCCGTTTCGCGACGGCCATCACCGCTTTGCCGCAGGCGTTGCTTGCCCCTGTAAGCTGCGCACCGAGGAATATTGGCAGCCTATCCTCGACTGTTCCCGCGCCGGAAGCGCCGTTTTCCGATGCCCTATAGAATGGGTCGCCCATTCTGAAAGTCTTGAACAGAGGGCGAGAGGCGCCGGGGTGCGATGCGCACGTCGTCTTCCCGGTGCCGATACCGTACGCAAACAACCAGGGAGTAACCCCATGCTCAAGAAATTCGTTCTCGGAATGTTGATTCTCGGTTTCGTCGGCGCCGCGTCCGCGGCAGACGTATACACCGGCACTTGGAAATTGAATGTCGCGAAGTCGAAGTTCTCGCCCGGCCCCGCACCAAAGGCCGTCACCGTGGTGATGGCCGAAAAGGGTACCGACCTGGCACTCAGCGCAACCGGCGCCGATGCTGCCGACAAGCCGATCTCGGTGAAGTACAACATGCCGATGAAGGGCGGCCCGCTTGTCTATACGGAAGGTGCGCCGGCGTCCGGCGCCACAGTGATGATCAAGAGACCGAACGCGAACACGATCGAGAGCACGACCACCCTGAAGGGCAAGGAAACCGGCACGGCCACCACCGTTCTGGCGGCAGATGGAAAGAGCTTCACCCGGACCGTGAAAGCCACGACGGGCGATGGAAAACCCGTACTCAATACCGAGGTTTACGAGAAGCAGTAACGCGACAGCGGAACTGCAAACGAGAAGGGCTGGCACCGAGGTGCCGGCCTTTTTCTTTGAGATTTTTTATTTCAAGAATCCAATCGACGCAGGATCGCACCTATTTCGGCAGAGGATTTTCCTTGCTTTCATCATCCCAGGTTTCGGCCAGGATCCAATAGCGTTTGCCGTCGTAGGACAGGATGATGTTATTGATGCCGCGCGCGATCACCGGGCCGTCTGGTGTTTTGCGCGCTTCATAGGTGCTCCAGACATGCACGGAGTGGCCAAACGATCTGGTTTCACGCTTCGTCTCGCGCTCAAAGAAGCCGGCTTCCAGACTGGCTTTCGCACTGGCGTGGTATTCCTTCACCGACATGCGCACCAGCTCGCGCTCTTTTTTGTCGTTGCGCTTTCGGATGAAGATGGCCGCATCCGGATGGTGCAAGGACAAATCGCGCGCCACGTCACGCGGCACACCGGCCCCGCCAGACACCACTTCGTAATAGGCAAGCATCATGCCGTCGAGGGTGGCGACGTCGGCGGGGCGGGGATAGGTCGCTTCGGCCGCAAAGGCAGAGGCGCAGGCGAGGCAGGAGAGTAGGAGCCAGGTGCGGAGAATGTTCAGCATGGTTCGGGGTGTGGCGTGGGCGTTCATGTGGGCTCCTGAGTTGAAGTTGGTGCTTTAGCCTAGCCTGTCTTTCCCGGCTTTTGTTGCTCCACTACTTCGCCGGCTTTCCCGCAGGCGGTGACACGCCAAAACCCAATTGCTCGAGAAGATGCAGCCGGTCGTACGCGGCCCAGTTCTCGACGATGCGCCCCTCTTTCAATCGATAGGTGTTGGTGTAGTACACGACCACGTCCTTGCCACTGATCGGCACGTCGCGCACCACACCGGTGTAGGTGCCGCGCCAGGTGGAGCGAACGGTCACCAGATCCCCTTCCGCCATGATGTAGTCGATGGAAATGTTGCGCGGGCTCAGCGCCGCGCACATCGCGCAGGCTTCGGCCAATGTCTTTGCCGTCCCGGACCGTGGCGTCGTGCCGGTTGACGAGTGAAACACGCGGCGCTCGTCGCTGATCGCCGTCAGCGTGGCCAGGTCGCCGTCATTGAAGGCCTTGAAGAACCGTCGGATGGTGGCTTTGTTTGCCTCGGTTGGTGAAACGACGGGCGAGGTCTGTTCTGCCGGCTTCGCCTTCATCCCATCCTGATCGCCAGCGCGATGCTTGGCATGGTGCGGCGCCGTCCGGTAGTGCTCGGCCAACACATCCTTGCCCCAGTCCCCCTTGAACTCGCGCCACACGCTATGGATGTGGTTGGCATTGTTCTGAGTGTTGTCGTATTCAATCAGGAACGACGCGCCCTGAATCCGGTAGTAATGGCCTTGGCCTTTTTCGCGGCCGCCCATCCAGGCGAACTTGACGCTGGGGAGTTCGCCTTTGACGCGGGCCAATCGCGACTGCGCCACGGCCACGGGTTGGGCGGCGGCGTATTCCTGGATCAACGAGAGCAGCAGGCCATGCTGTTCGGCAGTGAGCTTGGCGTATGCGATGCCCTTGTCTTCCTGCGCCGCGGCCTCGCGGGAGTTGCCGGACAGAATGCCCAACGGAGCGCTGGCGCCGAACGGCGGGTTGTTGCTGATCACCGCCAGTTGGCTCTGGTCTGCGCTGAGTGACTTGACCAGCGCGCGGCCCAGGTCTTCCTCGGCGGCGAGTACGCGCGTGCCTTTGCGGGGGCCCTCCAGGACGTCGCCCGGGTTCGAACCCAGAAATTGGGGAGAGCTTCCCACCACCCTGCCATCGAGCACCGTCCAGTTGAATGACGCGTGATGCCCCTCGTACCGCCAGCCCCATGCATCTTTTTCGGCAGGCTCACCGAAGACGGTGAAGTAGTACTGCTCGGGGTCGCGCCTACTGTTGCCTTCGATGGCACGCAGCACTTCTTCGAGACCGCGGATCGTGTCGACTTTCTTCAGCCCATGGGCCGAGAGAGACGCCTTCAACAACGCCAGCGCCGCCTGCCGTTCCTCGGGAGACATCTGTTTGAGCGGCAGGCCCAGACGCGCCTTGGGCACGAAGTGCCAGTTGAGGCGCTCCTCCGAATGAAAGGGGATGCTGGCCTTTTCGCGCTTGGCCGCTGGCAGGGATGCGAGAAAGGCGTTGGCCGCCTTCGCCATCGAGGGCGCGGGGTTGGTCGCTTCTGCGGCATGAAGGGCAGCGCTGGCGACGGCCAGGATCGCGAGGAGGCGGGCAGCGTGGCGGATCATCGGCATTTCCCTTTCCGGGCGTGGGCACACGAACCATTGGTCGTGATTGTTATTGGGGTGTGGTGGGGCTCGACAGGCAAACTGCTGAAGGCACCAGTCCCGCAATGCTGCCTGGTGGTCTGGCGCATGGTGCCCTACTTGCCGACGGACAACAACTGTTGAAACACCAGCACGGGTGCGGCTTGCCGGGCAAAAGTGGCTGGCAAGGCGCGCCGAATGGCGATCTGCGCGGCGGGGTGCCGGGGACAGCGAGCTGCCGAGCAGGCGGAGACGGCATGACGCGGTGCGGAACCACGTTGTCCGGAAAGGACGGGATGGCGCATTGGAAACAAATAGCGCCGACCCCTTTTCGCACCTCATCCCGCGAAATGTGCATTCCATCCGCGCACGCTGGCGGCCAGGGCTGGCCAAACCCAGACTGCGCCTCTGCCGTATCCGGTTTGGCGGCATACGACCGGTTCGCAGTTCGTCCCGGTGAAGCGTCACTGCCGATCGCACGAGTGCACCCGTGAGACGGCACCTGCAGCGGGGGACATTCTGGAAAAGGGGGCTGGCATTTTCATGTGATCCAAAAAAAGCGGGGCATTGCCTTGCATCGACACACACTCAACCCATCACCAGCCGGCAATCGCATTGGGCGCCGCCAGGGAACACACCATGAATCCAAACTTCAAGAGCCTGCTCTTCAATACCAACAGCCAACTGCGCAACGGCTGGTGGATACTCATTTTCATCGGCTTTGTCGGCCTCACCCGATTTGCCTACAAGCCACTGACCCAAGGACTGAAAGACCTGGGCCTGCCCAGCCTCGGGCTCGAACCGGCGGCGTTCTTGTTCCTTCTGTCAGCGACCTGGGCCTGCACCCTGCTGCGCAAGGAGCCCTTGTCCAGTGTCGGCTACCGGTTGGATCGGCGCTGGTTCAGCGAGATGACGCTGGGCACGCTGTTTGGCATCGGGACGGTACTGGCTGTCGTCGGCTTGATCTGGGCCATCGATGGTGTGCGATTTGAATTAAACCCGGCACGTCATGTGGGCACGCTGCTGACCGGCCTCTATATCTTCCTGTTTGTGGCGCTGATGGAAGAAACCCTCTACCGGGGTTTTATTTTTCAACGACTGCTGGACGGCGTGGGGGTCTTGCCTGCGCAAATTGTCCTGGCGGCATTGTTCGCCCTGGGTCATGGGGGCAACCCCGGCATGCAGGGCGGCACGGAACTGGTGGCCTCGCTGGATTTGTTCCTGGGCGCGGTGCTGCTGGGCCTGGCTTACTTGCGCACCCGCAGTCTGGCCCTGCCCGTTGGCCTGCACCTGGGCTGGAACTGGACGCAGGGCCACGTGCTGGGCTTTGGCGTCAGCGGCTACGACCATGCCGGCTGGTGGCAGCCGGTCTTCCAGGGCCGCGCCGAGTGGCTCACCGGCGGCGCTTTCGGCCCCGAAGCCAGCCTGTTCAGCCCCCTGGTCAGCCTGCTCATGATTGCGTTGCTGTGGCGGTGGAAAGGTTCTGTGGGTGCGACCGCTTCGACGTAACGGCAGATTTGAATGCATCACACTGACTCCGACCCGTTCGAGAAGTGGCCAGTGCAGCCGCCCACACCGCGTCGTGTCGCTTCCCGGACGCCAGCGCCAATCCCATGCCGGATTGCCGGGAATGGAACCCTCGGGGGAAGACGATCAGCCGCGCACCGCAGGCCGCGGCCTGCGCCTCGGCGCTCACGGCGATTCGCAAGCACTCGGCGCAATCCAGAAACGCCGGCGCTCATGCACGATTGCGATGCGGGCGGCTTCCATTCACTTGGTCCCGGCGCCGACCAGCATTTCGCACGGACCGACAAAGCCCTGGCCGGTTTCGAACTTGCCGAGTTCGGCCGCGATCTCGCTCCATGTCTCGGCGCGCTCGTGCTCGCTCATCGCGGCCATCATCTGATGCAGCGCGCCGAACGACTCGCGCTCGAAGCGCACGCACTCCGCGGCCGTCGGCAACCTCACCGGCGATTCCACCTTGCGCACTTCGACGTCGCGGAAGCCCGCCTGCTCCAGCACCTTGGCCAGCACGCCTTCCGCACCGAGCGAAAACGGCCCGGGTTGGCCCGGCAACGGTGGCGGCAGCTGCGCACGGCGGCGGATGATGCCAACAGGAACCGAGAAGAAGGCATTCTTCTCCGGGGTCGAATAGACCACCGCGGCGAAGCGCCCGCCGGGCTTGAGCGCGTGGCGGATGCCGGCGAGCGCGCGCTGCTGATCGGGAAAGTAAATCAGGCCGACGCGCGAGATCGCGGCGTCGAACGAGGCTTCGGGCAGCGTGTCGTGCCGCTCGCCGTCGAGTTCGAGCGTTTCCACGTTGGCCAAACCGGCCTGGCGCGCCGCATTGAGCGCGAAGCGCAGGATAGAGGGGGAAATATCGGTTGCGAGCACATAGCCGTCCGGGCCGACCCGGCGCGCTGCGGCGATGGTCTGTTCTCCTGCCCCGGCCGCCACATCGAGGACCCGTGCGCCCGCCCCGGCGGCGGCCATATCCAGCATGGCGTCGGTTGCCGGGCCCAGCCAGCGTGCCAGGAGCGGTGACCAGCGATCCCACGCTTCCGCCGCGCTTTCCCATTGCGCGCGCGTGGTCTGCCTGAACTTCTCGGGATTGAATACGGCCGGCTTGTCGATCGTCTGCGTCATCGCCATTACTCCTTCAAGAATCGGCGCCAGTGCGCCAAGGCCTCCAACTTAGCAGCGCCAGCGCAGGGCACAAGTCCAGAATCTGGAGTCGTTGCATGCGGCCGCTTATACTCTCGGCATGATCGATTACGGCCAGTTCTGCACGGTGGCGCGCGGCGCGGAAGTGCTGGGCGAACTCTGGACGCCGCTCGTTGTGCGCGAGCTGCTCTGCGGCAGCCACCGCTTCAACGACATCCGCCGCGGCGTGCCGCGCATGTCGGCGACCTTGCTGACCCAGCGGCTGCGCAAGCTCGAGACCCTGGGCGTGGTCGAACGTCGCAAGATCAAAAGCGGCTGGGAATATCACCTCACGCAGGCCGGCGAGGAGCTGCGGCCGATCGTGGTCGGCCTCGGGCACTGGGGCGCGCGCTGGATCGGCAGCCGGCTCAAGCCCAAGCAGCTCGACGCCGGCTTCCTGATGTGGGACATCCGGCGCTTCGCACAGCTCGACAAATTTCCGGCGGGGAAGCGCGTGGTGATCCACTTTCAGTTCAAGGATGCACCGCGCGGCGAGCGCCTGTGGTGGCTGGTGGTGGAGGACGGGACTGCCGATCTTTGCCGCGACGACCCGGGCCATGAGGTGTCGGTTGTCGTCGAATCCACCGTGCGCGCATTGACGGAGGTCTGGACCGGCGACAGCGATCCGGACGCGGAAATGCGCGCCGGTCAATTGAACGTGCTCGGTGCCGGCCGCAGCGGCCAGACCCTGTGGAAGTGGCTCGGCCGCAGCATGTTCGCGCCGACGCGAATCGCCGCCCGGCCTTGATCGAACGCGCCGGGCGCCAGATGGTCGAGAGAAACAAACGGGTCAGGCGCGAAGTCTTTCGGGTAATGCAATCGCTAAAGAGATCTTGCCTGGCCCCTTTTAGCTGGCGCCGGCCGCAATGGCGAGTCCCTGGGCAAGTCTGCTTCGCCACATAGGCTGTCCCGCATTAGCGCGAATGAAATGCGGTCAATGGCCATGCGCCCACTGTCTTCTTTCGAGTGCCGGGCGCAAAAGCATGCGCGCCGGGCCCCTTGCAATGGCGTGTGCCAGGAATCCGGCGTGGCGCGGATGAAATGGCGGCCCTCTTTATTGCCCACACCGCGACATCACAATATCGAAAGATCGGGCTCGCCTTTTCTGCCCAACCAGGTCGTTTTGAATCTCTTCTGGGTTGCCATGAGTGCGGGAACGTCGCCGCGTTTCCGATAAACCTCCATCAATCCCTTCAGCGCCCAACCATTGCTCGGCGTTTGCGCCAGCGACTCCCGGAATGCCTTTTCCGCATCGTCCAGGCGGCCCGCACGAAGCAGCGCGGCACCGAGGGATTGCCTGACCGGGTAATACCAATACGGCGGTTCGGTGTAGGGCAGCGTGTCCTGGACGAAGACGGCATCTTCATAGGCCTTGATGGCGGCGGGCAGGTCGCCGCGCGCGTCGGCGAGACGCCCGAGCGCGACGTGCCGCGCGGTTTGTACGATCTCCTTGCCCGGTATTTCCCATTCCTTCACAGGCTTGAAATCGCCGTCGCGCTCGATCGCCGTCAGCAGATCGATTTCCTTCTGGCTTTCGGCCAGGGCGCCCTTGCGCGCAAACGCGACCGCGCGCGCGTAATGCCACATGGCGTTGACCAGGATGAAGTCCTTGCCCGGGTCGGGAAGTGCCAGGATCGTTTCCGGGCTGCTGAATTGCACATGCGAGAAATAGGGTGCCGCCTTGACCGGCTGCAGCGCACCCGCCATTTTCAGGAATTCAGGGTCGATGACCTTGTCGAGCTTGGCACCCGCCTCGATCGCCGTCTTGCCTTCACCGCCCATCAGGGCCGATACCATCACGAAGTGAACATTGTGCGGATAGTAGGCGCCCTTGTAGAACGGATCGCTGGGTGAATTGGCGAAATACTTTTCATCGACGGCAATGGCCGCGATATTCGCCTGCAATGCTTCCTGGTAGTAGCCGAGACGGTAATAGATATGCGCCGGCATATGAACAATATGACCCGCACCCGGCATCTGCTTGCCGAGCTGGCGCGCATACGGAAGCGCCTTGTCCGGCTTGGTGGATGCCTCCATGGCGTGAATGTAAAAATGAATCGCGCCAGCATGAGCGGGATTGCGCTCCAGCACGCGCTCGAGGGCATCGATCAATTCCTGCGTTCTGCCCTTCGGCTTGGCACCGGCCGCCTCCCAGTAGTCCCAGGGCGAGAGATCCATCAGCGATTCGGCAAACAGAACCTGGATCGTATCGTCGCTGCGGAATTTCGCCGCCGCCTCGGCCATGCCCTCCGCATAGGCTTTGTCGAGCGCCGCGCGCTCCACCTTGGCGTCGGCGGAATAGCGCCGGGCGAGCGCCGCGATCAGCGCCTTCTCCTTGTCGCTCACCGCCGCACTGCGCGCCACCGCGTTTTGCGCAGCCGCCACGGCAGGCGCCACCGCTTCCGGAAACATTGGCGCATTGATATTGGGGCCGAGCACCAGCGCCTCGCCCCAGAAGCACATCGCGCACTGCGGATCCAGCTGCTGCGCGGCACGAAAGGCACGCGCAGCCTCCGCGTGATTGAACGCAAAAGTCAACCGGAGACCCTGATCGAAATACGCCTGTGCGCGCCCATTCGTGGTGGTGATTTTGAAATGCAATCCACCCAGATCCTTGAACAGCGGCGGCGCTTCCGCCCGGGGTTTGTCCGCCTTGCGCTGGCCCGGCTGAAACGGCGCCGTTTCTGCTTTGGCGAGAATGAGTGACTTGAGCAAGGGCGGAACGCCCGCCTGCACCGGCCCGCAGGCCTTGCCGTTGACAAACAGGGGGTCGAAGTACTTCGTGTCGTCATTCAGCCCGGCAAGCGTCGGCAACGCGACGCCAACACCCAGCGCGACAATACCGGCGGCCGCCATGGCCAGCGCCATTTTTCTGTTCATCATGTTGTGAATCTCCCGTGTGTGGCGAACCTGCCGACCCGAAAAAATATTGCACAAACAATTCGATGAACGTGCGAGCGTCGGAAAGCGAGAACCCGCGCCTGCAGCGATCAAGCCATTTTATGGTGGGCGAATTCGGCAAACGTGTCAATTCTCATGCCGAGGGCGAAACCCGGCCGTTGGAACGGTCGCGGATTTGAATCAAAGATGAATCAAAGGGGCCGAGTTCGATATATTTCTCATGGCGGGAAAATATATCGAACTCGGCCCCTTTGATTCAATTTCTTGAATTTCGGTTTGCCCGCCCGGCCGCTACCCCGGGAACAGCTGCGTCACCAGTTCCTTGATCTTTTCTTCACCCTTGATGAACTTGGACATGTTGCCACCGCCCTTCAGCGCGTCATATACGGCTTCGCCGGCGGCCTTGCCGTTGTTGTAGACCTTTATCTCGGCGTAGGCCATGTACATGGCCAGGTCCCAGCGCCAGTTGGCGGTGTAGGTGGTCGTGATGGGGCAATCCCGCACGCCTGCGCTGGCGGGCAACATCTTCACCGCGTAGCCCCGCGCCTCGAGCGCGCGACGATAGGCCGGCAGAAAATCGAACTTCACGGCCGGGTTGTCGATCACACAAACTTCGCGCGCGTCGAATCGGTCGACGGGTCTGACGTTCTGGTGAATGGCGCAGCCGGACAGGCTGGCGGCCACGACCGCGGCGATGATGCTTGCTGTTTTCATGAAATTCCTTTTTTGTTGTGATGGTGCGTTGGTGTCTTGCTGCGTGACTTCCTGCGCGGCTACTTGCGGGCCTGCAGGATCTTGTCGTCGTCGAACAGGGCTTCGAACTTGCGCGCGAACGCCGGCCCGACGCTGCTGTGTGGCGATGGTCCGATGTTGTCGCGGCCATTGGTGCGGGCACGGGCGAGCTCGGTACCCTTTTCGTCCAGCACCACCAGCGTCACATCGTAGTGCAAGGCGGCGCTGATCATGAGGTCGCTCTTCCATTCGGTGAGCGTCACGAGCATGAGCCTGCGGGCACCGCTGGCGGCGAACCCGCGCTGAATCCGGTCTGCGTTATCGGAAGGGCTGGCGGCGACCACTTTCACCTCGATTCCCCTGGCGCGCATGCCCGAGACAATCGCATCGCGCATGTCGAGTGCCATCGGCTGGCCGGACGCGGTGTTGACATCGAACGGATTGCCAAAGCCGCCGCGACTCAAGCCGACAAAGCTCTCCGGCTTGTTCTGCGAGACGACGTACGGACGGCGATCCTGCACGGCCAGTGCCACCGGGGCGCTGGTGGCCATGCGCGACATCGGCACGGTCGCGCTCTGATAGCTGTACTTCTGGCCGAACGCACAACCACCGAGCAGCAAGGCAACCGCAATGCCCTGCACCATACGTGCAACGTTGTATCCATTCATGAACTGCCCCCCCCTGGTTGATTGAGCCACAAATATTCTTCTGCATTTCACACGGTGGCGAAAGCGGCCCGTTCCATTCTCTTTTATACGCCCGACACGATCTTCTCGCCCAATGGTTTCCAAGGCCAGAAACCAAGCGGTGGCATCCAATGGATTTATACCTGAAAGCGAAAATGAAAAACCCACCTGAACAGGTGGGTTTCCAATGGCGATGCGGGATCGGCGGCTTTTGCACGACAAGGGTCGCGGACCCTTTTCATTCAGCTCCGTGCATCCAACACGGTCGCGGATGGGATTTTGAAAGGCCTGTCACGGTTCACTGACCCCGGTTCAGTCATGCGCCAGTCCACCTGGATTCGCCGATTGCGCCGGGCCTGATCGGCCGGCCGGGATCGAACCCGGCCCAACTGCACGCGTGACATAATCGCGGCTGATTTCCGCCAACCGTTTGCCGCGCATCACGCTGTCTGGATTCGACCATGCGGTGGTGAGCGTTGGTGGTTGCTGGTGACCGCACTTCAATCCGGAGCCCCTGTCATGCGCCAATTTTTCTGTGCCTTGCTGTTGATCGCCGCCTCCCTTGCGGCCGACGCCAAACCGTCTGAAAGCGAACGCTTCAATCAATGGCTGGCCGCCAACTGGGAAGAAACCCTGCAGCGCGAGCCTGTGCTGGCCACGTCGCTTGGCGACCCTCGCTACAACGCCCGGCTGGTGGATACCACGACAGCCGAATGGCGCGCGGACAACAAGCGATACCTTGAACGGCAGCTGAAGGAGCTGAAGGGATTTAACCTGCGGGCGCTGGGTGCGAAGGAGCGGCTGTCGTATCGCATCTACCAGAGCGATCTCGACGAGTCGCTGCAAGGGCTGCGCTTCCCGGGATGGATGCTGCCGCTCAGCCAGCGGGGCAGCATGCCCAGCTTTCTGGCCCAGCTTGGCTCGGGAAAGTCTATCCAGCCGTTTCGCACCACCAGGGACTATGACGACTGGATCGCCCGGTTGACGCTGGCGGTGCCGATGTTCGATGGGCTGATCGCCAACCTGCGCGCGGGTGCCGCGAAGGGTGTGACCCACCCGGCCGCCATCGTCGACAAGGTGCTGCCGCAGCTCAGTGCCCTCATCGTCACCGACCCGGAGCAGAGTATTTTCTGGGAACCGGTCAAGTCCTTCCCGGAAAGCGTGCCGGCCGCCGACCGCGAGCGCATCACCGCGCAGCTGCGTGCGCTGATCATGGACAAGGTGATGCCGGCTTACCAGCGCCTGCACAACTATGCCCGTGACGAGTATCGACCCAAGGCGCGGACCGGCACCGCCTGGTCCGAACTGCCGGACGGCAAGGCCTGGTACGCACACAGGGTGAAGAGCAGCACCACCACGGCACTCTCGCCCGACGCAATCCACCAGATGGGATTGAAGGAGGTTGCCCGCATCCTTGCCGAGATGAATGCGGTACGACGCGAGGTGAAGTTTGACGGTGACCTCAAGGCGTTCTTCAAGCACCTGCAGGATGATCCGCGCTATTACTACAGCAAGCCCGAAGACCTGCTGGCCGGTTACCGGGCCTTGCAAACCCGCATCAACGCCCTGCTGCCCAAGCTGTTCGATATTGCACCCAAGGCCGACTATGAAGTGCGGGAGGTCGAAGCGTTTCGTGCCGCGAGTGAAGCGGGCGCCAGCTACCGGGGCCCCTCGGCAGACGGCGCACGCCCCGGCGTGTTCTACATCAATACCTACAACCTGAAAGCCCAGCCGATCTTCGGCATGGAAACGCTGTCCTTGCATGAGGCGTCTCCGGGCCACCATTTCCAGATCGCCATTGCGCAGGAAGACAAGGCACTTCCCAGCTTCCGGCGCTTCAATACCTTCTATGTAGCGTACGTGGAAGGCTGGGCGCTGTATGCCGAAAGCCTGGGCAAGGAACTGGGTTTGTTCACCGATCCCTACCAGTGGTACGGGCGCCTTTCGGATGAGCAGCTGCGCGCGATGCGGCTGGTGGTGGACACCGGTTTGCATCACAAGGGCTGGAGCCGCCAGCAGGCCATCGACTACATGCTGGCCAACTCCTCCATGGCCGAGAGTGATGTCATTGCCGAGGTGGAGCGCTACATTTCACTCCCCGGCCAGGCGCTGGGCTACAAGATTGGCCAATGGGAGATCAGCAAGCTCCGCAGCGAGGCGCAAGCCGCGCTGGGCGCGCGCTTTGACGTGAAAGCGTTTCATCGCCTGGTGCTGACCTCGGGCCAATTGCCGATGAGCGTGCTGCGCGAAACGGTGATGGAATGGGTGCGCGAACAGCAGGCGCGGCGCTGACATTCTGGCAGCGGATGGCGAGAACCTGCATCCTGGTTCAGGGGCCGGCACATTGCGGCTGCAAGATGGGCTGTGTTGAAAAAGTGAAAGCGAAACTCCAGCACTGGCGCGGCATGCGGGGCGAAAGCGGCTGGGAAGGTGCGCGGAATGGCGATCTACGAGGCGGGGCGCTGGGAAACTGGCGGGGCGCTGATCAAGTGGTGTCTGGCCCGATTTCTTAAAAACTATAATTGCCCCATGCCTGTTCCTTCTCCCTCTGTTCCACCCGAACAACTGTTGCGGCTACTGCCGGAAGTGGTGCTGCAGACCGATGCGGCGTGGGTGATTACCTACCTGAATCCCGCCTGGCAGAGGCTCACCGGCCATCCGCTGAGCGAATCGCTCGGCCAGTCTTTGCTTGATTTCGTGCATCCCGATGACAAAGGTACGTTGAGATCGGGTATGCCGGTGTTCCGCTTGCGCTTTGCCAACGCGGACTATCGCTGGGTACGTTTACAACTTCAATCGGAAACGGATTCGGCGGATTGTGTGCTCAGCCGGCAGGGCATGCTGATTGAAATCACCGAGGTCACCGAGAACGTATTGATCGAAGTCCGCCAGCGCTTTCTGCGCCTGCTTGAAACCATCGATGGCGTCGTCTGGGAAGCTGAACGCGGCGTGGGCAACACTTTTTTAAGCACGCAAGTCGAGCGTCTTTTTGGTTACACGGTGGAAGAATGGAGATCGGATCCCAATTTCTGGCGCGCACATGTGCATCCCGATGACCTCGCTGAGGCGCTGGTCATCGACGAAGCCGCCTACAACGCGACGCACAGTTACGCCTACGAGATGAGTTACCGGTTGATCGCCAAGTCCGGCAAGGTCATTTGGGTGCGCGACCTGTGTCGCGTCGTCGTGGAGCAGGGGCGGCCCAACCGCATGATCGGCTTGATGATTGACGTGAGCGAACAAAAGCAAACTGAGCTTGAGCTGGTGAAATCGGACAACCGCTATGCGCTCGCGACGCGCGGCTCCAATGACGGCATATGGGATTGGAACCTGCAAACGGATGTCCTGCATGTGTCCCAACGCTTCAAGGAGATTGTTGGACTGAGCGACAGCGGAAATTTGCATGATGACGGCTGGCATTTTCTTCAACAGCTCATCGATGCCGATGACCTCGCTCGCGTGCAGGCCGCTTATCGCAGCCACCTGGCAGGCGAAAGACCCAATTTCTCGGTTGATTTTCGTGCCCGTCACGCGTCAAGGCGGGTGATGTGGGTCAACTGGCGCGGCGTTGCCCATTTCGAACAGGGCGTAGCGGTTCGTATGGCTGGCTCACTAAGCGACTTGGCCGAGCGCAGCAGCTCGTACGATTCCTTGACCAATCTGCCTGGCCGCCCCTTGTTTCGTGATCGGCTCGAGCACGCCATCGCGCTTCAGAAAGAAAGCGCCACGAAATACGATCCCGCACGGGACCAAATCGAAACCACGAATTTTGCCGTGCTGCTATTGGATCTCGACGGGTTCAAAGCCATCAATGACACGCTTGGGCACCATGCGGGCGACGAGCTCCTGGAGCAGGTTGCACGCCGGCTCGAAGCCAGCGTGCGCGCAACCGATCTTGTCGCCCGCATGAGTGGCGACGAATTCAACGTTCTGCTTGAATCGGCCGATGAGACCAGCGCCACCGCCAGGGCAAAACAACTCGCCGAGGCCATCTCTGTCCCCTACCAGATCGGCACAGACAACGGGATTAGCACCGTGACCAGCCGGGCGAGCATTGGTGTGGTTTGCAGCCAAACGGCATTTGCCACCACCGATGACTACCTGCGTGCGGCCGACACCGCCATGTATCACGCCAAGAGCAATCGGCTTGGCGTATATGTTTTTGCGGGCTAAATGCTAGTCAGGGATGCCCGCCGGCTGATGCTTTGCCCCTCCCAAGAGTGGAGTTGGCGCGCCGCAGCTTTGCCCCTCTCCGCGAGCGGGACAAGGGCACACTTGAAGCGAAGCAGAGGGATGCGCGATAGCGCCGGGAGAGAGGAACAAATTGTGGTCAGGTCTTGCAAAGTAGCGTTGCTGACCCCTTTAGTTTTCCAATATGGTTGCTAGATCAGGTCTCATGACGAAAGTGGTGTCTGGCCCCATTTGTTGCTTTTAAATATCTTGCTATTCCATCTTCTGCGTTAATATTGTGTGGCGACCATTTAAAACAAGTTAAGGAGGAGTCATGGCGACCGCAAGGAAGAAACCAGCCGCAAAGAAAGCAACAAAGAAACCCGCCGCAAAGAAACCAGCCGCAAAGAAAGCTGCTAAGAAACCCGCCGCAAAGAAAAAGGCAGCAGCGAAGTCAGACTCTAGATCAGGCTATAAGAAACTGGCAGGAATTGTCGCGAAATGGCCGCCAGACTGACTTGCAAATGACAAGAGGCGCCTACCGTATATGGCCAGCGGACGCCGCTGCGGCTCCAATTGGACTTGTGCTTGATGATAAGAAGCCGAAATCGCCCCCCAACCCAAGGGACGAGAAGGCGGTGGAAATCATCTTCGGCCTCGACCTGCCTGCAGACCAACTTCCTCAAGATCAAATTGAGCTTCAGCAAAACATTGAGCAAGTATTGCGAGCATTGCACTCCTTGTACGTAAATCAGCTTACGCAAAGCGCATACGCGAAAACTCAGTTTCGCCAATACTACGTAAGACTCTTTTTGGTCGCGCAGCTTGGCCTTGAAGGAGACAATGTATCAATTACTGCCGCGAAATCTGAGCTTGCGGTGATCACCGCGTGCCTCATCAATGATGAGGCTGGACGGATAAAGAATGGTCACCTGATTCGACTTGGCCGAACTGCAGCTTATTTCTCGCTGCCCGTATTGGTACTCTACGTTACCGCCAAACTGTTGCCGCCCGATGGCAATGTCGCGCACGTCATATCGGCGATCGGAATCGATCGAACCCAACTGGCTGGTTTTTGCATGCTGTGGATAGGAAGTTTTGTGGGCGTCTGGCTTTCATACGGCATGCGAACGACAACGTTCACCTTGACCGATCTCACGCAAACCGACGGGGACTTCTTGAGCCCAAGATTGCGCCTACTATTCGCAGCAACGCTGACCATGCTGTTGGGAATCCTGCTTTCCTTCAACATTCTAAGAATCAGCATCGGCGACATCGTAATTACAAATTTTTCTACGCATCCCATGATGGCATTCTTGATCGGTGCCTTATGCGGCATTAGCGAACTACTTCTCCCGGCGGCCATTGGAAAACAGGCGACCGGCTTATTCGACAAGCTGAAGTGACTCAAGAAACGCGGCAAATTTCCCACCTCCGGAGTGGTCAGTTCTTTCGTAAACGGGGGTCAGTAAACGGGGGGCAGGTCTTGCAATCCAGCATTGCTATATTGCAAGACCTGATCCCGAAAATCGCGTATTTTTTCGCCAACTATGCGGTATGCCGTATTTAGTCCTGCGTCTTGTTGACGCAGCTATCCCACGCGGCACGTACTGCCCGATAGTGTTTTTCAATGAGTCTGGCGGTGGCATTTTCACCTTTGAAGCCGTCAACAAATCCGCCTTTTTCTATTTCTTCAAACACCTTGCTGGCCGCTGCAAGTTGAACCGCACAGGCAAAAAGTGATTCAGTTGGCACACTCATCATTGCCTCCATTTCGATTCGGACAAATCGTGGCAGAAATGGTATCTGCCCCCTTTTACCTCTTTTTTTGGTTCTTGTTTAGATCGCTAGTCAGAACGGAGGATCCGTTGGCGCTGTAAAAACGCCGTATGCGACAATGCCCATGACGGGTATGAAGGCGGCAATTATCAAATAGAACAGTACTGTACGAATCGCATCATAGATTCTTGCCTTTCGTCCTTCCCGTGGAAGTTGCGTTCGTTTGGCGCCACAATAGAAAAAGGTGACCACCATAACGGAAGAAACGTAGAACAGCACTCGTAAAATCGCCCGCAATTGTGGATCAGCTACTTTCCCATCACCAGCGCCCCTTCGATTCACAGCAATGTATTTTTGGCCTTCGATGGCTCCCTGCACCGTAAAATTGACATCTTTCGCACCTTCATAAATCACTTGAATAGTAGCGCCATCGCCTTGCTCTAGAATGCGCCAATTTAGACTGACATCTGAATGAAGCGGCTGCGATTCCTTTATTAAACCTAAACTTGGCGACGAGACTTCAAAACCGCTTGTGCGACGAACTTCGTTTTTTATGCTTACATCCAGCAAGTGAACGCTACTGTCGAATCGTAGAAAAATTGGATCCAGAACATCAACAGCCTTGATCGATCTTTTTCCGCGATTCCAGACCTTTATTTGTTGAACAAAGACGTCACCCTTCACAGGGATGTCTTTGTATCGTACCTGCAGGTTGGGAGTCGTAACTGAAACAATTTGCGCTGCGCCATATGGATCAGAAAGCACATATAGTGAAGGCTCGATTTTCGCATCCATCCAGAAATACAGAGAGAGCAAGAGACTTGCAATTCCGACAAGGCCTGCCAACTGTGCGTTCGCGAGCCAGCCGAAAATTCGCTTCCGCTGAATTGGTACATCCGCAGGTGACGGCATTTGCTGGTCTGGCATTTCAATCCTTCTGCATTCGTCGATCGGCAAGGAGTGGTGTCCGTTTCGTCGCACTTAGATAGATGTGTAACGAAAAAGGAGTGCTAGTCGCAAGCTGAAACGCGACAGGCACCCCTTCCGAAGGACTGGAGGTTTTCCCCCCTGTTTTGACTGACTACTTTTTGCGCCCCGCTACTACTCCCAGTTCAATGCCCCCCCCGTCTGATATTCGGTGACTCTCGTCTCAAAGAAATTCTTCTCCTTCTTGAGATCGATGAGCTCCGACATCCACGGGAACGGATTGGTCGCACCGGGATACAGCACTTCCAGGCCGATCTGCTGCGCGCGGCGGTTGGCCACAAAGCGCAAATACTCCTTGAACATCGGCGCGTTCAGGCCCAGCACGCCGCGCGGCATGGTGTCTTCGGCGTAGGCGTATTCCAGCTCCACGCCTTTGCGGAACAGGCCTTCGATTTCCTTCTTGAATTCGCTGGTCCAGAGCTGCGGGTTTTCCAGCTTCACGGTGTTGACCAGGTCGATGCCGAAATTGCAGTGCATCGATTCGTCGCGCAGGATGTACTGGTACTGCTCGGCGGCGCCGGTCATCTTGTTCTGGCGGCCCAGTGACAGGATCTGCACGAAGCCGACGTAGAAGAACAGGCCTTCCATGATGCAGCTGAAGACGATCAGCGATTTCAGCAGCGCCTGGTCGTTCTCGAAGGTGCCGGTCTTGAATTCGGGGTCGCACAGGGTATCGATGAAGGGGATGAGGAAGCGGTCCTTGTCGCGGATGCACTTCACTTCGTTGTAGGCGTTGAAAATCTCGGCCTCGTCCATGCCCAGGCTCTCGACGATGTACTGGTAGGCGTGGGTGTGGATGGCTTCTTCAAAGGCCTGGCGCAGCAGGTACTGGCGGCACTCGGGCGCGGTGATGTGGCGATAGGTGCCGAGCACGATGTTGTTGGCGGCCAGCGAATCGGCGGTGACGAAAAAGCCGAGGTTGCGCTTGACGATGAGGCGCTCGTCCTCGGTGAGCGCGTTCGGGTCTTTCCAGGTGGCGATGTCGCGGTTCATGTTCACTTCCTGCGGCATCCAGTGGTTGGCGCAGCCGGAAAGGTATTTGTCCCAGGCCCATTTGTATTTGAACGGCACCAGCTGGTTTACGTCGGATTTGCCGTTGATGACGCGCTTTTCGTCGGCGCGCACGCGCTGGAAGCGGGCGTCGATGGCGGCATCGCTGTCGTCGGTCGGGTCCACGCGCTGCAGGTCTTCCGGCATGGTGCGGGACAGCACGCCGGAGTAGGCGGGGGAGACGAAATTCGGCACCGCGGTTTGCAGGCGCGGGGCGGGCGGGGTGGCGGCAGGTGTGTCATCCCAGGTCAAAGACATGTTTGGCTCCTTCTTTGTTTTTCGATTGGCCGGGCTTTTGGCCGGGCGTTTATTTGTGTTGCGTATCTTTTGCTGCGGTTGCTTGAATTCGGTTGTTTGGGTTGGAGGGTGTTTCGCCTTTGCGATCGCACCCCCATCCCAGCCTTCCCCCTCTGGAGGGGGAAGGAGTTGGCCAGGGGCGCGGTTGCGGGGGCCTCGGCCAACTCACTTCTAAAGCTCCTTCCCCCGGCTACGGGGGAACAACCACAAGGGTTGCGCCGGGTTGGGATGGGGGCGATGCATCCACGAAGCCCAACCACCCCACTACTCAATCCTCTCCACCACCCGCCCCGTCAAAATCCACTCCACCACCGCCTGGTACGTCTTCTCTTCCCGGCCCGCAAACTGGTGGGCGCTGCCGGGGCCGCAATCGCGGCGGTAAGTGTTCACTCGCGGCTGCTTCACGTCATCCACGGTGATGAAGTCGTGCCACTTGGCGGCGTCTTCGATCTCGCGAACCGGCAAACAGCTGTCGCGCTTGTGTTGCACCACCAGCAGCGGCACTTTCGGCCGGTCCTTGCCCGCATCGAGCGCGGTGATCCAGTCGTCGCGGAAGGCTTCGATGGAGGCCGACAGCAGGACCACGCCCTGCAGCTTTGCACCCCACTGCCCCCTCAGCGCCGCACCGATGTGCGAGGCCGAGCGTGCGCCGTTACTGAATCCCAGCAGCGTGATGCGTGCTTCCGGGTACTGCTTCACGAGCACGTTGACCACCGCGCCCGCGTCCTTCACATGTTCGGCGGTCTCGCGCCATTCCAGCGAGAGGCCTTCCGGCTGGTCGCTGGGCAGGCCGACCGATACCACCACGCCCAGTCGCTGCGCCATGAAACCGCGCAACGAAAATTTCTCGCCCGGCTCGCGCACACCCGGCGCGGGCGGCCCGATCGCCCCGGCCCCGCCGGCAAACATCACCAGCAGGTGCTTCACGGCGAGGCGGTCGCGGATCCGGTTGTCGCTGGCGACGACGAAGGTGGTTTCCACCCCCGGCCGGCTCACGACCGCGTAAGCCTTTTCATTCCACGCGGCGCAGGCATCCTGCACCGCCACACTCATCGCCGCGCACACCAGCACGGCAGACAGCTTCAATTGCAAGGCGTCAGGCGTTGCCCGGCACCACCACCGCACCGGCCAGCTGGCCGATCGGCGCGAAATTGTCGTACAGCATCGGCGCGTCGGCGCCTTCTTCACGCACCCGGTTGAGCGCGTGGATGCAATCGACCCGCCGCGCATAGCCCACCGGGCTCACCGCCAGCTTCACGCCATTTGCCGCCGCCAGGTACCAGCGCCAGTTGCCGACCACGTCCTGATAAAGATGGAACACCATGGTGTTGCCTCCCTTGCCACTGTTTGCCGCGGCCGGTTGCGCCGCGGCGTTTACTTCAACGGTCTGCCAATCAATGTTTTCGAAAAAAACCGGGCATCGACAACAGCTCGGTATCCATCAGGCTGGTCACGTTCTCCAGCACGATTGCCTCGTCTGAAGCTTTCACCTCGGAAATGGATTCAAGGCAGGCGTCCTTGTCGCGATATCCGTCACCGGAATCGGCGATCCGCTTGCCCTCGTCGTTCGAGAGCTGCCAACGCCATTCAAGCTTTGCATCCTGGAAGATGTGAAATTGCATTCGCTTTTCCTCTTCTTGGTGGGTGAAAAAGTCGTGGTGTTGCGTACTGCGGTGAGTTGCCTGGCTGTACTGCTGTTTCCGTCTTTTCCCTGCGGTAAAACTGCGGTGCCGCGTTTCACTGCAACCCTTTTTAACTGTCGCCCCGGATTTAGTCCGGGGCCTAATTTTGGTTGACGCAGTACAGCGACGAAACTTAGGCCCCGGACTAAATCCGGGGCGACAGCTTCTTCAATCAACCTGGGGCACAACTGCAACTACCGTCACCCCTCGCACGGCAATTACTGACACGCCTCGCACTCCGGATTGTCGATCGAGCAGAACCCCTTGCCTTCGGCCGCGCCATCGCCCATGCCGGCATCCGCTGCCAGCGCGGCGGCAACCGATGCACCGCCCATGGCTGCCATGCCGCCGCCGATCGGTACCGAGTTCAGCTCGCCGCCGCGGCCGGTCGATTTCTCGGCCGAGGACGCGGACAGGGTGCGCAGGTAGTAGGTGGTCTTGAGACCGCGCAGCCAGGCCAGCTTGTAGGTGTCGTCGAGCTTCTTGCCCGATGCGCCGGCCATGTAGATGTTGAGCGACTGCGCCTGGTCGATCCATTTCTGGCGGCGCGAGGCGGCTTCGATCACCCACTTGGTGTCGACTTCGAAGGCGGTGGCGTAGAGCTCGCGCAGGTCCTGCGGGATGCGGTCGATCTTGCCCAGGCTGCCGTCGAAATACTTGATGTCGGCGACCATCACTTCGTCCCACAGGCCGCGCGTCTTCAGGTCACGCACCAGGTAATCGTTGACCACCGTGAACTCACCCGACAGGTTCGATTTGACGAACAGGTTCTGGTAGGTCGGCTCGATGCAGGCCGACACACCGATGATGTTGGAGATGGTGGCGGTCGGCGCGATGGCGATGCAGTTGGAATTGCGCATGCCGTATTGCTTGATGCGGGCGCGCAGCGCGTCCCAGTCCATGGTCGAGGACATGTCGACTTCGACATAGCCGCCGCGCTCTTCGCGCAGCAGGTCGAGCGAATCCTGCGGCAAGATGCCTCGGTCCCACAGCGAGCCCTTGAAGGTGGAGTACTTGCCGCCAGTTCGGTCGAGGCCCAGTAGGCGTAGTAGAAGACCGCTTCCATGCTGGTGTCGGCGAACGACACGGCGGCATCGGAGGCGTAAGGCACGCGGATCTCGTGCAGGCAATCCTGGAAGCCCATGATGCCGAGGCCGACCGGACGATGCTTGAGGTTGGAATCGCGCGCTTTTTTGACCGCGTAGTAGTTGATGTCGATCACGTTGTCCAGCATCCGCATCGCGGTGTGGATGGTGGTCTTCAGCTTGGCGTGGTCGAGCTTGCGGCCGCCCTTGCCGTCGTCGGTCATGTGGTTGACGAGGTTGACCGAGCCCAGGTTGCAGACGGCGATTTCGGAATCGTTGGTGTTGAGCGTGATCTCGGTGCAGAGGTTGGAGCTGTGCACCACGCC
>CAYQKN010000053.1:0-22422 GCA_964417885.1 uncultured Burkholderiales bacterium | reverse complement strand
CAATCGGGTTCAGACACCAATTGAATTGTCGATTTCAAGAGAAAGTAGTGTCTGAACCTATTAATTTTGCCAGCATCATCCTGCCCGACCGATACTACGTCGCAACGACAACGAGGTTCTGCGGGTTTGGCAAGATATGAGGCCTCGCAATGTGGCATGCGATATTGCAAGACCTGACCCCCGCCATTGTTTCTGACCCCCGCCATTGTTTGATTCACCCTGCTGGAAAAGATGTCTGGATCGCATGTCGTCCTTTCTTAGAGCGTTCACCAAACCTGCGTAAGGTCAGCCGGGCTCCGCTGATTCGCCATTAACTCGATATCCGCACTATTTCACTCGCGTCCATTGCATGATCCAGGTCTGTTCCCAAGTTTTACCGCCATCCTTCGACACGGCCTGACGCCAACGACAGGACGACGGCGTGATGAGGTCCCAGATGCCGGCGCCCTTGGTGGGCTTGCCATTGTCGTCGTAGTCGGAATAGAACAGGCCATCGCCATTTTCGAAACTGCCGTTAAGACCGGCCTCACCCATCACACCGAACGCCGCATTGACCCAATAGTCGGACCACACCTTGGACTTGAGGTCCAGCAGCCGCAACCCCATGCCGTTGAAATTGCGCGCCGGAATGCGCAGTTCCTCCACGCTGCCGACACCGCCCATGATGTTCCAGCAGGTCGCCTCGCCGCTGAATTCATCCCATTCGCCGGGATTCTTCAGGCGCCGATGCTGGATCCGCCACTCGCCCGCCAGAAAATTGAAGTCGCCCGGCTTGCCCGGTGTCGGCGACTTCGGCACCGGCTGGATGGGATCGAATTTTGGTGTCGCCGCGCTGCCGGCCGGGTTGGCGGATGCGTCGGTCAGCAGTGCAGCCGCGCCGGTAGCGACGCCGGCGCGGATCAGCGCACGGCGGGTGTTGTCGATTTCGTTGGTCATGGTCATATCCTCGTGGGGTAGTAAGACGGCAAACAGAAATGAAGTGCGGTGTAACGTAAGTGCGGACGAAAGTGCGGACGCATGCGTGACGCTAATGCAGCCCGGACCGCGGCGTCGGCTTCAGTCGCAACACTTCGACGGGTGCGATGCGTAGCAGGCCCAGGCCGGCGTCGACGGGCTGCCACGCGGGTGAGGCGCGCATCGCCGCCAGCGCAGCGTCACAGGCGGCCACGGAATCGAACCGTGTCAGGGTAAGGAACACGGTGTCCTTGTCGCGTATGGGTTGCCGCGGAAACGAATTGGGGGCGCGCTCGGTAGTGAAACTCGCAAATGGCGCAGCGCCAAATTTCTTGAGTATCGGCACGGCCTCTTGCGCGAAGCGGGATGCGAATTCCGTTTCGGCACAGGACTCTAGTAGATGGGTCGTGGCCACGATCAGCGAATCCGGTATCCGCGTCGCGCCGGCTTTTGGCCGTTGGTCGATGTCCGTGACGGCATTGCCATCGTGCGGCCTCAGCAAAAGAGCGTTGCTCGCATCGCCGATGGTGGCATTGGCGGGATCGCGCAGCGACCGCCAGGCTGCACTCGCATAAAAGTTCTTCAATGCCTCGCCCCGCGCCTTGCCGTCGGCAAAAGCACGAATCCATACCCAGCGATCCGGGTCATCCAGGTTGCGAAAAGTGGCAATGACGCGCGTTCCGCCCGCCTCATAGGCATCGAGAAATTCGCGCTCGAACATCTCGATCAGCACATCGCGGCCCTTCGGCTGCGTGACATAGTTGCGGAACTCGAACAATGAGTACGCGGATTTCGGCATCGGCATCGGCAGGCAGGCGGCAGCAGCGAAGGCGAGGAAATCGCGGCGGTCGGTCACGGCGGCCCTGAAGGGAATCGAATGCGCTCAGGATACGAGCCTATACATGACAGCTCATGTCATGTATTCGCGCTTGAGCGAAGAATTGCGTCCGAACAATCGGGGACAAGCCAAGAAATCGAACCAAACAATTGCGGACAGACCAGAATAATTTGAAGCGGAAGAATTTTCGTGATCAGTCCCTGGTTATTCCTACGGCTGGGCATAGACCCAATAGAGCCCGGCGGACAAGGCGGGAATCCGGACGGAGTTGTGATTCTCGTCCTTGTGGACCGTCATCCTGTATTTCATGCCGTTGGGTTTGATCTCATCGAGCAGATTCGCGAACGCCACCACATCGTCCCGGAACGGCGGCTCGCCTTCAACGGAGATATCCACCCGAACAGGCGGGTTGAATTCCTTTAGCCTCGCGGGCTGGAACAGTTTGCGATTGTCCCAGCCGATGGTTGGACTCGAGGCCACCACGCGCTGGAACAGCGTCGGCCGCTGCTGCATGGCATAGAGCGCAAACAAACCGCCGTGGGAGTGACCGAGGATCGCCCGGTCAGCGGGATTGGTGCGGTAAGTCTGATCGATGAACGGAATCAGCTGTTGCTCGAGGAAATCCAGGAAGGCATCCGCGCCGCCGGATGAAGCCACGCTGGCCACACGCGTGGGCGTGAAATCCCGGGCCCTGGCCGCCATCACATTGCCACTGCCGTGGCTGATCGTCACGATGATCACAGGCGGCATGCGCCGGGAGAAGCGGTTGTTGTTCTGCATGAACGCCATCAAAGGAAAGTGCCATCCGTCCAGCACAAACAGAACGGGATAGCGATCCTGCGTCGCGGCGTAGTTTTCCGGCAGCGAAACCAGCAGCTCATAGTTGAGGCCGGTTTTGGTCGCAGTCACGGCACGCCGCTCGCTGTGCGCGGATACGACCTTCGGCACGGGAGTTTGTGCCGCAACCAAGGTGGAACAGGTAACAAGCAACAACAGAAATTTGCGCATCGTCGAAATGCTCCGTGGTCGGAGTTATGTCCGGCTGTCTGCTCGGCGACTGATGATCATCAAACTCTAGCACCGGCGCGGCGTTTGGGGCAGAAATGGCTGGAAAGGAGCGTGAATGCTGGGTTTCTATTGGAAATGCGATCCTGGTCCCTTTGCTTACTTGCAGCCCCAGTCATATCTTTACGTAGATGCTCACGGGTGGCGCTTCCGGCGTTCCGAACATCGTTGACGTCTCCCTCAGTCCCGGGTGCACTCTCTCCGGTATGGAAGTCAGCGTGCTGATGGCAGGTACCTGCATGGTCGGTGAAAAAGGTGCCAGGCCGACATGCTTCTAACCCCGGAAATATTTCCTGCTTGCTCCTCAATTTAGTTCTTGATCGCAAGCCTCCCGAAGTCATTCCAACCTGCTATGAGCCGCCAGCCACCGCTGCTAGGGTAATGCCAATCCCGAGCGCAGCCGGACCATGGAGATATCGCCGGTACTGATGCCACCCGAGGCATTCAGGTCGAAACGAAAGTTGCTCGCATCGATCGGCTGATCGGCGCGAGTCTTGATGCCGCTGATGTCGGCTGCGCTTACGTTGCGCGAGCCGTTGACATCGCCGACCAGGAACCCGATCGCCGCCGCCGCGTCAAGCACCCCGTTGATGCCCGTGAGTGTAAAGCGCGTGCGTGAATTGTCTGCGATGTCGGTGACCCGAAAACGGGCCTCGTGACCGGAGAGGGTTAAGTCAAAAGTGCCCACCGGGGTCATTGCGGCGTTGCGGATGCTACTGGAAGCTGTGGCGGTCACAAGGTCGCTGAACACAAAAGCAACCATATGGCCGCTGCCCATGGCACGCGGCTCGATGGTAACGGCACCGTCAATCTCGATGGAAGGATCTATCGTCAGTGCAAATGTCCCCGCGGCGCCGTGCACCTTGCGCGATTGCACCACCACAAGCGCCAATGGTGCGGTCGCTGAAGGTGTGACCGATACCGGCGGAGATGCGGCGCCAGCACCAGCGGCTGTCAGTGCCTGCACGGAACAGGAATACGCCGTCTCACTGGCGAGACCGGTCACGACGATAGGGGAGTTCCCGCCGTCAGTGGTAATGCCGCCCGGACTGCAGTTGATGCGATAGCCGGTGATGGCCGCGCCGCCGTTACTGGCAGGTGCATCGAAACGAATCGTTGCCCGCGCATTACCGGGGAATGCGAATACGTTCCGCGGCGCAGACGGGGCTGATACGATTGCGAGAGTCGCTGGTATGACCGGATTGGCGAACACCTGATTCGTGGACAACGGCAACGTGTAGGCCGTGTGGGTCGTGCCCACGGCACCGTTTGCAGTTACAGCAAGCGAAATACTGCAACTACTATTGGCGGGAATGGTGCCGCCCGAAAAGACGGCGTTGGTTTGCCCCGCCGGGTTTCCCTGCCAAGCGCCGCCGCAATTTGTTACTGCAGCCAGTGGCGTGGCAATCACCAGACCCGGCGGCAGGTTGGCGACTGCTAGCGCTCCCGTCAACGGTGCGCCATTCGGGTTGCTGAAGGTGTGCGTGAATAGCGTGGTGCCGCCGTCGGGCGCGGTGGCCGGTACAAAACTGGCCACGTGTGCCGGTGCGACAAAGGCAGTGGTGCCCGCCGACTGCAAATCGAGTACGAACGGGTTATTGCCGCCGTTGTTGTTTACGACCAGGCTGCCCGAGGCCTGCCCATCCACAGTCGGGGTAAATCTGAAGCCGATAAAACAGGACGCTCCGGCCGCGAGGGAGGGGCCGCAACCTCCGGCGTTGAGGCTGCCGAATGGCCCTGTCAGGGAAGCGCCTCCCAAGCTTACGGGTGCACTGCCGATATTGGTGATGCCTGCCCCCCACTCGTAAAAGCTCCCGACCGATACGGCCCCATTCAGCACCAAGGGGTTGAAACCGCCCGACTGAACCAGCCATCCGCCGGCCGGTGCGCCGACCTGGAACGATTGTGTGACGGTGGGCGCCGCGCCAAAGGTGGCATTGCCCGGCTGGTTGGCGGCGATACTGCAGGTGCCGGAATTGACCAAGGACACCACACTGCCGCTGATACGGCACACAGCAGGTGTGTTGCTGTTGAATATCACGGCGAACCCGCTCGACGCGCTCGCAGTGAGGGCGAATGCCGTGCTGGTCAACGGGCGATCCGCGATCGGCGAGAACGTGATGCTCTGCGCTGTGCGATTCAGGTAGGTTTGGTACTGAAGGTGGCCGTCATTGTTGAATTGCACCGCGACCAGGTCCGGGCGGCCGTCGCCATCTATGTCGGTCGCGGTTAGCTTGCCGATGGGCCGTGGCGTAAGCACAGACGCGCTGAATGGCGTGAATTGCCCGCTGCCATTGTTGATCCAGAGAAACGCGGAGGATTCGGTGCCGGCGATGCCAAATTCGGTGGATGAAATGAAGTCCGGCTTGCCGTCGCCGTTGATGTCGATCACCTGCGTGTTGTTCCAGCCGATGCCCGTGATCGTCGTCGCGCTGGCGCTGAGGCGCGCGACCGTCTCGTCGACGAACGTGCCGTTCTGCTGATTTATCAACAGTTGAATCGAGCCACCGACGTAGTTCGGCGTGAACTGGGTGCTGGTCATCAGGATGTCGGGGTAACCATCGTCATTGGCGTCGATGGTCTGAAGATTCAGTGCAACGTAGTTGTTCCCAAGTGGACCTGTTGGCAGCACGTAGCGCGGACGTACCGTGAAATCGCCGGTGCCGTTATTGAACAGAACGATGCTCGCCTGGGTGGTGTTGCCTTCGGCGCCCAGCACCAGATCGGGAAAACCATCCTGATCGACATCGATCATCATCGAGGTGGTGAAAAGCTTGCTGTTCGGCAGTGTCTGGACCGTGATATCTGCAGGCAAATTGTTGCTCACCTTGTCATATCCGCCGTCGGCGCGGCCCAGCAAAAAATAGGCGCCGGTGGCGGTCGAGTTGGAAATGTTGCCCACATAGATGTCGGGGATGCCGTCGCCGTTGATGTCCGCAATCGCGGCGGAGTGGGTGTAGTCAGGTTGCGCCGGAAGCGCCGACGAGCGATCGGTGAAAGTCCCGTTGGCATTCTGCGTCAGCAAAATATTGGTCTCACCATCTGGCGGCGAACCATCGTAGCCTTGGCACGCACAAAACAGGTCGAGGCGGCCATCGCCGTTCAAGTCGTACTTGTACAGCACCCGCGGCCCGGCGGCCGATGGCAGTACCCCGCTACCGAATAGCATGCGTGTGGCATCGCTCATCACGCCGCCCGTGCCCGCACGCAGCACACGCATGGGCAGCTTGGTCGGCGGAATCAGCGGATTCAGGCCGACGCCAACCATCACGTCGCCCACTGCCGGGCCGGCAAGGGTCGACGCCACCAGGCTCAGGTTGTTGTTTCCCGGCCCACCCAACGTGACCGGCATGGTAGGTTCAACAAGGGTACCGGCAGGCCCCTCAGTGAAGCCCGGCACCTGGGCCATGGCATGGGTGATGGCGATCAACATCGACGACGCAAACCAGGCGCGCGCGCAACGTCGAAAGCCGATGGCCGATTTGTAACCGAAATTTAACGAGCGCATGGTCCGTTGATTCTTGTCCTCGTCGAGGGGCCTCATGAGAATCGCATGCGCATGAAAAGGTGTCAATTTGAAGAGACGAACTAAACCGACAAATAGGATCAGACACTAGCTAGTGTATTGCCTTCAAAACAAATGGTGTCTGACACCAATTGTTTTACATTTATTTCTTGCCTTTCCCCGCACACGCCGACTTGCACTGCGTACTGTCCGTTTCGTCATAGCGACTGGAGAAGCGCTGGCCGATGAAAGCGGTTTCCTTCTCGCCATACAGATCAACGACGACCTCCGACTCGGTCTCGAGCACGTGCACCACCTTCGCATGGCCGAAAAGACCGGCATCCTGTGTGTGGAACGTCATGCCTTCGAACACGCCGTGCTTGCGGCCGAGATTAAGCTTCGCACGATCCGGATTTGCGCCAGATAACAATGCCGTCAGCTTTCCCCGAATCGGTTGTGCCAGCAGCAGCGAACGATATGGCGCAGGAAGTTCGGGTACACCCCTGGCGGACTTTTGTTCATCCTCCGCATTGAGCAGAAAACCGATCGACCGGTCCCGGCCGCCTTCCAGCCCGGAATTCACGCCGTTCACGAACTCGATCATCTCGTCTTCGGCGATCAGATAGCGACGATCTCCCCATTTGACGGGAATGAACTTTTCACCAAACGCACGCACGCCGGCGAAGTCGTTTTTTTCGTTGAACGCCAGCCGCACCGCCCCGCCGTCGAGTATCGCCGTGCCGGTGTTGAACGCGTACAGGCCCAGGCAACCATGCCAGGTCGCCGCGAAGCCGCCCTGCGGCGCGATCACCATTCTCTTGTTCACCCCCATCCCGTCACCATGGCGAAACTCGCCAGCCCAGGCGGGCAGCGAACTGGAGCCGCGCAATTCATCCGTCAGCCGCAGCATTTGGATCTCGGATTCGGACTGCTTGCGCATGAGCTGGCGCATCTCGTCATCGCTCTCGCTGGAGGACGCGATCACCACGCTGGCAAACGCCAGCGCTGCAACGGTAAACAGCCGGGGAAGGGTGGAAGAGCGGTTCATGTTGACGACTGGTTTCTGACTAAGTGGAGCGCAATCCAAAGCGCCAGTGTGAATTGTTTATGGCAGTCTCAGTACAGAACACGCGGGCCCTAGATTTCCCTTTGATTATTCAATGTCTGCGCGATTGACTCCAGCGCCGCCGCGCCGCGCTGATGCGCCTTCACAAAGCGCGTTGCGAGCACGAAGAAATAGATGATGAGACCGAGGATCAGCGCGAAATACAACACCATAAAAATGCCGCCTGCATTACCCATTGCGTTCCTCCATTTGAAGTACCCGGACTGTATTTGACCGCGCGCCTTAAGGCTGGGCATAAACCCAATAGAGCCCGGCGGTCAAGGCGGGAATCCGAATTGCGAGGATCCGCGAACCGCGGGCTACCGTTCCGCCGCCTTGCGCCGCTTGCGTTCGATCGCCTTCCTGGCCGCAGCGGGATCGACGCGATCCTTCGCATCTTTGAGCTCTTTCAGGTCCTTCAAGTCGCGCTCATCCTTGCCGTCCTTGAGGTCCTTCGCCGCATCCTTGATTTCATTGACGCGTTCCTGAATCCGCGATTCGACTTCGCGCGCCAGTTCTTTCTTGCGCATGTCGATGCGCGCGTCGTTGTTGCCCGGCCGGTAGATCCCGGGCGCCCGGTCGAGCACGCGCGGCGTGGACCGCGCGTCGTGCGGGGCGTGGCCGGTTTGCCCGGCCGCGATCATCACCTGGCCGCCCGTGTTCTGGATCACGGTGGCGCCGGAAACGACCTTGTCGTAGGTGCCCGGCGGCGTGGCCGAGGGCGGATCGTTGGGTGCCGGCGGCGGAACGTAATGCGTCTCGTGATCGGTGCCGCGAATGCCGACCGTGGCGGTGGGGGTGCGCACCGAATAATTTGCGCTGTTCTGCCGGCCCAGCCAGCCGGTGATCGAGCGCAATGCTCCCTTGACCAGCGAGAGCGCCATGTTGTCATCCTTGCCGCCTTTGGCCAGGTAGCTGTCGATGCGCACCTGCGTATTGGACCGGAAGGCGACGAATCCGGCATCCTCGGTGCGCACGTGCAACTCGCCGTCCTTGCCGGTTACCACGGTCTCGCCGGCCAACACGCCTTCGCTCAGCCGCGCGGGCCGCGCCTGACCGTTTGCATTGAGGATGTCGACCGAGCCCTGCACCCACTCGATGACCGCGAACTTCGCCGGCTCGGCGGCAAAGGCCGCGGGGGTCATCAGTGCCGCGCAAGCCAGCATCGCCGGCCGCAGGATTCGTCGCAGGTTCGCGCACGCGTCAAAAGAAATCATGAGTCCCCCGGGTTCAGAAATCGATGGAGAACGTCGCGCCGGCGCCGCGATCAGCGCTTTGCGTCGAGTGGCCGTCCAACACATACACCTCCACCTTGTGGTTCTTCGAAAACCGGTAGTTGAGGTAGTAAGTGACATCGCGCGAGGATGGCGCGCCGGATACGCTGGCCGCGCCATAGCCGAAGGTCACGCCGGCGTTGAGCCCGCGTGCGAGGCGAACACTGGCATCGAAACTGGCAAAGGCGCTGTTGCGCAAATCCTGCCCTTCCGGCTTGCCGACCAAGGTGTAGCCGGCCGAGACGGAAAACGTTGCCGCGCCGAACGAACGCGCCAGCGACGCTTGCAAGGACACATCGTCCTTGCCGGTGCCCAGGCCCCGGCTCTCGGATGCGGTGCCGAACTTGTAGCTGAGTCCCACGTCGAGGTCCACGCCGTGTTTTTCCTCGTTGAGGAGATAGCGCGTGGCGCCCAGCGTCACATCGCCCATGCCCATTGCGGTCTTGCCGCTCTCGACAATCACGACCGTGCGCCGCCCGGCCAGGACAATGCGGCGCCCCGGTCCGGTCTGCGCCACATACGGCAGCGACAGGTCGAAGGCATAATTCTCGCTGTCGGCGCTCAACAGCAGCGTGGTGCTGGCGTCGTGCGACTTGGCCTGCGTGCCGTAGGTGCCTTCGGCGCGGTCATAGCTCAATTTCGCGCCGAAGTCCCAGCCGCCGTCGCCCGCCGCCGATGCCGCCGATGAGCCCAGTGCCAGGACCAGCAGCAGCGCGCGCGCGGCGGATTCGCCTGTGCGGCGCTCCGGTTTCGTGGGTCCGGCCTTCATGTGTTTTCCGCCAATGGACGCTTGCATGACCAGCCCGCCTTATCCGCGGTGCCGGCGAAGGCGCTGGCGGTTCTGCTTGCGCGCATCGCGCCGGGCTTTGCGCGCTTCGCCGCGATCGTTGTCGGCCGACGCGCGCCGGTCCGCGCGCGCCTCGCCCCGATCCTCGTTGGGCCGCGCTTCCTTGCCCGACGGCGCCGTGGCGGGTGGCGCGGTTTGCGCACCGGCCACGGGTGCGCAGGCGATCAACAGCGCAATCAAAATCGCGTTGGCTCGATTCATGATCATGTGGTTTCTCCCGATGACAGGGTGGCGATGCGGATGCGGCGATTATCGCACCGGGAAATGACCGATGGAATCCTGAGGACAATAAATGGTGTCTGACCCGGTTTGTTCAGCGATGAGTCATGACCGGCATTTGCGCACGGTCACGCATGCGCACAATCTGGCACACGCGTGCGGCGCGCACCGCTCCACAATGACGCGTGCACAATTCCCATTTCCCGTTTGTGGCAGCGACCGGAGGTTCAACGCATGCGCACACCATCGTGGCTTCGCCGTCTGGCATCTATTGGGCTGCTGATCTGGAGTGTGGCCCATCCATGGGCGGGGCGCGCATCCGCGCAATCCGCCGCCGGGCCGCAATTTGAATTCCCAGTGGCGCCGGTCACGTTTACCAACGGCGCGATCACGCTATCCGGCGCCTTGTTGATCCCGCCCGGAAAGGGCCCTTTCCCCGCCGTCGTCATGCTCCATGGCGCCATGCCCGCGGTGTTTGACGAGCCGGCCTTTCGCATTCATGCCAATGCCTTTGTGCGCGCCGGCTTTGCGGTGCTGCTATACGACAAGCGCGGCTCCGGGAAATCCGGCGGTTTACACAACCAGGTGGACCTGGGCGACCTGGCGGCGGACGCGGTCGCGGGCACGCAGTTTCTGCGCCGCCGTGCCGACATTGCCCCACACCAGATCGGCGTCATGGGCCGCAGCGAGGGAGGCTGGGTGGGCACGCTTGCCGCCGGACGCGATCCGGACATCGCGTTCGTCATCATGAGTTCGGGCTCGGCCGTGGCGCCGCATGGGCAGACCCTGTTCAGCACACGCAACGCGCTGCGCGCACGCGGCGCCAATCCCGAGGAAGTCGAAAACGCCGCGGCGGCCAAGGCCGCGCTGTGGGCGTATTACCGCGACGTGGCCGATGACCCGGCATGGGCGCTGGCCGACAAAGGCCGAAGCGCGCGCCTCACGGTTGAGGCTCGCTTGCAGTCCTTTGCGCGCTTTGCGCCGGAGATCCCGCAGTTCGTCGCTGATCCGGCAAAGCGACCCGCTGCGTTTTTCCGCGCCTTCACCCGCAAGATATTCTTCGAGCCGGCTCCGGCGTTCGAGGCCCTCAAGGTGCCGTTGCTGCAAATCATCGGCGACAAGGACGATGTGGTCGACCCGGCCAGCACGATCGCCGAACTGGAACGGCTGCGCGCGCGCGGACTCAATGTCACCATTCACGTCCTGCCCGACGTGGACCACACGTTGCTGGTCAGGAATGCCGCAACGCCGCGTTATCCGGAGGACTACCCGGAGCGCGCGGTGCGGTGGGCGCGGGAACAGGTGGATCGTATCAAGGGACGGTCGCGTTGACCCCGCTCCGTGCCCCCGCTCCGAAAAGCCGCCTAACCAGCGGCTTATATTGCCTGCTATATTTGCGGGCATGAGTATTGAATTTATTCTTTGGGCTATACCGCCGCTCCTGGTTATTGCGGGGTGTTTTTGGTACGTCTACAAAAAAGAGCGCGACTCCCGCAAGCCTTGATATGGCTTACTGGCTGTGCGGGAATACATGCCCGAGAGTGCCTGGAGCGGCGCGTCAAATGGCGATCCGCGAGGTCGAGCCTCGGGCGAAAATGGTGTCAGCACACTAGCGGGGTCAGTCTCGCCATAGCGCATTGCTACATTGCAAGACCCGACCCCGTTCCCGCGCTTGAAAGCCTAATTGCTCGCGTTCTGTGCCTGCTTCCGCCGGGTGGCAATATGTTCTTCGCCGCTATAGCGAAAATTCACCGTGATCGGCCTTCCGCCGTCGTCGACGGCAAATGTCGCGCGCCCATCGGCCACCGCCAGATAGAACTCGGTGGGCGACAATGGAATCAGCCTGGACGTGAAGCGGCCTTGCCAGGCTGCCGTGAGTGCAGCGGCATTTCCGGCAATGGAGACCACGCTTCCATCTTGCGCGACATATTCACCGACCAACGCGCCGGCCTGCTGCTCGCTCAGCAACATCACCTTGCCTCGCACCGGCATATCGGCCGGCTTGCCGAAGATCATCGCCGACACATCCCTGACGATGCGGGAAACGGCGGAGCGGTCGTTGTTTGAAACCACGATCAGCGTGACATTGTCGTCCGGGAACCGCACGAAGTCCGTGAGGTAGCCCGGCAAATTGCCGGTATGCCGATGGCGGGCCCGGTCAAACGCCATGCCGACAAACCAGCCAAAGCCATAGCCTTCCGAACCTACATCGAATATTGCCTTGCGCATCCCGGCGGGAATGAACCCGGCATTGCTGAGTGCCAGACTCCATCGAAGCAAGTCATCCACATTGCTGTACAGGCCCGCATCGCCGGTCGCGCCCGTCAACGGCAAAGCAGGTACGCGCCGCAAGTGTCCCGACGTAACCGGGTGGCCCGCCAGTTTCCGGTTCCAGTCCAAGTCGTCATGGGTAAAACCGGGCACATGCGTTTGGGGCCGGTCCCCTTCGACGAACATCCCCGACGACGTCATCCCCGCGGGTTTCAGCGCATATTGATCGACCAACTCAGCAAGCGGCTGCCTTGCCACCCGCTCCACAACGTGTGCCAGCACGACATACGCAGAATTGCTGTAGCCAAACCTGCTCCCGGGCACGAATTCAAGCCTGGCTTTCATCGCATCGTTCAGTATCTGGCCTGCGGCCCCCGGCCGTTGCATGAACTGCTGATAGGCATCGGAGCCGATGGCCAGCCTCGCCTCGTAGTCGGGAATTCCCGAGGTATGCCGCACCAGATTCATCAACACAATTGGCTGCCATGCATCTGGACATGGGGAAAAGTATTTGCAGAGCGGGTCTTGCAGGTTCAGTTTTCCCTCGGCCTGCAGCGAGAGCGCCACAAAGGCCGTGAACATCTTGGTGACCGATGCGACCGGTTGGGTCAATGCCGGTGCATATGGGGTCCGCTTTTCGACATCGGCAAATCCGTACCCCTTGCGAAGAATTACCCTGTCGCCACGTGCAAGCAACACCACACCATTGAAGTGTCCCATCTCGGCGCGCGTCGATACGTAAGCGTCGATGTGGCGCGCCACCGCCTCATCTGCCACCGTTGCGCCTGGCGCGGCGGACGCGAACAGAGCCAGCAACACCGCCAGCCGTTGCACACATGAACCATGCGGATACATTGCCACGCTCCCTTTCCGCCTCGCGACGCGGGCAGCGTCGATGCGACTCGTGCCCGTTCCATTCTTTCGGCGTGCTACGCAAAAGGTTCCCAACAACGAAACCCACCACCACAAAACGAAGCAGGGTTGATTGCTTTTCCGAAGCGAGGTGGCCAGCAAATTGTTCGTTAGCGCACCGACGACAACGGCGGGACGCACGAAGATGCTTCGGGGTCGATCGCAAGCACCATGCCCCGGATCGACGATGACTCTCTGCGAGGTGGACACGATGGCGAAATGCGACACATGTGGTAACGACTACGACAAGTCATTCCAAATTACGATGCAGGGCAAACAATTCACCTTCGATAGCTTCGAATGTGCGATCCACAAACTCGCGCCAAGCTGCTCACATTGCGCGGTTCGTATCATCGGCCATGGACTGGAAAGCAACGGCCGGATGTTTTGCTGCGATCACTGCGCCACCAAAGCCGGCGTGACCGAATTGCGTGATCGCAGCTGACGTTGGCGTCCGCCGCTTCGCGCAGACGTCGCAACACTTTCAACAACCAACACAAGGAATATTCCATGCAAACGCTCAAAGAACTGATGAGCCGCGACGTTCACGTCATCGGCCCCGACAGCACCATCCGTGAAGCCGCGCAACACATGCTTAAAGGCAATTTCGGCATGATGCCGGTGGGCGAGAACGACCGCATGATTGGCGCAATTTCGGATCGCGACATCGTGCTGCGCGCAGTGGCCGAGGGCCTGGATTCAAGCACCAAGGTGCGCGACGTCATGTCCGACGGCGTGGTGTGGGCCTACGAGACCGATTCTGTTTCCGATGCCGCCCAGCGCATGAGCAAGCACCAGGTGCGCCGCCTGCCAATCGTCAACGCCGAGAAGCGCCTGGTCGGTATCGTGGCGCTGGGTGACTTTGCGGTTGAAAGCACCGACCTGCAATTGGCGGGCGAGGCACTCTCCGAAATTTCAAAACCAGCCTGACAACGTCGGAAGGCGCTGCATTTGCGGTGGCTTCAAGCCTGATCGCCGATGGCGTGGCGCGAGTGCCGCGCGCCAAACTCAAGCACCGGCGCGGCTTCCAGGCCGAAAACTGCTGAAGATGCCCGTCAGATGGCGACTCGCGCGGACGGGCGTCGGCCAAAAAAAAATGGTGTCTGACCCCATTTATTGATTGCGTCAATTGCCCGTTCTCACGGTCCGTTCATTTCATCACGGCGCGCTCAACCCATTGAGCCGCGCGGGCGGCAATCATCGCAACGGCGGCGTTAGGATGTCCCCGCGGCACGCTGGGCATCACGGAGGCGTCGGCAACCCAGAGGCCCTCCACCCCCCGTACCCGGAGCTCGGGATCGACGACTGCCCGATCATCCGAACCCATTCGGCATGTGCTCGTGGGGTGATAGACGGTCTGCATATCCTTGGCGGCGTAGGCGAGCAAATCCTGGTCTGATTCGACATCCGTTCCCGGGCGCATCTCCAGAACGTTGTGCGCCGCGAGTGGCGGCGTGCTGGCGATCTTTCGGCAAAGGCGAATGCCCTCGCACGCCACGGCCGCGTCGAACCCGTCGGGGTCGCTGAGCAGGCGGAAGTCGATGCACGGCGGAGCAAGCGGATCCGGGCTGCGCAAACTCAGGCGTCCCCGGGATCGCGGGGCAACCACGGCGGACGCAATCGTGAACGCGTGTTCACGCGGCGGCTCAAGGAACTCCTCGCGCCTTTCGAAGGGCATGAAGAGGATCTCCAGGTCGGGCGCCGCCACCGGCCCGGGCCGTACCTGGGTAAAGGCGAATCCCTCGACCCCGCCGGAGGCCAGCATCCCGCGTTTGAACAACACGTAGCGGAGCAGGTTGAGCGGTGACTCGGCGCTCTTGAGCGTGTCGCTGGTGTGGGTGCGACAAACGATTCCGAAGGCCGGGTGATCCTGCAGATTCTCGCCGACCTCCTGCCGATCGACGTGGACGGGAAGCCCGAACTGCGCAAGTTCCGCAGCCGGGCCGATCCCCGACAACATGAGAAGCTGCGGGGACGCGAACGCACCAGCCGCGAGCACGATACCGCGGGCATTGAAGGTCTCGGCAACGGCCCCACGGCGGACGCTGACGCCGACGGCCCGGCCCTGCTCGATCAAGACCTTCGTCACCTGCGCATCCGTCATGACATCAAGGTTCGCGCGCCGCATCGCGGGTACGAGGTAGGCGTCATAGGCGGTGAATCGTTTTCCGTCCTTGTGTGCCAGCTCGGCGATCCATGCGCCCTGGTAGGCGTGGCCGTTGTAGCATCGCGCATCCCCGAGGCCCGCCCGGCGCGCAGCTTCGACAAATGCATGCGAAAGGGGGCGGGCATTCATGTTCGGCGAAATCACCATGGGCCCGTCATGCCCGCGTGCTGGATCCCCATCCTCGCCGAGCCAGCGCTCCTGTTCACGAAACACCGGTTGGACGTCCGTCCAGCCCCATCCCGTCGCGCCGGCCTCGACCCAGCCGTCGAAGTCAGCCGGATGGCACCACTGGTGCATCTGGGCGTTCATGTTGGACGATCCACCGAGCATCCTGCCGCGCGGCGTAAAGATCCGCCGCCCGCCGATCGCCGTCTGCGGCTCACTCTGAAACGCCCAATCGACCTCGGTCTTGAAAAGCTTGGGCATACCAGCCGGCACCGAAATGAACCGATTCTTCGGCGGCCCCCCTGCCTCGATCAGCAGTATCCGCAGGTTCCCGGAATTCGACAGCCGTTCGGCCAGGACACAGCCCGCCGTTCCGGCGCCAACGATGATCAGATCGTAAGTGTCGCCCATGGTTTTCTCCAATCTGGCGGTTCGGTGAAGGAGCAGCCGCGGTGGATATTCTGGGGAATTCTTGCGCGCCAGATTGCACGATTTTCAAGGCGCCGGCAATGCTGCGCAGTTGGCGCGCCATAGCGTCGCCGCGGCCGACAGTCTCCATCGATCCGCAATGCAGGGAAATGGAGGGGCGAAAATGGTGTCTGACCCTATTTTTTGCCCTGTAAAGGATGTGAGCCTGGCCCCTTTAATTCTTGATTCATGAGCCGACATTGGTTCACTGACTTAAACTCGGATCATCAAAAAAGAGAGGGAGAACAAACCATGGCCGTCAAACTCAGAAACCTCCTCGGGTCCGCGCTCTTCACGGCGTTGCTTTGCCTGCCCGCGCTCGCCAAAAGCGACGCGGAGGATCAGATTCGAGCCAAGTACTTTCTTGAGCCGAACACCATTCTGAAATTCGAAGGCGAAAAAGGTGCGCCCATCAGCCCGGAGGAATTCTCACGGCAGGCCAAGGCGGGAAAACGCTTTGCCCTCATGAAAAGCAAAGGCTCTCCGGACGGTCCGGTCACGGCGACGTTTGTCATGCAGGCGCCGCCCGCAGCTAACAGTTCGACCAAGGCAGCCGAACAACCGGCCGCGCCCAAATCCAAAATGATCGGCAAGCCACTCCCTGCTTTTAAGCTGTTGGACGCGGAGGGCAAGGTGGTCACAAACGGTGATTTGCTCGGGCGCCCCACGCTGATCAATTTTTTCTTTGCAGAATGCCTGCCCTGCATTCTGGAAACACCGATGCTCAACACGTATCAGGCCAAGCGAAAAGACCTGCGGATGCTGGCCATCACGTTTGACCCAAAGCCGACGACCGAGAAGTACATCCGCAAACACAAGTTTGCGTGGCAAAGCCTGGTGGATGCCCAGCCATTCATCAACCAGGTTGACCTGCAGGGCTATCCCAGTTTCATGCTGGTGGATGCAAAGGGCATCGTCAAAGCGGTGCAGACGCACCCGGATTTTGCGCTGGTGGAAGTGAATGGCGCGGTCAAGGCGGTTCCACTACTGCCAAGCTCGCTCAAGGAGAGCAAGGGAAAGGCCACATCCGAGCTGCACGACATGAAGCGGCTGGATGACTGGGTGGTGCTGGGGTTGAAGGCGCAGTGAACGTGGGTGAGTGGGGGCAGGGAAAGGGTGTCTGAGCCCATATATCCATTCGATACTGGCCCTTTCAACCAAGCGTAGTAACCGCTGCGGCTAACACGGAAAACGCGGCACATTGTCTCTACTTTGTGCTCATGCTGATTTGCTTTGATGAACTGGTAGTGACGGCGGACTCTTCCTTCGCTCAACGATGTTGCCATGCTTACTCCCCAGTACTTGGTTGGATCAGAATATCTTCTGTCCACTGAATACTGGGAAGTCCAGTCTGACCCTATTTATACTTATTGAATGATGCGAACGGAGTCGGACGACATATTGAGACTCTTGCCAAAATTACGCTGCATATGACTCTCAAGCTTTAGCCAACCGCGTTCTAAAGTCTCCATGTACGCTTTTTTACTTGTGCGCCACATTGGTCGAACGATAGAGATCGGTTCGCATAGTCGCAGTGCCTCCGTGCGAGTCACGAGATTCACCTCCCCCATGGCAGCAAACATTGGCCCAGCATAATGTCGACTAAGTTGGACATACATTTGGGTGAAGCCAAAGAACTCCACGACACCACAATGCAATCCTGTTAGAGGATTGCCTTCCACATAGACAGAGTGACAAAAGCCATTCTTAAGAGCCTCAAGACGCAATATCTCCGGAAAGTTGACGTGTACCGGCGGACGAATTGGTTCCGCATCCAAAAGAAATAGTCGTGATTTGTGGGAGATGTTATTCGCCTCTACGCCAAAATGTACTCCTAGGGCCACGCACATTTTCATCGACAGTCGTTGCAGTTCTGTAGATAGCGGCAATTGAAGCTCTAGCTTGCCCGGCGGAGTCGCCAGTTCGGTTTCCTCGAACTTTCCAAAACGAATTCCGGGATGCGCCTTTTCCAGCGACTTGAGTTGTTTGGAATCGTTTCCGCCACTACGCAAATACAGTGCGGTGACCGTGCCATCAGGCCCTCTATCGACGCTCGAGGATGAGCGCACGCATGATCCGTCGCTTTGAAGGTCATACCAAATTTCCTTGTCGGCGACGATGTTGGAGAACGCTCTCTTCCAGACATGCTCACCCTTCGGTGTAAGTCCGCTCTGCGCAAGCCTAACAATCAGTTGTGACATTTGCCGTGCAACAGCGCCTTCTGTTCTGATGCCAAAGAGGTCGTTGTTGCACATTGAACAGGCCAAGATCGTTTGGCGTCCACCCAAAAATTGGGGAAAAATGTGCTCGCGAGAATCAGCTTCGCGGACAAGACAATAGGGGCAAATGGGCGTTTTACTGAGCATGGGAAACGAAGAATGCGAAACAAACGGGGGAACAAATGGTGTCTGAGCCTATTTACTCGATTCTATTTACTCGGCTATCGACCGCCCGCAGTGCCAAACTCAAGGGCTGGCGCGGCTTCCAGACCAAAATTGGCTGGAGAGACTCGTCAAATGGCGATCCGCGAGGTTGAGCGGCCTGAGAGAATGGTGTCTGAGCTAGCCTGACTCTATTTATTCTCATTACCTTGTCGCAAGCAATTTCACCTTCACTTAGGTCTTGAGTTGCGGAAAGTGCTCTTCTCTAAGTGCTTCGCAAAGTCCGTCTATTCCCGGGAAAAGGGAGCCGGCCGTAATTCCCATTAAGCGTAGCTGTTCGTAGACTTCAGGCCTTGCTGCCGCCGGCAATTCAATGACTTCAAGAAATGATCGCTTATGCAGCAGTTCCTCTGAACGAATAAATGTCTCTATGTCATCAATATTGGTTACCGTCGAAATTCCTTGTTGTGGAAACAGCCTTGGATTTTCGAGATGAGGAACATCGGAGGGCGACAGATGCGGGATCCCGGGCTCAAAAACCGGGGCCGCGTTGTGCGTTTGAAGCCAGGCTTCGAGATTGAACACGAATATTCGAACTCTGTCAGACCCGGCCGCCTCCATCTTCCTTTTTTCAGCGCTGCGGTAAGCAAAGAAAGCGGAAACGAAAGGCGAATAAGTCCAATCAAGGAGCGGCGTGGGATACCCGTGATGTTGTAGTAGAGCGAGTATCGGTCCATTATCATTGCCGCCGCGAACGTACCGATGCTTGAGGTGCGAACTTAGGTACTTAAATGTCTGGTCTACGTTCTCGCCAAGATAGTGGAGCAGATTTGACCTACCGGTTCTATGAAATGCAGTACGCAGTCGTTTTGACGAAGATTGGCCCCTGTATAGAAATTTGCCAATCTTCCTGTCTGAAATGTATTCAGTGAAGGTCTTCCAATTTTTTACATTGGCATTTGGCTGCAATGTTGAAGGTTTATGTGCCTCGCTGCGGTGCAATACGGCAACAATACTTTGTCCAGTATCTGCATGGCCTTCCAACCGCAACACGCCATCGGAAAATGTACCAACAAGCCTCACGTTTCTTATCGAGGTGAACTCGTCTTTATAGGAGTCCAGAGTCTGCACATTGTAGTTTGGCGGGGACATCGCCAATACTGAAATAGCTTGCACATCAAAGGCACACACTGCTTGATTGTCACCAAAAGAAAACGTGACCTGCAGCACGCGCGAACTGGGAAAACTAATCCGCGAAAGGAATGCAGTAGCAATATATCGCCCGCCTACAAAGTCGGCATTTAGCATTAAGAATGCGTTGCCCTCATCAACTACTGCGAGCCACTGTCCTTGGATCATTCATTGCTCCTCTTGATGAACTTCTCGGCGCCCTCAGTTTCCATAGTTGCTGCTTAGTACTGTCGATGATGAATTGTATTTAGCCTGCATTTGTTCCCATGTTGCGTTTTCTCGGCGGCACGAATTCATGCAGCTGTTATTGCGAGGTTACATATTTCGCGACGAGTGCCAACGTATCAGAGAGGTGCGCACCAGTAACCGTGACTTCACGGCCGTGGGCGAGTTTGTCACGAATTTCCTTCAGTACTTTGAAGTCGGCGATGTCCTGCTGCGCATCTGCAGGATATTCCGCTTGGGCAAGTAGGATGAATTTTTCAGTCAAGCCAAGCCTGTTGTTCGAGGTCAATACGGAAAATGCCCTATCCGAAATTTGACGCAGAGGTTCTCCTAATTGCTGCCCGATTGATGACGTTAGTGTATTGAAATGGGAGTTCCATCTTGCGTTGACAATCGTTTCCATGGCCGGCCAAGCAAGCAGGAACGATTCCACGTGGCTCTGGCGACCTAGCTGGCTATCGGCAACAAGGCGAAGCAAATTGGGAAGATTGAGCACGCGTTCGAATTTTTGCTGAAACTTAACGACAGAGGAACTAGTAAATATTGTCCTCACGGTGACGTCTGCCGAAATTGAGAATCCTACGAAGAATGTTTTCCGGTTCTGCTCAGTGAAGTACACACATCGTGAATTCTGAGGGCCATAGCGCGGCGCATTTGGCACTGTTGCTAATAGCGCCGTCTTTACCCTGCCCAAATTCCTTAGCGGCTCACTAAGGCTCGGGGTTTCATTGGACAAGCGAACGTCGTAGTTTGAAAGCGACCGCGCAATGTCGCCAGCAGGTAGCGCGCGGGCCTCATGTGTTTTTGTAACGAGTGCAGCCACCTCTACATGGCGTTCCTTCATTTGCTTCAAGACTTCGGTACGCGCTTTGTCCAAGCGGCCCTCGAATGGCTCTTCTCCAGCACTGAAGCTAATAGATGAGCCTAGCAATGCGCGGCCGAGCGCCTGAGCCTCAATATGGTCCGGCAGCAGCTCCCAGGGCGCGGTTGTCAGATACGCTTCGAACCCTTCGTTCCCGAAAAGCTGCACATGTTGAGCGCCCGAAGGTATTGCGATACCCGAGTGTACGATCTCGTAGCTGTATGTGATCCGGCGCGTAGTCAATCCGTCACCGCCCCCTTACTAGCCGTCCCCACCAACTTAAAGTATTTCCCCAACACCCCCCGCGTATACCTCGGCGCCGGCGCCTTCCAAACCGACCGTCGCTTGGCGATCTCCGCCTCATCCACATTCAACTGGATCAGCAGTTTGGTCGCGTCGATCGTGACCGAATCGCCTTCTTGCACCAGCGCGATGGTGCCGCCCACGTACGCTTCCGGCGCCACGTGGCCGACCACCATGCCCCAGGTGCCGCCGGAGAAGCGGCCGTCGGTGATCAGGCCCACGGTTTCGCCCATGCCTTTGCCGATCAGCGCGCTGGTCGGCGCCAGCATCTCGCGCATGCCGGGTCCGCCTTTTGGCCCTTCGTAACGCAGCACCACCACGTCGCCGTGGGTGATCTTGTCGGTCATGATGGCGTCCATCAGTTCGGGCTCGGAATCGAACACGCGCGCGGGGCCGGTGATGACGGGGTTCTTGAGGCCGGTGATCTTGGCCACGCAGCCTTCGGTGGCGAGGTTGCCCTTCAGGATCGCCAGGTGGCCCTGTTTGTAGAGCGCCTTGTCGATCGGCATGATCACGTCCTGGTCGGCTCTGGGCTGGTCGGGCACGTCCTTCAATACTTCGGCAATGGTCTGGCCGGTGATGGTCATGCAGTCGCCGTGCATCAGTCCGGCGTTGAGCAGGATCTTCATCACCTGCGGAATGCCGCCGGCCTGGTGTAAATCGACCGCGACGTATTTGCCCGAGGGCTTCAGGTTGCACAGCACCGGGCATTCTTTGCGCATGCGCTCGAAGTCGTCGATGGTCCATTCGACATCGGCGGCGTGGGCGATGGCGAGGAAGTGCAGCACCGCGTTGGTCGATCCGCCCACGGCCATGATCACGGCCACAGCGTTCTCGATCGATTTGCGGGTGACGATGTCGCGCGGCTTCAGACCTTTCTTGACTGCTGCCAGCAGCACGCGCGCGGATTCGGCGGCGGAGTCTTTCTTCTCCTGGTCTTCCGCGGCCATGGTGCTGGAGTACGGCAGCGACATGCCCAGCGCCTCGAACGCGCTCGACATGGTGTTGGCGGTGTACATGCCGCCGCAGGCACCCACGCCGGGAATCGCGCAGCGCTCGATGCAGCCGAAGTCTTCCTCGTTCATCTTGCCGGCCTGGTAGGCGCCCACCGCTTCGAACACCGACACCACCTGCAAATCCTTGCCCTTGTAGTGGCCGGGCTTGATGGTGCCGCCGTAGACGAAGATGCTCGGGATGTTCATGCGGCAGAGGCCGATCATGGCGCCCGGCATGTTCTTGTCGCAGCCGCCGATGGCCAGCACGCCGTCCATGAACTGCGACTGGCAGGCGGTCTCGATCGAGTCGGCAATCACCTCGCGGCTCACCAGCGAATACTTCATGCCCTCGGTGCCCATCGAGATGCCGTCGGTGACGGTGATGGTGCCGAACATCTGCGGCATGCCGCCGGCCGCGCGGATGGCGGCGTCGGCTGCGTCAGCCAGCGGCTGGATGCCGGCGTTGCAGGGGTTCAGCGTGGAGTGGCCGTTGGCGAGGCCGATGAAAGGCTTGTCGAAGTCGGCGTCCTGGTAGCCGATGCCACGCAGCATCGAGCGGTTGGGCGCGCGTTCGTCGCCCTTGGTGATGGCGAAGGAGCGATAGGTGGGCTTGGGCGGATTGGTTGGGGTGGTCATGGTGGGCTCTGCTGAATTTTGTGGTGTGGTTTTGCGGTG
>CAYQKN010000052.1:0-22501 GCA_964417885.1 uncultured Burkholderiales bacterium | reverse complement strand
AGACGGTGCGTGTCATTCGGATTGGGCGCAAGTGCATCCCGGGCATCTTTCATCCTGCGATGGTACCTTGGCGAGCAGGGTTTTCAAAAATGCCGGTGACAACAACGAAAAAGGGCGCCTGCGGCGCCCTTCCTGACGGCGTACCCCCCTGGATCAGTAGCGTGACACGCGGGTCGCGCCCTGTCCGGACAAGATGCGAACGCGATCACCAACACGGAACTCCTCGTCTTTTTCCTGGGTTATCGCAATCAGCCGGCCGCCTTCCAGGCGCACCGTAACCTCAACACCGCGGCGATCGTTGTTGCCTTTCTCGACCGCGTTGCCGATGATGCCGCCGACCACCGCGCCGGCGATGGCGCCCGCCGCATTTGCCCGGTGGCCACCACCGACGGTCGAACCGGCAATCCCGCCCAACGCCGCGCCGGCCAGCGTGCCGGTACCGGTGTCACGCGCGTCGATCACGACGTCACGGACACTCTCCACCACCCCCAGGCGAACCGTCTGCTCGCCGCGTACCTGGCTGCGGGTGTAATTGCCGCCACCAAGTCCCGGAGATGCGCAGCCAGCCACCAGGGCCGTCAATGCCACCGTGCCCGCCACCAGAATGTTTTTCATTTTCATTGCTTTCTCCTTGTCCCCTACCAGAGGGGTTCGTCAAATGCGGTCGAATAGCGCGTGGCGATTTCCTCGCGCGTGGGTTGATGGCCCTGCGGACCGCGAAACTCGATCTTAAGGCTGCCCATTGTGTTGGCCAGCCGGCCGATCTTTTGCCACGACCAGCCGCGTTCGATGCCATAGAGCATGCCGGCACGATAGGCGTCGCCGCACCCGGTCGGATCGACCCGTCTGTTTTCCCTAACGCTGGGCACCGAAATCTGTTGACCATCCGCGTAAATCACCGAGCCTTCCGCGCCTTTTGTCACAAAAAGCGCCTTCACCCGATCAGTCAGCCTGGACAGCGGCTCCCCGGTCCTTTCCTCCAGCACCCTCGCCTCATAATCATTGACGGCGACATAATCGGCAAGTTCAATGAAGTAGCGCAACTCATCCCCATTGAAAACCGGCAGCGCCTGGCCTGGATCAAAAATGAACGGTATCTTGTGATCATGAAACTGCGCCGCGTGCTGCAACATGCCGTCGCGCGAATCCGGTGCCACGATGCCAAAGCTGACGTCGCTCGCGTCACCAACCTTGTTCAGGTACGAAGACGCCATCGCGCCGGGATGGAAAGCAGTGATCTGGTTTGCATCGAGATCGGTGGTGATGAATGCCTGTGGCATGAACGCGCCGGCGATTTCGCGTACGTGGGTGCGGCTGATGCCCAATTTGTCCAGGCGTTCCTTGTACGGACCGAAGTCTTCGCCGACGGTCGCCATCACCAGCGGCGAATCGCCGAGCAACCGCAGGTTGTAGGCGATGTTGCCGGCCGTGCCACCAAACTCGCGCCGCATGTCCGGCACCACAAAGGCAACATTGAGCATGTGGATATGGTCAGGCAGGATGTGAGTCTTGAATTCGCCGTTGAACACCATAATCGTGTCATAGGCGATGGAACCGCAGATCAGGACAGGCATGACATTATTTTTTCAATTAAAACAGGATTATATCGTCTCGCCGGCCGTTGGCGGGATGCGCATAGCCGCTCGTCGGATGGTCGAACAGTTCGATTGACAGTAATTTGTCAATTCTTGTAAATTGACTTCCCAAGGGTTCGAATTTATGAATCCTGGGCGCTCAGAAGTGGCAGCAAGCACACAAAGCGAATTCTGAAACAAGGCAAACTCATCGAAAGATGAGGACGCAAAGTCTCCGGTCTAAAGGATTGTCAAAATCCGACGATAGCGGGATTACCAGAGAGTCGGACATGGAAGCACGCAATTTTGGGCCCGACAACGTTCGGCCCGCACGCGGTACCCCGGTGAAGCGCCAGTCCGGTCGACGCATGTCGGCTGCGGGCAATCGGCGAGTCCGGACACTCCCCCAACTATCCGAAACGCGGAAATGTACCTCGCGTGCGTCCTGCCTTATTGTGGGCCCCGTCGCCCGTCGACAGGAATCTCTGCGTCTCACGACGCCAGGAGCCGGCCATGGCAACTCAAACCGTCGATAACGTGTTTGCGATTGGCGGCGGCCGGAGCCGGCGTGCAGTGACGGCCGAGTCGGTCGGCGTCATTAACGACTGTCGTGATATTGCGCTCAAGCGCATGGTGGCGGTGCTGGCAGGTACGTTCGACAAGATTGAGGATGAACTCTTCGGCCTGGCGGAAAAGGAAGCCGACCGCGAGCGGCAGAACATGTATCTCGACGCACGCTCGCAAGCACGCGAAAAACGCGGCGCGATCGAAGCCTCGTTCAAGAAACAGTTCCTGAGTTTTTTCGAGCAGAAAGTCTCCGGCACCGAGGCATCGCGCAAACCGGCAAAAGTCGATTACGCATCGATGGAGCTGTCGCTGGTCGACGATACCGACCTTGAGGAGAAACTGGCGGTCAACGACATGACCAAACGCCTGTCCGACACCTGCGACGACGAACTGCGCGCGCTGTCGCAACGCATGGGTTTCCTGATGTCGGATCCCGAGTTGAACGAGGACGCGAACCCGATGTCTCCGGATACCGTGATCCAGGCGCTGAAGGTCGCCTGTGACCAGATGACCTCCGGTTACCAGACCAAGCTCACCGTATTGCGGCTGGTCGAGCAGCACATGGCCAGCGAAATGCTGGGCGTCTATCGCGACATCAACAGCCACCTGGTCGCGCGCCAGATCATGCCGCAGATCCGGCCCACCTACCGAAAGGCGGCGGAAGCGCCGGGACGAAAAGCCGCTGTTGCCGCGGCACCCGCTGCAGCGCCAGTCGCGGCGGGAAGTTCGACCGGCAGTTTCGCCAATCCGGCGGCAGACATTTTTTCCACCCTGCAACAGCTGATGAGCGGCGGCAGCGCGTTCGATCCGGCGATCGCGGCCGGCAGCGCAGCGCCGCCGCCGTTCGGTGTGACGACCGGGAGCTTTTCGCCGCCTCCGCCATCAGGCTCACTGGCGGCGGCCGAAGCGATGCGCTCGATTGCCAACGGCGAAGCGTCGTTTTCCAGCGCCGGTCTGGTATCAGCCCTGACCCAGATACAGCAAAAACTGATGGCGCAGTCGGCTGAGCTGGATTCGCTGGCGGCGATCCGCAATTTCATTCCGGGCGAGACGGCGCCGGCCGAACTCAACGTGCTGCGCGAGATCCGCTCGCAGGGAGCGGCACAGGGCAGTTCACCGCTTGATGTCATGACCATCGACATCGTCGCCATGCTGTTTGACTATGTGTTCGAGGACAGGCTGATCCCGGATCCGGTGAAGGGCCTGCTGGCGCGCCTGCAGATCCCGGCGCTCAAGGTGGCGATCCTCGACAAGTCGTTCTTTTCGCGCAAGAACCATCCGGCTCGCCGCCTGCTTGACGTGCTTGCCGAGGCCTCGGTCGGCTTCGCCGGTCCGGTGACGCGCGAAGATCCGCTGTTTAGGCAGATCGAGATCGTGGTCGAGCGGATCCACAATGAATTCGACACCGACATCCAGCTGTTCACCGACGTGCTGGCGGGTTTTGAAACATTCCTCGCCGAACGCGAAACCGCAAACGCCGAGTTCGTCGAGCAGTCCGCAAGGGTGGTGCACGAGCGCGAGAAGCGCGAGATGGCGCGCCTGATCGCGCAGGATGAAACCGAGCGGCGCGTTGCCGGCCAGGATTTGCCCGGACCGGTCGCCGCGATCATGAAAGGCCCGTGGGCACGGGTCCTCGAGCGCGTCTACCTGCGAGAAGGTGGCCGTCATGCCGGGTTTGGCCAGGCAATCGAAACCGCCGACAACCTGATCTGGAGCGTGCAGCCAAAGGCAGATGCCGATCAGCGCAAACGACTCGTGGCCATGTTGCCAAACCTGCTGCGCAGCCTGCAGCAGGGAATGGAAATCGCCGCGGTCGAGGCGGAGGACCGCGGGCGCTTCTTTGCTGCCCTGGTCGATTGCCACGCGGCAGCGGTCAAGGCCGGCCTGCGCGGCGAGAGTGTCGCCGCACTACTCGCCGCCACCCAGCCCAACACCGACACCGGGCCGCTGTTCGCCAAGCTGATGGCAGAAGAAACTGCGCGTACGGCATCGCAAAAGAGTGCCGCGCGCTCGGGCCTGGCCCGCATTCACTTTACCGAGCGCGGTGTTGAGATTGAAGAGCTGTCGACTGGCAGGCAGGCGCCGGCGGCCGATGCCGCTGCCGGCGCACCAGATCACGACGCCGGCGCACTGGCCGGCTCGTCGGCCGGCCGCGCCGGAGCGGTCGACTTCGACGTTTCCGACATGCCGGTGGTTGAACTCAAGCGCGGCACCTGGGTGGAATTTCTGCAAAAAGGCGGGCGAAAAATTCGCGCCAAGCTGTCGTGGATCAGCCCGCTGAAGGGTGTCTACCTGTTCACCAACCCCGGCGCGACCGAAGCGTTGTCGGTGCTGCCGGATGTGCTTCAGCAGCAGTTCCGGCGCGGCGAAGCGCGGATTATCGAGGAGACTTCGCTGGTCGACCGCGCGGTGGACAGCCTGGTACATTCGCTGTCCGGAGCCGCGCGCGCCTGAGGCAAGCCGGCGCGGTCATTGAAGTCAGGCTCCGAGCGCGGCAAGTGCCGCATCGTAATCCGGTTCCTGCTTGATTTCCGGCACCAGCTGGGAATGCAGCACCTTGTTGTTCTCGTCCACCACCACGACCGCGCGAGCCGTCAGTCCGCGCAGCGGGCCGTCGGTAATGTCCACCCCGAGCAACTGGTGAACATCACGGCTGCGGAAAGTCGACAGCGGCACCACACGCTCCAGTCCCTCGGCACCGCAGAATCTGCCCATGGCAAACGGCAGGTCGGCGGCAATGACCAGCACCACGGTATTGCTGAGCGCGTTGGCCTTTTCATTGAACACCCGCGTCGACTTGCCGCAGACTGGCGTATCCAGACTCGGCACGATGTTGAGCACCTTTCGCTTGCCGGCGTATTCATCAAGCGTTACGTCGCGCAGGTCTTTCGCGGTAAGCGAAAAGCCGGCCAGTATGTCGCCGGGCTTTGGAAAACTCCCCTCGACGGTAATCGGATTTCCACCCAGCGTCACTGTCGTCATGTTGACCCCCTGTTTGTGATGTAAATGTGATCGTTGCGCGTTGCCGCAATGGTACGCAAGGCGATACCCGGTGGATCGCCTGAGCCTACGGATAGAACGCGCGAACCCCGTAGCCCGACGCCTGCAGCTTGTTTGCAACCTCAATATTCAGATTGACGTAGGTCTCCGCGTTCGGCTGAAGGCTTTCCTCGCGCCCTGGCGTGCGGCCAAGATACTCCTGCGGTTGCAGGATGCGGCTCAGCAATACCTGATTGGCATTGTCGGTAAGCTTCAGTTCAAGCGCGGGAAAATCCTGCGGCACGCTGCCCCGATTTACCAGCGTCGCCGTCAATTGTATGCGCCCGGCCTGTCCCGGCGCTTCAATCAGGTCGGACGCCTCGATGCGCAGATCGGTATCGTCGCGCGCCCAATTGCGGCTGCAGCCCAGCCAGTCACAGGCCTCGACAAACGCCGGCCGCAACTGCGGATAGTTCCGCACCAGTACGGCCCGGAACAGATAGGCGCACTGCGCCGCCAGCACCAGCGCAAGTACCACCGCGCCAAATGCCCAGCCGCGCGAGCGCGCCGCCGGCTCGCGGCGCTGGCCCGGAATGTCCGCAAGCAGTGGATTTGTCGCATCGGCGGCGGTCTGCGCTTGCTCGTCCGGCAACCACTGCAACGGTTTCTCATCGGCCTCGATTGATCCGGCCGGATCGGGCACAGGCGCCGCGTCCTGCCCGGTGATGGCCAATGCCGTTTCGTCCGGCAGGTCGGCAATTTCGGCGGGAGCATCGATTTTCGCCAGCGGGTCGCGCGCTTCCGGCGCATCGTTCAACAGTGTCGGCACCGGCGGTTCCTCGCGCAGGAACAGGCCGGCCGCGGCATGGGTTTCAGGCTGCATTTCCGCAGCTTCAAGGGATTCGGTAACAGGTGCCGCGGCCGGGATGACGTCGCTGTCCGAGATCCGGGTCAACGACTGGAACGCGTTGAAAACCTGGCGACAACGACCGCACATGACGCGGCCCTGGCGCACATTGAGTTGTTCCGGCTGGACTTTGAACTGCGCCGCGCAGTTGGGACAGGTGGTCAGCAGCATGGCCGAAAGTATAGCCCAGCCGTTCCAGCCATCCCTACTGGCTGCGACGCATCCCGGCGATGCACGACCAACCCTCGTCACGCTTCCACACCGACAGGTCAAACCAGTCGCGGTAGATATGGATGATGTCGTCGGCCTGATGGTCCAGGATGCCCGCCAGCACCAGCAGGCCACCGGATCGGGTGTGTGAGGCGAGCAGCGGCGCCAGTACCTTCAGCGGATTGGCGAGAATGTTGGCGACGGTGATGTCGGCCATCGCTACCAGCGGCCGGTCTGACGTCGAGAAATCGATCTCGACGCCGTTCTGCTGCGCGTTGAAACGTGCGGCCTCGACAGCCTGCGGATCGATGTCGACACCGATGGCCCTGGCGGCGCCAAGCTTTATTGCGGCAATGGCCAAGATGCCCGATCCGCAGCCATAGTCGAGCACCAGTGGCCGGGGCAGGCGTGAAAGATTTTCCTCCAGCCATTGCAGGCACAGCCGGGTGGTGGGATGGCTGCCGGTACCGAAGGCGGCACCGGGATCGAGCGAAATATTGATCGCGTCGGGCTGTGGCGCCTGATGCCAGGTCGGCACAATCCAGACTCGGTCTGATATATGGATCGGCTGGAACTGTTCGCGGTTTTTCACCACCCAGTCGGCGTCGTCCAGCGATGTCAGGGTGTGCATCGGCGGCGCCATGCCCAGCGATGCGCACGCAGCATCAAGGGCGGCGGAGACATCGACGTCGGCGGCAAACATGGCAGACATCAGGCAGCGATCCCACAAGCCGCTGCTGGCGCCCGGTTCGCCGAAAATGGGCTTCTCGTCGGCGGTCCCTTCCTGCGCGTCTTCGACATTGACCGACAACGCACCCGCTTCCATCAGCGCGTCGCCGAGCGTGTCGGCCTGGTCGCGGTCCAGTTCCAGGGTTGCGATCAGGAAGGCCATGAATTCACTTCCGAGCTCACCAGAGCAGCGGCCGCAACACCCCTATCCATGCGGGTTTCGGGGCACACGGGCTGGAAAGGCGCATGGGCAGGGGCTTGCAGGGCAATGGCCGTGTGAACGTTCAATCCGCCTCGCCGGCGATCTTCTTCAGCTTGGCCATGCGTTCCTCGAGAAAGTGGATCGATGTCCCGCCGCGGATGAACGCCGCGTCATTGAGCAGTTCCTGGTGCAGGGCAAGATTGGTATGAATGCCCTCGACCACCATCTCCGACAGCGCGGTACGCATGCGGGCGAACGCCTGCTCGCGCGTATCGCCATGGGCGATCACCTTGGCAATCAGCGAATCGTAGTACGGTGGCACAAAGTAGTCGGCATAAACGTGCGAATCAACCCGGATACCCGGTCCGCCGGGCACGTGGAAGCGCGTGATGCGCCCCGGCGACGGAACAAAGGTGACCGGATTCTCGGCGTTGATGCGGCATTCGACGGCGTGGCCGCGAAGCTGGATGTCCTTCTGCCGGTAACGCAGCTTTTGTCCCGCGGCAATGCGCACCTGCTCCTGCACAATATCAATGCCGGTGATCATCTCGGACACCGGGTGCTCCACCTGCACCCGGGTGTTCATTTCGATGAAATAGAACTCGTCTTTCTCATACAGGAACTCGAAGGTGCCGGCGCCGCGATAGCCAAGCTTGACGCAGGCTTCCGCGCAACGCTCGCCGATGCGGTCGCGCAATCGCGCCTTCAACTCCGGCGCCGGCGCCTCTTCGATGATCTTCTGGTGCCGCCGCTGCATCGAACAGTCGCGCTCCCACAGAAAGAGCGCGTTCTTGTATTCGTCCACCAGTACCTGGATCTCGATATGCCTGGGGTTCTCGAGAAATTTCTCCAGGTAAACCATCGGGTTGCCGAACGCCGACTGCGCCTCGGTCTTGGTCATCTGCACCGCGTTCACCAGCGCCGCCTCGGTATGAACCACGCGCATGCCGCGCCCACCGCCGCCACCAGCCGCCTTGATGATCACCGGGTAGCCAACCGCCGCTGCGATCTTGCGGATTTCCTTCGGGTCGTCCGGCAGCGCACCGTCTGAACCCGGCACGCAGGGTATGCCGACCTTCTTCATCGCCGCCTTGGCCGCCACCTTGTCACCCATGGTGCGGATGTTCTCCGGCCGCGGGCCGATGAACACAAAGCCGGAATTTTCCACCCGCTCGGCGAAGTCGGCGTTTTCCGACAGGAAGCCGTAGCCGGGATGAATCGCCTGCGCATCGGTCACTTCGGCAGCGCTGATGATCGCCGGAATATTGAGGTAGCTGTCTTTCGACGGCGCCGGGCCGATGCAAACCGACTCATCGGCCAGCATGACGTACTTGGCATCGGCATCGGCCTCGGAGTGAACCGCCACCGTCTTGATACCCAGTTCACGGCAGGCGCGCTGGATGCGCAACGCGATCTCGCCGCGATTGGCAATCAGGATTTTTTCGAACATTGCCCCCTGCCTGGGGCTGGAACCAAAAACCGCCATATTCAGATCCCGGCGTTATTCGACAATGAACAGCGGCTGGCCGTACTCCACCGGCTGGCCGTTCTCGACCAGGATGGCCTTGATCACACCGGCAGCATCCGATTCGATTTCATTGAGCAGCTTCATCGCCTCGATGATGCACAGGGTCTGGCCCTTGTTTACCGACTGGCCGACTTCGACAAACGACGGTGAGCCTGGCGACGGCGAACGGTAGAACGTGCCCACCATGGGGGATTTGACCGTGTGGCCGGTCGGTTCTGCCGGGCCGACCTGTGTGGTCGGCGCGGGTGCACCGTTTACCTCGGGCGGCAGGACAATGTTGGCCGGCGCCATTGGCGCCGGCATGTATGAGCCGGGCGCTCCGGTGCGGCTGATGCGGACCTTTTCCTCGCCTTCGGTAATTTCCAGCTCGGCAATGCCGGACTGTTGCACCAGGTCGATCAACGTCTTTATTTTTCGCAGGTCCATGGTTTGTGCTCCTACCTGTTATCGGCCAATAAAAATGCCGCACGGGATCGCCGGCGGCATGCGTGGCCTGCTGTTATTGATGAAGCTGGGTAGCGCGCTTGAGTCGGCGGATGGCCGCTTCAAGGGCAAATTGATAGCCGTCAGCGCCGAGTCCGGTAATCACCCCCACCGCCACATCGGACAGGTAGGAATGCTGGCGGAACGGTTCGCGTGCATGCACATTTGACAGGTGCACTTCAATAAACGGGATCGCAACGGCCGCAAACGCGTCCCGCAAGGCAATGCTGGTATGCGTGTAAGCGCCCGGATTGATCACGATCATGCCGACCCCTTCCGGTTTCGCCGCTTGCACGCGATCAACCAGGTCACCCTCGGCATTGCTTTGAAAGGCGACCAGTTCAACCCCCGCCGCTGCAGCGATTGCCTGCAGTTGCTGGTTGATTTCGGCAAGCGTGGTCGACCCATAAACACTGGGTTCGCGCGTACCGAGCAAGTTGAGGTTGGGGCCGTTCAGGACCAGGATCTTCGGCATGGCGGGCAGTTTGCCTCATTTTCGCGCGCAATGTCCAGCTTTTAGCGGATCTTGCCGACACGCAATTCAGGCTTTTTCGCCACATTTGTTGCGTTTTTACCGAAGTTTGAAATTTCATGTGTGCGGCACTGCACAAAGGCACGGGGTGAAGCCGGCGAACATCCGAGGTGGCGGATCGCGCTGAGGAAACGCCATTTCCTCTGTGGAGTTAGGCGAAAAAGCCCTATTTTGGAAGATTTTCAAGTATTAATTGATGCATTTCCGCCTCACGAACGACCCCCATACGGGTAAAAATCACTTCACCTCCCGCCCGGAACACAATCGTATACGGCAACAGACCCAAGCGATTGCCGAGGCGCCGTGAAAAGTCGATCGCCCGCGCTTCGTCGGGTAGCAACGGGTATCCAACAGGCGATGCCATGCTGAAATTGGACACATTTGCACGGGAATCGATGGCGATACCAACAATTTGCAACCCTTTCGAACCGTATTCTGACTGAAGTTTTGCCAGCAGGGGCATTTCTTCCTTGCATGGAGCGCACCAGGTAGCCCAGAAATTGAGCACCAGCAGCTTGTTCTGCCACTGACCGAGCGATTGGGGGTTGCCCGCAAGATCCGGAAAGCTGGTCGCATAGATCACCGCGCTGCTGGCCTCAACGCGCTCGGGCGTGACCAGCCTATCGACGGTGGCTTCCGGCCGGTCAAGCCACCAGGCCATCCCGGCAAGCGCGATCAACATCGCGGCGGCGCCACCGACAATCAGCTTGGGATTCAAATTGACCCTATTTGCCGCGTTTGAGCGTGTCGGAAATACCGCGACCGCCTTCTGCCGGGCGCGAGAAGCTGCCAATGGTGGCGGCCCCGTGCGGCTGGACGATCTCGGTCGAGCCGGTTGTCAGGGCCAGCTGCTGGGTCATGGGCGGATAACAGACGCCTGCATCGGCACACCCCTGGGAGGTGACTTCGACGCCAACTCGTTGCGGCGTCGCGGTCTGACTGGCACCTGACGCCAAGGATAACGGCAAGAGTATGCGCACACTATTGCGATATGTCACGACGCGGCCAAAGGTTGCGTCCTGCTTCATTTTGCCGGCCGGCATTTGCCGCGAAGTTAGCTTGATCGCTTTGCCGTCGACGGCGAAGCGGAATCGATCGCGGTACATGTAGTAACCATCGGCGATGTTGTAGCTCAACTCAACGGTCTTCGCGTCCCGCAACCGGGCTGTCAATTGGAATGCCTTGTCCGCGTCCAGCAGTTCGGTGGCCGCCGCACCCGATGCAGGCAGGGCGGCAAACACCGATTGCGCCAGCAGCAGTGCGAGGCCGGTCACGCAGGCACTAAGGCCGGCTGGTTTCATCTCTGATCCAATTCAAGTAGGCCGGCAATCCGGCCGAAACCGGCAACGCAACAATTTCCGGGACATCATATGAATGAAGACGCCGGATTGCTGTCTCAAGTTCCGCATAACGCAGGTGGGTCGTCTTGATCAGCAGCGTGATCTCGGCTGTCGATTCGAGCTTGCCCTGCCACCAATAGGTCGATTGGCCGGCCGGCAGCCGGTGCACGCACGCTGCCAGGCGCTGTTGCAACAATGACTCAGTCAGCTTTACAGCCAGATTTTCGTCCGGTACTGTGGTAATCACGATGAGTGCCCCAACGTCTGAAGTCATGCGGGTACGAGTCCCTGAAAGGAAAGCATCATGCGCTGGTTGATCCTTGGCATTTTAATGGCATTCCCGTTGCTGGAAGGCGCGGTGCTTTACAAACTGGCGTTTGGTCCGGCCGGCCACGGCGGCTGGGTGCTGGCCTGGCTGGCGTTTGCCGCCATTGCCGGCATTGTTCTGATCAAGGAAGCGCGATTCTCGCTGGTCACGCGTTTGGCCGCCGCCCTCTCGCAGGGCCGCTTTTCGCTGGCAGCCATCATCGACAGTTTTCGCACCGTGCTGGCGGGGCTGCTGCTGATTTTCCCGGGAATCCTCTCCGACATCATGGCGCTGGCGCTGCTGCTGTTGCCGCTTCGCGAACCGGCGTTCGAGCGCGCTCATGCCGGCGTCTCGCCAGCCACCAGCAGGCGGGTCGGCGGCGACGGCGTCATCGAGGGCGAGTTCCGCCGCGAGCGCTAGCCGCCGGCAGGGTCGCCAGGAAGCTGTCCACGGTCGGATAACGCAGTCGCAGGCGCAGGTCCTGTTTGAGGCGGTCGTTGCGGATTCGCCGTGATTCGCTCATGAAAGACAGCAGCGCCGGTGAAATGCACGATTGCGCCTCGGCACGCGCGATACGCGGCGGCCGCGGCAGGTCGAACGCATCCGCCACCAGGTCGAAGTACGCCCCCATCGCCAGCGCCGACTGATCAACCACGTTGATGATTCGCGCCACCTTGCCTCGTCGCATCGCCGCAATGGCCGCACGCGCCAGATCTTCGGCGTGGATGTGATTGGTGAATACATCGTCTTCCGGCAACAGCGCCGGCGTTCCCTTGCGCAGCCGGTCGACCGGCAGGCGGTCCTCAGCATAAATGCCGGGCGCGCGCAGGATCGACACCGGCACCCGGACGCGGCGTCCCCAGTGCCGGATGGCGTTTTCAGCGTCTACCCGTCGCGCCGCCCGGCCGGTCGAAGGCCGTGCCGGCCGGGTCTCGTCGATCCACGCACCACCGCAATCGCCGTAAACGCCGGTGGTACTGATGTAGACCAATCGCCCGGCGGGGGGCTGTGTTAGCATCCCCGCTCGCGTCGCATTGCGGCTAATCGCAGCGAGCAGGTGCCCAGTATGGGTGTCCCGTTCGCCGGTGGCTGGCGGTGGGGCGAAATGAAATATGCAGGCGTAACGGCCGGCCAGCTTTTGCAGCGATTCCGGGCGACCCAGATCCCCGATTACCGGAACCACGCCGATTGAGCGCGCCCGTTCGGCAGCAGCGGCGCTGCGGACCAGGGCGGTGATGCGGAACCTGCCAACAAGCTGTCGGGCAACACGTGCGCCGATATCGCCAAAGCCGACGATGAGAATGTGATGATCTGGCCGCATGAGCGAGCCAGTATAGAGAAGATTGAAACCTCATGAGCAACCCCGAATACCAGATCACCCTGCAGCCATCCGGCCACACCTTCGGCGTGGCCGGCGATGAGACCATCCTCGACGCCGCTTTGCGCCAGGGTATCGGCCTGCCCTACGGCTGCCGCAATGGCGCCTGCGGCTCGTGCAAGGGCAAGATCGTCAGCGGCGAATTCGACTACGGCGTCTACCAGGAACGCACCCTTCGGCCCGAGGAGAAAGCCGCCGGCAAGGCCCTGTTTTGTGTCGGCAAACCCTGCTCGGACATGACCCTGGAAGTGAAGGAAATTGGCGGCAGCGGCGACATCCAGATCCGTACCCTGCCGTGCCGGGTGGAAAAGGTGGAGAAAGTCGCACCCGATGTCGCGGTGCTGTCGCTGAAACTGCCGGCGCAGGAAAGACTGCAGTATTTCGCCGGCCAGTATGTCGATATCCTGCTGAAGGACGGCAAGCGCCGCAGCTTTTCAATCGCCAACCCGCCGCATCAGGACCAGTACATCGAATTGCACATCCGGCTGATTCCAGGCGGCCAGTTCACCAACTACGTGTTCAACGAAATGCGCGACCGCGCCATCCTCCGCTTCGAGGGACCGCTGGGCACTTTTTTCCTGCGCGAGGATTCGGACAAGCCGGTCATTTTCGTCGCCGGCGGCACCGGCTTCGCGCCGATCAAGGCCGTGATCGAGCACGCGCTGTACGAAAAGGTCGACCGCGAAATGGTGCTCTACTGGGGTTGCCGCTCGCTGCAGGATCTTTACCTGCCGCAGTTGCCCGCCCAGTGGGCGCGCGAATATCCGAACTTCACCTTCATCCCGGTACTATCCGATCCCAAACCCGAGGATAATTGGCAGGGCAGGACCGGTCTCGTCCACCAGGCGGTGCTGGACGATTTCGATTCCCTGGCCGGCTACCAGGTCTACGCCTGCGGTGCGCCCATCATGATTGATACCGCGCAGCAGACCTTCGCCGCACGCGGACTGCCGGACGATGAATTTTTTGCCGATTCGTTTACCTATTCCCCACCCAACCCGTAATTTCCAAGGAGACATCACATGATCAAAGTTGGCGACAAACTGCCCGATGGCGTGCTCGGCGAATTCATCGAAGTCGAAACCGCCGGCTGCTCGCTCGGCCCGAACAATTTCAATGTCAGCGACCTGACCAAGGGCAAGAAAATTGCCGTGTTCGGTTTGCCCGGCGCGTTCACGCCGACCTGCTCGGCCAAGCATGTGCCCGGCTACGTGAACAATTACGACGCGCTTAAAGCCAAGGGCATCGACGAAATCTGGTGCGTGTCGGTCAACGACCCGTTTGTCATGGGCGCCTGGGCCAAGGACCAGAAGACCCAGGGAAAAGTACGCATGTTCGGTGACGGCTCCGCCACCTGGACCAAGGCGCTGGGCCTCGAGCTCGACCTGACCGCCAAGGGCATGGGCGTACGCATGAATCGCTTCTCGATGCTGGTGGACGACGGTGTGGTGAAAACGCTGAACGTCGAAGGACCCGGCAAGTTCGAGGTCTCCAACGCCGAAACCATGCTCACGCAAGTCTGATCCTCTTTTCCCTCTCCCGCCCAGCGGCGACCGCAGGAAGTCCCCGGGGGAGAGAGGGCCGGGGAGAGGGTGGTCAAAGGTCTGCGGCACGTAAATCCAGTCCGGTTTTTCTCGAAAAGAATGTTGTTTATGACCACTCCCAAAATTTTCATCGATGGCGAGCACGGCACCACGGGTCTCCTGATCCGCGACCTGCTGCGCGAGCGTACCGATATCGAACTCGTCAGCATCGCGCCGGAAAAACGCAAGGATCAGGACGAGCGCAGGCGATTGCTCAATGCGGTCGACCTGACCATTCTTTGCCTGCCCGACGATGCCGCACGCGAGTCGGTATCGATGATCGAAAATCCAGCGGTGCGCGTGATCGATGCCAGCACCGCGCATCGCGTGCTGCCGGACTGGGCATTCGGTTTTCCGGAGCTGACGGCGGAACAGGAACAGCGCATCCGCCAGAGCCGCCGGGTGGCCAATCCCGGCTGCTGGTCCACCTGCTTCATCGCACTGATGCGCCCGCTGGTCGATGCCGGTCTGCTGCCAGCGGATTACGCGTCGACCACATGGGGTATATCCGGCTACTCCGGCGGCGGCCGGCAGATGGTTGAGGCGTTTGAAGACGGCTCGACCAAAACCACCTTCTTTACCTATGGCCTGAAACTCGCGCACAAGCATCTGCCGGAAATGCAGCTTTATTCCGGCCTGAAGCGCGCACCGTTGTTTACCCCGGCGGTGGGGGCATTTCGCCAGGGCATGCTGGTGCATGTGCCGATCAATTTGTGGGCGCTGGACAAGCCGCTGACCGGCAAGCAGCTGCACGACTGTCTGGCCGCCCACTACGCGGGCCAGCAATACGTTGAAGTAAGACATTACGGCGGCGAGCCGCCGGCGGAGTTGAATCCCGAAGCGCTCAACGGCAGCAACCAGATGGAATTGTTCGTGTTCGACAACGCCAAAAATGAGCAGGCGGTGCTGATCGCGCGGCTGGACAACCTGGGCAAGGGTGCGGGGCGCGCGGCGCTGCAGAATGCGGCGTTGATGCTGGGCCTGAAGTAGCCTTATCGCCAAACACCAGTAGTGGCGCGGCTCCTGGCGGCATCCGGCTGAAGAACCGCACCAGTGCTGGCGTTCCGGGCAATGCCCTGTTCAAATTTTATTTTTCTCGCGGTACGGCGGCGACGTAGACATCCGGAAAGTGCCGCTCCATCCAGGGCTCCGATGTCCATTTCACGCCCGTGTTTCCTCAAATACTTTTTTTTGGGTACTGCTGGCTTTTCTAGTTTTCGATCAGCGCAACCGAAAAGCCGCGCTTTCTGAGTATTGCCAAAATTCCATCGTTACCACCCAGATGCATAGCGCCGATAGCGAACGCAGGTTTTTCATCGTGCTCAATCGTTGAAGTAATCCTGTCGGCGAAGCGTGGATTTCGTGCAGACACGAGTAATTTGTACATCGACTGTAGTCCGAGGTCGTCGTAAGCGGCTTGGGTTGCTTGAATTGCCTCGTCAATCTTGCCGATATTTAATAGGTTTACGCTCAATTCCGCGCTGGTTTTCATTTTTTGCTTGCACGCGTCGCAGGTAATCAACCTATACATACTATCCAAGGTACGCAGGTCCTCATCTGGCGAATATGGAAGGAGTAAGTCAAGTCCACCACCGGTTTCCAGACCACCCACCCTTGCACCTCCGGCCTTCGCAAGTGCCACGAGCTCCGCGTCAAGTGACGCAGAAGACAACTGCTTGCCCCCTGGGTTAGGTGCTGCCTTTGAAAGTCCATCGATTGTTGTTAGGTACAACGCGACAAGCAATGGGCGCGCAGTACTCCATTTTTCGATTAACTTCTTGCCCAGCCCCCGATCAATGAGCCAAGCCGATATGTTCTCAATTCTCTCTGGACCCGCAACAGATTCGAGCTTTTGCGGCGGCGGAAGAGATAAGCTGGCTACGAATGCTGTGTTAGCCGCAGCATTGCCTTCAGTAGTTTTGCTTGTTTCAAAGTAAAAATTACTGGCAGATTGAAGCACCTGCCGGCTGCGCGACGTGAGCGAGCACATTTTTGATGAGTTTGCATGCGAGGAACCGATCAGATAGCCAAATTGATCGCCTCGTCGAACTTCATAAAGTAAATTGCTGCATGCATGCGTATACGTCGAGAATGCCAAGCCTACCGCTAATGCGAACATGCGGAAGCTGCTTGCGATAATTTCCATTCGTGTCCTTTCCGCCTCGCTATTGCTTGCAATGCTTACGTACTCCAGCCGCAATCCTGCATGCGGCGTGCTTCATGCGCGAGGATCGGGAAATTCTGCCTCACGCCGGTAATTGCGGTCACTGGTAACTTGGGCCGAGCCGACGTAATTCGCCCCATCCACTGGAATTGAATTCGACTTTGGCGTGCAAATCGAAAGGTCACCACGCCGTACCCCAGCACTGGCGCGGCTCCCGGCGGCACCGGGCTGGCAAACCGCGCCAACGCTGGTGTTCCAGCCGATGCCCTGTTGAAATTTCATTCTGCGCGCGGCGTGTCGGCAGCGTAGACATCCGGAAAGTGCCGCTCCATCCAGCGCTCGGGCGCCTTGATCGGCGTGAAGCCGACCTTGGCGTACAGGCCATGTGCATCGCTGGTCGCCAGCAGCCAGCGCCGCAGTCCCTGCAGTTCAGGATGCGCGACGATGCATTCCACCAGCCACGTCGATAGCCCCAATCCGCGATGGCCGGGCAGCACGAACACATCGCCCAGGTACGCCACGGTCGCACGGTCGCTGGTCACGCGGGCGAAACCGACCTGCTCACCTTGCTTCAGGATGGAAAAGCACAATGAATGAATGACCGAGCGCTCGACCGTCTCGCGCGGAATGTTTCGCGCCCAATAGGATTCCCGGCTCAGGTAGTCATGCACGGCATCGAGGTCGACACGCGCGGGATCGGTGGTAATGAGGTATTCGCCTCGCGACCACGCCAGGAAACGTTCACCAGCGAGCGCCGGTCCGGCGTCGGCGTTTTCGTTAACCATCGGCCGGATTACTTCGCCAGTTCGGCACTGCGCCGGATGTGGCGAATGGCTTCCTCGCGCTTGCCGATCTGTTCCATCAGCCGCGCCAGTGTCATATGTGCATCGAGCGTCGGTTCCAGCGCCACGCTGGCTTCGAGATAGCTCTGCGCCTTGCCCCACAGTGACTGGCGCATGCACAGCTTGCCCAGCGTCGCCAGCAGCACCGCGTCGCGCGCGTGCAGCTTCAGCCACTTCTCGGCCCGTTCGATCTGCGCCAGTGTCGATTCGCCCTTGCAGTCGGCATACAGCGCGGCCAGCGCGCTGTCCCAGCCGTCGATGCCGCGCTTGTCGATGGTTTCCTCGATCACCTTGCGCGCGTCATCGCCGCAGCCGAGGCCGACCAGCCGCTTGCCCACCGTCACGGCCATGCTGACGTCGTAGCGCGAGACGCTTTCCAGCGACTCCCACGCCGCGATGATCACTTCGCGGTTGGCGGGTTTGGATTTGATCAGGTTCAGCTGGGCATTGAGGCGGATTTGCTGGGCAGCCGATTCGGGCAGCATGCCCGAACGCGCCAGCGGGCTGAGTGTCGCCAGCACATCATCCCAGGCCTTCTCGGCCATTTCGGCCTCGACCTTCATCTTCAGCACGCCGGGATTTTTCGGGTCGTTCTCCGCCAGCCCCTTCAACAATGACAGCGCCTCGTTGGCGCGGCCGTCGGCCAGCAGCATGTAGGCTTTCGACGCGTCGCGCATGTGCGCGGATTTGCCGCCGCCCTCGCCGCGAATCCGGTCCAGGTACGGCACCGCGGCACCAGAATTGCCGCCTTCGTAGGCCGCCCAGGCCGCGAGCGCGGCGGCCAGGTCGCGCGTGTCATCGTGCTGCATGCCGGCGCGCGCCTTTTCCTCGGCATCGCGAAACCGCCCCGAAAACAGCAGCTCCAGGCTGGTGAACACGGCATCGCGCGCCTTGGCGCGGTCCTGCTCGGCGTGGCGTTTTCTCAGATGCTGCGGCAGCCCGTAGGCGGCCACGCCGAGCCGGATCAGCACGTAGCCCAGCGCAAAGGCGGCCAGCGCCAGAATCACAAACATCATCACCGACATCTCGATGCGGAACGGCGGCGCCACCATCACCACATAGCCGCTGCCATGGCGGCCGGCCAGCGCAACGGCCACGGCAAAAGCCGCCATGCCCAGCAGCCACAACACCCAGCGGATCGGACGACTGATCATCGGCTACTTTCCGCTGCGTTCACGCGCAGCCCGCGCGGCGCGAACGGCATTGAGGCTGGTGGTGATATCGGGAGTGGAAATCGACAGCGGGTTGTCGGCCAGCTGCTTGAGCATGGTCAGCGCGTTGACGTTGACGCGCGCCTTGGGGTCGAAGTAACGGGTGAGCATCTCACGGGCCAGCTTGATGTCTTCCTTGTAATTGACTTCGTCGCGGGCGATCAGCGCGGTGCGCGCCGACAGCAGCCGCAGCTTCAGGTTCTCGCGCAGGAAGTAGCCCTGCTGCGGCGACAACAGCGCCGGATCACTGCTGTCCAGTTCGCGAATGCGGATCAGTTGTTTCATCTCATGCCACAGGTCCTTGCCGAAGCGCAGCGCAATATTGTCGTTGGCATCGGTGCTCTTCTCATCGCGTGCGCTGGCGACCATTTTGTCCGGCACCGCCAGCGGCAGCGTCGGCGCCAGGCTCATCAGATTGTCCAGCTTGACGCTGACGCCCTGGGTATCGACCATCGGCAGCGCCTTCAGTCGCTCCATGTCCTGGGTGATGGCGCGGCGCAGCTGCACCACCTGCAACTTGTCGGCACGCCCCAGCCGCTGGTCGGCGGCCTGCAGGGCGATCAGGGCGGCGCGCACGTTGCCGGCCAGCGTCAGCTCGCGGCTGGCGATATTGAGCGTCTGCTCGATCTCCGCCAGCAGCCACTCGTCCGGTGCGCGCGCCAGTTCGCGGTACATCTCTTCCATCGCCACCCGCTGTCCCTGGAACTCGGCCAGCTTGCCTTCCAGCTGCGCCACGCGGTTCTGCGAATCGCGCACGTCGCGCGCCAGCACCTCCACCTGGGTTGCGGTCTGCTTCTGTGCGGTCGACTGCTCGGCCAGCCGGACGCCGAGGTTTTGTGTCAGCGATTGCTCGGTGTCGCGGCTTTGCAGCAGGCTCCATACCGCCAGGCCGAGGCCGATCACGGCGATCACCAGTGCGATCAGCGGCATGCTGTCGTGTTGCGCCGTGCCGCGTGAGACGGCGGGAGTATCGGGTTTGAACTCGTCCATGATTTCCTAAAGACCCTGCCGCGACAGCCGCGGCTTCAATGCTGCCAACGCCGCAATCAGCCCGCTGGCCGACATTGGCGTTTCAACTACGTTTTTGAACCCGCGCGCCGCGGCCGCCGCCGCCACCCGCGGATGCGGTACCAGCAGCGCCGTGCGCTTCAGTGCTGCCTGCCGCTCGCCCAGCGACGCCATCAGGCTTTCCAGTGTTTCCACGCTCAACGCCATCACCGCCAGTCCCGGCGCATGGTCCAGCGCCGCCACCAGCGCGTCGTGGCAGGCGGCCGCGGGAAGGATGTCGCGCCGTGCATAGCATTCCAGCGTCATCACCGTGGCGCCGCGTTCCGTCAGTGTGCGCTCGATCAGGGTGCGGCCGCCAGCGAGACTGTGACCACGCATCAGGATGATAGTTTGCCCCCGCACCTGCTGCAATTGCGGCAGCGCCAGCAGGCCTTCGCTGTCGATATTCTGTTGCGGTGACACAACACGTTCGATGCCGGCATCGTGCAAGGCCGTCGCGGTCGCGCCACCAATCGCCATCATCAGGCAGCCCGTGGGCAAGGTGCCGGCAGCCTGCAGGCGGGGCAGGCCGTGCTCGACCGCATTGGCACTGACGAAAATCACCGCCGCCGCCTGCGCCAGCGCTGCCGGCGGAACGGTTGCGTCAAGCGGCACGATTTCCAGCACCGGATATTCAATGACGGCGGCACCGGCGCCGCGCAGGGCCTCGGCCAGTGGCGCGCCCTGTTGCTGCGGCCGGGTCACCACCACTGTCACGCCGGTCAGCGGCAAGGCATCAGGCATGCCGCGACAGGCTGGCGAGTATGCCGTCGGCGCCGGCGGCAACCAGTCTCGCGGCCAGCTCGGTGCCGAGTCGTTCCGCGTCCGCCACCGGACCGCTGATGGTGTCGCGAATCATCTTGCTGCCATCCGGCATGGCAACAAAACCTTCGAGTTGCAGCACGCCGCCGGCGATGGTGGCGTGGCCGCCGAGCGGTACATCGCAGCTGGCGGTCAGCGCGCGCCCCAGCGAACGCTCGGCACTGACGATGGCGGTGGTGTCGACACGCGCAAACGGCGCCAGCCAGGCGGCCACATCGGCGCGATCGGTGCGGAATTCGATCCCCAGCGCGCCCTGGGCAATGGCAGGCAGAAAATCCCGGCGGTCGAGTTGCGAACGGATACGGTCGTGGAAGCCCAGCCGCTTCAGCCCGGCTGCCGCCAGGATGATGGCGTCGTACTGGCCGGCATCGAGCTTGGCCAGGCGCGTGTTGACGTTGCCGCGCAGGGCCTCAATTTTCAGGTCCGGCCGCCGGTGACGCAGCTGGCTTTCGCGCCGCAGGCTGGAGGTGCCGACGGTCGCGCCCTGCGGCAGTTCATCGATGCTGCCGAAGCGATTGGAGACGAATGCGTCCTGCACGTCCTCGCGCAGGCCGACGATGATCGCCGAGAAACCATCCGGCAGTGTCATCGGCACGTCCTTCATCGAATGCACCGCGAGGTCGGCGCGCCCCTCTTCCAACGCGACTTCCAGCTCCTTGATGAACAGGCCCTTGCCGCCGATCTGCGCCAGCGGCTGGTCGAGGATCTGGTCGCCGCGGGTGGTCATGCCAATGATCTCGATGATCGCCATCGGATACAGCAGTTTCAGTTGCGCAGCGGTCCATTCGCTCTGCACCATGGCAAGGCGGCTTTCACGGGAGGCAATTCGCAGCAGGGCGGGAGCAGACATGATGGTTCCGGGGTTGAAACTCCAGCACCGGCGCGGGTCCCAGGCTGTTTTTGCCCTGGAACGCCCGTCAATACTGGGGTTTGGTCTTTTTGTCGAGAGAAACTGATGAAAATTTTAGCATGCGCATGGCGTAGCCCCCGCTGCCGAATTGATGCCGGTCAAGATAATTGTGCGCTGCGGTAGAATGGAACGCTGTCGTTCATTTCGACTTCCCACCGAACTGCGCATCCCGCCATGGCATCAAATCCCGTCTTCCAGCCACCCGGCAAACCGGCCCGCAAGCCCGGCGCGGTACTGCCGTTTGTAGCCGGCAGCAGTTCGCAGCAGGCCTCGGATGACGACGCGCCACGGCTGCGCGAAATTCCCTACAACTACACCTCGTTCTCGGATCGCGAAATTGTCATCCGCCTGCTCGGCGCCGATGCCTGGGACATGCTGCTGGAACTGCGTGGCGAGCGAAAGACCGGCCGCAGCGCGCGCATGCTGTACGAAGTGCTGGGCGATATCTGGGTGGTGGAGCGCAACCCCTACCTGCAGGAGGACATGCTCGACAACCCCAAGCGGCGCTATTCGTTGACCGAAGCGATGCGCCATCGCTTGCGCGACATCGAACAGCGCCGGCAGCAGGACCAGTCGACGACTGACGCTGCCGTCGACGGTCAGTCCCGCTCGGCCAAGGTGAGCGAATTGCTCACGCGAGCGCATGCGGCGGTGGATGCATTCGAGAAGGAATTTTCCGACACCTGGGATTTCCGCCGCAAGGTCGAGCGCCGGCTGGCCCGCGTCACCCGCCGCGACAACATCGCCTTCGACGGCCTGGCGCGCGTATCGCACGTCACCGATGCCACCGACTGGCGGGTCGAGTATCCGTTCGTGGTGGTCAATCCCGACAGCGAGGAAGAAGTGGCGCCGATCGTGCGCACGCTGATCGACCTCGGCCTCACCATCATCCCGCGCGGCGGCGGCACCGGCTACACCGGCGGCGCCATCCCGCTGACCAAGCGCTCTGCCGTCATCAACACCGAAAAGCTCGAAGCGCTCGGCGCGGTCGAACGGATCAGCCTGCCCGGCGTGACCGAACCGGTCGCCACCATCCGCTGCGAGGCCGGGGTGGTGACCAAGCGCGCGATGGAGGCGGCGGAGCGGGCCGGCCTGGTATGGGCCTGCGACCCGACCAGCGCCGACGCGTCCTGCATCGGCGGCAACATCGCCATGAACGCAGGCGGCAAGAAGGCGGTGCTGTGGG
>CAYQKN010000051.1:0-22532 GCA_964417885.1 uncultured Burkholderiales bacterium | reverse complement strand
CCGACTGGCGTCGGCAAGACCGAGGTCGCCAAACAGCTTGCGTTCATCCTCGGCGTCGAACTGATCCGCTTCGACATGTCGGAGTACATGGAGCGCCACGCGGTTTCCCGCCTGATCGGCGCGCCACCCGGCTACGTTGGCTTCGACCAGGGCGGCCTGATGACCGAAGCCATCACCAAGCATCCTTATTCGGTATTGCTGCTGGATGAAATCGAAAAGGCCCATCCGGACATTTACAACGTGCTGCTGCAGGTAATGGACCACGGCACGCTGACAGACAACAACGGGCGCAAGGCGGACTTCCGCAACGTGGTGATCATCATGACCACCAACGCGGGCGCGTCAGAACTGTCCAAGACTTCGATCGGCTTCACCAACGACAAGAAGGCCGGCGATGAACTGGCGGAAATCAAGCGCATGTTCACGCCAGAGTTCCGCAACCGGCTTGACGCGACGATTTCCTTCGCGCCCCTGGACGAAGACATCATCCTGCGCGTGGTCGACAAGTTCCTGATGCAGCTCGAAGCACAGCTGACCGAGAAGAAAGTCGACGTCACCTACACCGAGGCGCTGAAGAAGTATCTTGCCAAGAACGGCTTTGACCCGCTGATGGGGGCGAGACCGATGGCAAGATTGATCCAGGACACTATCCGCCGGGCGCTGGCCGAAGAACTGCTGTTTGGCCGCCTTGCCAGCGGCGGCAAGGTAACGATCGACGTGGATGCCGACAACAAGGTGAAGCTCGACATCAGCGAAGAAAAAGAGCCATTGCCAGCCGAAAGCTGACGCTTCTGCGGTGAAGTCGGCTGAGGGGCCGCCCGTGCAATGCACCGGCGGCCCCTCGGCTTATCTGGCGCCCGCATTCCGTTTCGCGCGCCTCGGATGGCGCTTGCCGGCCGGTGCCGCAATCGATACGCTGGCCGGCCGCCTCGGCCATGCAGCGCCATCGGACTTGGGTTATTCTTGCCACTGTATTCACCACAACAGACAAACCGCTTTCTGGAGACAGCCATGAACAGAGTTTTGCGCTACGTGCTGACGGCAGGGCTGACCGCCGCGGCAATACCAGCCCTTTCGCAGGCCCCCGCCGCGCCCCCGCCCGCGGTTGCCTTTGCCACCTCGAACCTGACCCCGAACGGTGTGCGATCGCTGGCAGCAACCTGTGCGGCCTGTCACGGCACGGACGGAAAAAGCGTGGGTGGCGCCATACCCGGTCTGGCGGGCACCAACAAGGAGTACTTCGTCAACCAGATGAAAGCGTTCAGGGAGGGCAAGCGAGAGGCAACCATCATGCACCAATTGTCCAAGGGCTATTCGGATGCGGAGGTCGCCGCGCTGGGCGACTACTTTGCCGCGCTGAAAAAATAACCGACCTGTCTAACTGGAGAAGAACATGAGCATCAATCGCAGAAATTTCCTCAAGGCGTCGGGTACCGCGTCCGTGTTGGCAGGGGTTGCCTCGGTTGCGGGCTGCGCGGTTGGCGGCGGCAGCGGGCCGCGTGTGGTGGTGGTCGGTGGCGGCTACGGCGGCGCGACCGTCGCCAAGTACATCAAGCAGTGGGCGCCGCATATCAACGTGACACTGGTCGAACGCAACGCCGAATTCATTTCGTGCCCGATTTCCAACCTGGTGCTGGGCGGCACGAAAACGCTGAAGGACATGACCGTCAGCTACGAAACGCTGGCGAAAAAATATGGCATCAACGTGGTCCGTGCCGATGCGACCGCGGTCGACGTGGACAAGAAAATGGTGCGATTGGCGGGAGGCGACAGCTTGCCGTTCGACCGCGTCATCCTCTCACCCGGTGTCGACTTCATGTACGAGGACCTGCCGGGTCTCAACAATGCCGCAGCCCAGGAAAAGGTGCTGCACGCGTGGAAGGCCGGCCCGCAGACCATCGCGCTGCGCAAGCAGCTGGAAGCGATGCGCGACGGTGGCGTGGTCGCCATCACCATTCCCGTTGCGCCGTATCGCTGCCCGCCCGGACCTTACGAGCGCGCCTGCCAGATTGCCAGTTACCTGAAGCAGTCGAAGCCCAAGTCGAAGGTCATCATCCTCGATGCCAATCCGGACGTCACCTCCAAGCCGGGGCTGTTCAAGAAGGCCTGGGCCGACATGTACCCCGGTATGGTCGAGTATCGCGGCAACTCCAGGGTGATGGATGTCGACATGCGTACGCTTAGCGCCAAACTGGAGGTGGCCGACGACGTGAAGGCCGACGTGCTCAATGTGTTGCCGCCGATGAAAGCCGGCGCCATCGCCAATCCATTCATCACCGCCAACAAGCGCTGGTGCGAAATCAATTGGCTGACCTATGAGGCGAAAAACGTTCCCGGCGTACATCTGCTTGGCGACGCCTTGCAGATTGCGCCGGCGATGCCGAAATCCGGACACATGGCCAATGCGCATGGCAAGGCCTGCGCGGCTGCCGTGGTTGCATTGCTTGCCGGCGAGCAGCCAAACGGCGCGCCGGTGCTGACCAACACCTGCTACAGCTTTGTGTCTGCCGACAAAGTCGTGCATGTCGCTTCGGTGCACAAATACGACGAGAAAGACAAGACGATGAAGGCGGTGCCGGGAGCCGGCGGTGTGTCGAGCGTGTCAAACGAGCTTGAAGGCCAGTACGCCATGACCTGGGCGCGGAACATCTGGGCCGATGCATTGGGTTAGTGCTGCACTCGCAACCTATTCGGACAGGCCGCCGCAAGGCGGCCTGCTTCGTTTGGCGCCGTGAATAGCAAGGTAAAACTCCAGCACTGGCGCGCCTTTCGAGGCAAAAATGGCTGGAAAGGCGCGCCAGTGCTGGAGTTTTACCTTGAGGCAGCCACCCCGGCAGCGGCGCCAAGGTTTCGTGCGCGCGCTTTCTCGCCTGGCCGAATCGCTGCCAGCATCAGAGCCGACGCGCGCAGGATCTCGCTGCAGGCGTCCTCTGTTTGCTGATCGCACAGTGCTTGACGGGCTAGGCTGCGAATGCGGGTGAGCTGGTGATCGCGTTTGGTGTAGGTGGCCAGCGCCGCATTAAACAGGTAGGCGCGGCGTGGCGAAATCCCCTCGGTGCATTGGCTGGCACGCTCTGTGTTGCTGGCGGCAAGGCAACGCTCGCCGGCGGCAAACCGTTCCTGGTTGCGGCCCCAGGTTTCGTCCAGGTCGACCACCAGTTCGCCGGACTTCATCCGCATCTCGGTCAGCAGCGCCGGCGCATCGGCGCGGCCAGCCAGGCTGTGATTTTCCAGGCGGTCGTAGATGTCGGTAAACACGCCCTGGTAAAGCGCACAGCCGATTTTCGGCTCGTCCACACAGTCTTCGCCGGCAAACACCTCACCCAGGTGCGCCAGTCGCACGCCGTCCTTGGCCTCGATCAGCGAATAGATGTGATCGACCACGCAGCGCCAGGGCCGGATGGCTTCATCGGCAACCTGGCAATCGTCACGAACGAACAAAAATCCATCTTTCCATCCTGCCAACCGGGGCTTGCTGCCTGCGGCTTCCCACGCGTCAGCCCGCTGCCTGACGTCGAGCTGAAGCCGCTGGCCCTGGTATTGAAGGGTGACGCGAATATCGGCGGTGCGACCGGCGGGCGAGACTCGCCGCTCGGCTGTCACCTTGACGGGTGATTCAAGCACCTCGACGGTCTGCGCCTGCAGCGGCAGGGCAATCGCGATCCCGGCCAGAAACAGCGACAGGCGTGTCATGTCCGGATAAATCCCCGCAGCGCATCCAGTACCTTACCGGGCGCTTCCTGCATCATGCAGTGGCCGCTTTCGTCCAGCACCACCAACTGGCTGCCCTTGAGGCGGGCGGCCAGCGCGGTCCCCGCCTTGGCTGGCGTCATGGCGTCACGCCCGCCGGCGATGACCAGCGCGGGCACGTTGATGGCGGCCAGCAAGGAAGCGTCCGGCTGGAACGCGTGACAGGCGCCCAGGTCGCAGGCCAATGCCCCCGGCAGGCTCTGTTCGAGCAAGCGCTTGAATGACATCATCGAACACGTTCCCGGCGTGGGATTCCTGCCCCATTTCAACTGTGGCGCGTGGCCCCAGATATTGAGCATGTCGAACGCCTCAGCCGGGCGATGGCGGGCGGCGTCGAGCAACAAGTCAGACACCGGCATCGGCGCGCTGGCGCCCAGCAGCACCAGCCGGTCGACGCGGCTGGCATGACGCGCCGCGCAATCCAGTGCGATCAGTGACCCCATGCTGTGCCCGACCAGGGTCGCACTCTTGATGGCGCCATTGTCGAGCAGGTTGGCCAGCCAGTCGCTGTACTGCGCGATGCTTTCCTTTGCCTGGCCAAAACTTTTGCCGTGGCCCGGCAGGTCAACGGCAAGCGCGTTCCAGCCATGGTGGGCGAAGTAGCGCGCCTGTAGCGTCCAGACGCTGTGATCATTGGCGGCGCCGTGGATGAACACGATGCTGGGCCTGGCCGCATCGAATGGCTTGCCGCCGGTGTAGACGAATGCGGGTTGCTGCTGCACCAGGAATTTCATAGCCCGGCCGCCTTGCCCGCCGCATGGAGGGCTTTCGACAGGTCGTCGATCAGGTCATCGGCATGTTCAATGCCGATCGACAGGCGGATGGTGCCTTCGGAAATTCCCGCCGCCTTGAGTGCTGCCGCATCCATCCTGAAATGCGTGGTGGTTGCCGGATGGATCACCAGCGATTTCGCGTCGCCGATATTGGCCAGGTGCGAGAACAGGGCGAGCCTTTCGATAAATGTCTTGCCGGCGGCGCGGGCGATTCCCGGACCGCCTTTCAGGTCGAAGCTCACCACTGCTCCCGCGCCGTCCGGCAGCAGCTCGCCGGCGAGCGCATGGTCGGGGTGCGAGGCGAGTTCCGGATAGGTTACGTGCGCCACCGCTTTGTGTGTCGACAGGAAATCGACGATCTTGCGCGTGTTCTCGACGTGCCTTGGCATCCGCACGTGCAGTGTTTCCAGTCCCTGCAGAATCTGGAACGCGGTCATCGGCGCCATGGTCGCGCCGAAGTCGCGCAGGCCTTCGCGTCGCGCGCGCAAGGCGAACGCGGCAACCGAGGATTCCTCGTTCATTACCATGCCGTGAAAACCGGCGTAGGGTTCGCTCAGGGTGGGGAATTTGCCGGCACTGCCGCCGGCGCGGTCCCAGTCAAAGGTGCCGCCGTCGATCAGAATGCCGCCGATCACGACGCCGTGACCGGACAGGAATTTGGTCGCGGAATGCATCACGATATCCGCACCCTGTGAAATGGGCCGTGACAGCACCGGCGTGGTCAGGGTGGCATCCACCATCAGTGGAACGCCGGCGGCATGGGCAATGTCCGCCACCATCGGCACGTTCAGCACATCCAGACCGGGGTTGCCGACGGTTTCACCGAATAGCAGGCGGGTATTGGGCCGGATCGCAGCACGCCAGGCTTCAGCGTCGCGGCCGTCGACAAACGTGGTCTGAATCCCGAATCGCGGCAGCGTGTACGTCAGCAGGTTGTGCGATCCGCCATACAGGGCATTCGCGGCGACGATGTGAGCGCCTGCTCCCATCAATGTGGCAATCGCCAGGTGCAGCGCGGCCTGACCCGATGCCACGGCGATGGCGGCCGGCGCACCTTCCAGCGCTGCCATGCGTTCTTCCAGCACGCTGAGCGTGGGATTGGAAATGCGCGAATAGACGTGGCCGGCGCGTTCGAGGTTGAAAAGCGATGCGGCCGTATCGCAGTCGGCAAAGACAAACGATGCGGACTGGTAGATCGGTACCGCGCGGGCGCCGGTCGCCGGGTCGGGTGACTGGCCGGCGTGCACCGCCAGGGTGTCGAGATGCGGGTAGCTGGGAGCGGCCATTATTTGCTCAATGAATGAATTGGTTGCAGGTGAAATGTCAGGTACTAAATGAAATCTTGCCAGATTGACCCTGTTTTTGTTATGGTGATTGTCCTCAACAAGGCAGCCCTCATCGTGCGCACACATCGGAAATCGACATCAATGCCCATTATCGCGGCTTTCGTTGCGACGATGACATGTATTGCCTCGCTGCCGTCGGCGGCGGACGTTGCCAGGAAAGGCAAGGCGACGCTGGTTCGCGCCAAGGGCACGCCCGACCTGAACAAGGACGGCGAACCCAACCTGTTGTCCCACGCCGCGATGGTGTTCGATCCGGTCAGCGGCAAAGCGCTTTACGCGAAAAACGCCGACAGTGCCGTGCCGATCGCATCCATTACCAAGCTGATGACCGCCATGGTGGTGCTTGAAGGCCGGCAGGATCTGGAAGAACCGATCGTCATTGACAGCGCCGACATCGACACGATCAAGAATTCGCGGTCGCGCCTGCCGGTCGGCACCGCGTTCCGCCGCGAAGACCTGCTGCGCCTGGCCCTGATGGCATCAGACAATCGCGCGGCCGCGGCACTCGGGCGCGCCTATCCCGGCGGCACAACGGCATTTGTCGAGGCGATGAACGCCAAGGCAAAGCTGATCGGCCTGAACCACACGCGCTTTGTCGACTCGACCGGGTTGGCACCGAGCAATGTCGCCAGCCCGCAGGACCTGGCACTGATGGTGGCGGAGGCCTCGCGCTTTCCGCAGATCCGCGAATACTCGACCACGCCGGAATTGCAGGTCACCTTGCCGAACGCCAAACGCGCGATCGGTTTCAACAACACCAACGCGCTGGTGAAGAACGCCGGCTGGGACATCGGCCTGTCCAAAACCGGGTACATCAACGAAGCCGGCAAATGCCTGGTGATGCATGCCACCATCGCCAACAATCCAGTGGTCATCGTGCTGCTTGATTCGTGGGGCAAGCTGACAAGGCTGGGCGATGCCAACCGGATCAAGAAGTGGCTCGAAACCAACAAGCAGCTGGCGCTGATCGCGCAAAAGAACGGGTAGGCTGCAAAAGCCTCCGATAAAAACGCCGGACCTGTCCGGCGTTTTTTATTGTTCCCGTCACACGCATGGCACAGGTCAATTTGAACCGCGCTGGCATCGGTTAAGATGTGCGAATGAAAGTTGGCCTGTTTGTCACCTGTCTCGTCGATCTGGTCCGGCCGAACATCGGCTTTGCGGCACTCAAGCTGCTCGAGGACGCCGGTTGCGATGTCGTGGTGCCGGAATCACAGACCTGTTGTGGCCAGCCCGGCTACAACTCCGGCGCGCGCGAGCTATCGAAAACCCTGGCGCGCAAGGTGCTGAGCGAATTCAGTCATTGCGACTACGTTGTGGCACCATCCGGCTCCTGTTCCGGGCAGATCAAGGTGCACGCGGTAGAAGACCTGTTCAAGGACGAGCCCGAACAAGCGGAATTCCGCGCCCTGGCGTCACGCTGGTACGAGCTGTCGGACTTTCTCATCAACGTGCTCAAGGTAACAAATCTGCCGGGCATGCCGGGGGAATTTGCCGGCACCGTCACCTACCACGACAGTTGTTCGGGATTGCGCGAGCTCGGTATCAAGCGGCAGCCGCGCGCGCTGCTCGCGCAGGCTGGCTGCACCCTTAGCGAAATGCAGGATGCCGAGAAGTGCTGCGGATTCGGCGGCACGTTCTCAATCAAGCTGGGCGATATCTCGACCCGCATGGCGGAAAACAAATGCGTCAATATTGGCGTGGCCGGTGCCGATGCACTGGTCGGCGGCGACCTTGGTTGCCTGCTCAATATCGAGGGACGCCTGCGACGCAACGGCGACATGAAGACCAAGGTGTTCCACTTTGCGGAGATTGCCGCCGGCATGACGCGGGCAAAGGACTAGGCACCAGCACCAGCGCGGTTTCCGCGGCATCGTCGCGCGGGACCGCGCACCAGCTGGCGATCGGCAATAACGCTACCTGTTAACGGGCGAACGATGCAAGTACACAGCATGCATTTCAAGCAGACGGCGAGCGACAAGCTCAACGATGCCGTATTGCAGAACGCGATGAAAAAGGCCAAGGGCAAGTTTGTCGACGGCCGGGCGCTGGGCGTGGCGGAAATCGACAACTGGGAAGACATTCGCACCCATGCGGCAGCGCTGCGCAATCGCGTCATTGATCACCTCGACGCATGGTTGCTGGAATTCGAGCGCAACGCGATCCGGCGTGGCTCGGTCGTGCACTGGGCCGAAACCGCCGAGCAGGCCAACGCGATTGTGCTCGGTATTGCGCAGAAAAACGGCGTGAAGACGATCACCAAATCGAAATCGATGGTGACCGAGGAAATCGCGCTCAACGACGCGCTGATCGGCGCCGGCATCAACGTGATGGAGACCGATCTCGGCGAATACATCCTGCAGCTGGCGCACGAGCCGCCCTCGCACATTGTGGCGCCCGCGGTGCATAAATCGAAGGAGCAGGTGGCGGAGCTGTTTGCCGCCGCCCATCACAAGCCGCTGCTCAACGACATCCCGGCCATGACGCGCGAGGCCCGGGAGCAGCTGCGCAGTCATTTCCTCGGCGCCGACATGGGTATCTCCGGCGCCAATTTCATCATCGCCGAAACCGGTACCACGCTCACCGTGACCAACGAGGGCAATGCCGATCTGGTGACCACGGTCCCGCGCATTCACTGCGTGGTCACCGGCATCGAGAAGGTGATCCCCACCCTGGAGGATTTCGCCACCCTGATCCGCCTGTTGCCGCGCTCCGCCATCGGCCAGTCGATCGCCAACTACCTTACCCTGACCACCGGCATCAAGGCGCCCGGCGAAAGCGACGGGCCGGAACAGATGCACATCGTGCTGGTCGATGCCGGCCGCACCAGGCTGGTCGGCAGCGACATGAAAGACATGCTGCGCTGCATTCGCTGCGGGGCCTGCATGAATCACTGCCCGGTCTACCAGAACATCGGCGGTCATGCGTACGGCTGGGTCTATCCCGGCCCGATGGGCTCGGTGCTTACGCCGACCTACGTCGGCATTGAGAACGCCGGCGACCTGCCCAATGCGGCGACCTTCTGCGGCGAATGCCAGGTCGTATGCCCGGTGAAGATCCCGCTTCCCGACCTGATGCGCAAGTGGCGCGAACGGCAGTTCGACCAGAAATTGCGACCCTTCAGCGAGCGTTTTGCCATCGCGGTGTGGGGGTTTTTCGTCAAGCGCTCGGCGCTGTATGCGTTCGCCTCGCGCATCGGCGCGCGCGTTGCGGCATGGCTCGGCGGCCGGGAGCGGCTGATTCATTCATTGCCCGGCATCGACGGCTGGACCAGGGGGCGCGATATGCCGGCCCCGGATGGCAAGACTTTCCGCGAACTGTATGCGGCACGAAAGAACAGCAAATGAGCGCGCGCGAAAACATCCTCGCCCGCATCCGGCAAAAGTCCGGCCGCGACGGCATGACCAGCGAGGCGGAATTGATGCTGGTGCGCGAGCACATGGCGCGGCACGAGCGCGGGCCGCTGCCGTCGATGGCGTTGCGCGAACCGGTGCAGCATTTCATCGACGAGTGCGCGCGCCTCAAAACCACCACCGCGGAGGTTGCCGCGCTGGATGATGTTCCGGCGGAAGTGGCCAGGTATCTGGCGGCGCAGGGGCTGGCCCCGCGTTGTGTCGGCTGGACGCAGTTTTCCAGCCTCGACTGGCCGGCGGCCGGTCTGCAATTTGACGACCGAATCGCCGGCGGCGACGACATGGTCGGATTCACCGGCTGTTTCTGCGCCATTGGTGAAACCGGAACCCTGCTGCTGCTCGGCGCGCCGGGCACGCCGAAGGCTACCGCGCTGCTGCCGGAGACCCATATTTGCGTGGTCAGCAAAGCGCGCATCGATGCCACCATGGAAGACGCATTTGACCGCATGCGCCGCGAAACCGGTGAGCCGCCGCGGTCGACGTTCCTGGTGTCCGGGCCGTCGCGTACCGCCGATATTGAACAGACGCTGGTGATCGGTGCGCACGGTCCCTATCGGGTGCATGTCATCCTGGTTCCGTAGCCCCACCACGGCTGCTAGAATTCCGTTCATCGAGGGAGCGGTCATGACGATAATAAAACCAGTTTTCCGCTTGCTGCTGCTGTGTCTGCTGGGCGGCGCATCCGTTGCGGCACAAGCTGCCCCGACCGAGGGCTATGCGTTGATCAAGGTTGGCGGTATCCCGGTCGACTTCATCCTGTTTGGCCTGACGCTGCTCGGCGTCGCGCTGTTTCACGGCCACACCCTGTACGTCGCGCTGGCCGGCGCGGTCACCATCTCGCTTTACAAGATTGTCTTCACCGGGTTCAAGTTCGGCGCCGGCATGGGCGGCTTCGCCGCGCACATGGGCCACGAAGCGGTAACCCTGGCCAACCTGCTATGCCTGCTGGTTGGTTTTGCGCTGCTGTCGCGCCATTTCGAAAAAAGCCATGTCCCGGTGATCCTGCCGAAATATTTGCCGGACGACTGGAAGGGCGCGTTCGTGATGCTGGTCATGGTGTTTGTCCTGTCGGCGTTTCTCGACAACATTGCCGCCGCCCTGATCGGCGGCGCGATGGCGCACCAGCTGTTTCGCGCCAAGGTTCATATCGGCTATCTGGCAGCCATCGTTGCCGCCTCGAACGCTGGTGGTTCCGGTTCGGTGGTGGGCGATACCACCACCACCATGCTGTGGATTTCCGGCGTCAGTCCCTTGCTGGTGCTGGATGCCTATGTCGCTGCGGCAGTTGCGCTGGTCATTTTTGGAGTTCCCGCCTCGCTGCAACAGCACAAATTTTCGCCGATCCTGAAAAATGCCAATGCCGGCACCCGCGTCGACTGGGCCCGCGTCGGCATTGTCCTGATGATCCTGGTGCTCGCCATAGGCACCAACGTGACCGTCAATATCAACTTCGCCAACCTTGCGGACAAGTTTCCGTTTATCGGCGTTGCAGTCTGGGTCGCGATCCTGTTGTCACTGCCGATCAGGCGGCCGGACTGGGAAGTGGTACCCGGGGCATTCAAGGGCGCGGTGTTCCTGCTGTCGCTGGTGGTTTGCGCGTCGATGATGCCGGTTGAAGAGTTGCCGATTGCATCGTGGCAAAGCGCGCTTGGCCTGGGTTTTATCTCGGCCGTGTTTGACAATATCCCGCTGACCGCGCTTGCCATCAAGCAGGGCGGCTATGACTGGGGTTTCCTGGCCTATGCGGTCGGCTTCGGCGGTTCGATGATCTGGTTCGGGTCGTCTGCCGGCGTCGCCTTGGCCAGCATGTATCCGGAGGCCCGGTCGGTCGGCAAGTGGCTCAGGCATGGCTGGCATGTCGCGCTGGCCTACGTCGTCGGATTTGTCGTCATGCTGCTGGTGCTGGGCTGGCATCCTGACGCAAAACCGGTCAAAGCCGCTGCGCATGAGGCGCCGATCGCCCATGTTGTGCGGACCGCGGGTTAATGGAATTTGCGCCGCCGCTGTTGCACCGCACCATCGCAGCCGGATAAAAACTGTTGCGACTTTATATTTGGCCAGCGCCTATTGCGTATCAGCGGGTGGCCGATTAGCATCTGAAGGTTGAGGTTTGGTATGCGGTGCAGAGTCTGCGGCAGGCAAGCTTCACACAGTTCGGCAATGGCCGGTCACCGGTCGCGACAAACAGCCAGTCGAAGAAGCTGTGATCGCAGGGCGGAATAAGATTTCACGCAAGTCGATTCAACCCGTCACACGACAATTCCAACTCTAGGAGGATGTATGACTGAAGAAATCAAGAAGGCAGACACGTCTGTCAACGCAAAGCCCGCTCGTCGCAAGTTCCTCGCCGGTACGGCCGCTGCCACCGGTGCCGCCATCACCGGCTTCCCGATGATTGCCACCGCGCAAACAGTTTCCCTGCGGTTCCAGTCGACCTGGCCCGCCAAGGACATCTTCCACGAATACGCCAACGACTTTGCCAAGAAGGTGAACGACATGGCCGGCGGCAAGCTCAAGATTGAAGTGCTGCCTGCCGGTGCCGTGGTCAAGGCCTTCGACCTGCTGGATGCGGTCTCAAAGGGCACGCTGGACGGCGGCCATGGCGTGGTTGCGTACTGGTACGGCAAGCAGCAGGCATTGGCACTGTGGGGCTCCGGTCCGGCCTGGGGCATGGATGCCAACATGGTGCTGGCTTGGCACAACTACGGCGGCGGCAAGCAGCTGCTCGACGAGATCTACAAGAGCCTGAATCTCGACGTGCAGTCGTTCATCTATGCGCCGATGCCAACGCAGCCGTTCGGCTGGTTCAAGAAGCCGGTGACCAAGGTCGAGGACCTGAAGGGCGTCAAGTTCCGCACCGTCGGCCTGGCAGTCGATATTTACAATGACATGGGTGCAGCCGTTAACCCGCTGCCGGGTGGCGAGATCGTTTCCGCGCTCGACCGCGGCCTGCTCGATGCCGCCGAGTTCAACAATGCCTCGTCCGACCGCGTGCTGGGCTTTCCCGATGTGGCCAAGAACTGCATGCTGCAGAGCTTCCACCAGGCTTCCGAGAATTTCGAAATCCTGTTCAACAAGACCAAGTACAACACGCTGTCCCCGGAATTGAAATCGATCATCGATTATGCGGTGCAGGCCTCGTCAGCCGATATGTCCTGGAAGGCAATCGACCGCTACTCAACCGATTACGCTGAAATGAAGGCCAAGCAGGGCGTCAAATTCTTCAAGACGCCCAACGCGATCCTGCAGGCGCAGTTGAAGAGCTGGGACAAGGTCGTCGCCAAGAAGGAAGCCGACAATCCCACCTTCAAGAAGGTGAATGCGTCGATGAAGGCATTCGCGCAGCGCGCCTGTGCCTGGCAGAACGACACGCTGGTGGATTACAAGATGGCGTACAACCATTTCTTCAGCGGCAAGAAGGGCTGATAGAAAACTGGACGGAAACGGCGGCGGAAATCGCCGCCGTTTTTGTTTGTGCGGTCGCTGGTCGTACGGACGACGGGTGTGGCAAGGGGACGATGATGCAAAAAATACTGCTGGGCGTGGACAAGTTGTCCACCTGGTTCGGCCAGGTCTGCTCGTGGACTGCCGTGGCGCTGACGCTGTTGATTGGCTGGGAGGTGTTTTCCCGCTATGTCATGAACACGCCGCACGGCTGGGTGCTCGACGCCCAGATCATGCTCTACGGTGTCCTGTTCATGATGGCAGGTGCCTATACCCTGTCCAAGAACGGGCATGTGCGAGGTGACGTGCTGTACGGTTTCTTCCGGCCGCGCACCCAGGCCACGCTTGACCTGATCCTCTATTTCGTTTTCTTCCTGCCGGGTATCGTCGCGCTGACGTATGCCGGCTGGACTTTCTTCGGCGACTCGGTGCGCATCAACGAGCAAACCTTTTCCGCCGATCCATTGCCGCTTTATCCGTTCAAGTTTGTCATCCCGCTGGCCGGCGGACTGCTGCTGCTGCAGGGCCTGGTCGAAATTGTGCGCTGTGTGATCTGCATCCGGGAGGGTGAATGGCCGTCGCGCGAACATGACGTCGAGGAAGTTGACGTCGAAAAACTGAAGGAGATGGTCCACGTCAAGGATGAGGATATCGCTGCTCTCGATAAGTACGTGATCGCCGCCGAGGAAAAGAAATGATTCGCAAGGAACTCTGGTTCGGCTTCAGCCTGATGGCAATCATTCTGGCCGCCGTAATCATATTCATGCCCTGGACCAGTCTTACCAACGGGCACCTTGGCCTGCTGATGCTGGGCCTGGTCGTGGTTGCCATCATGCTCGGTTTTCCCACCGCGTTCACCCTGATGGGCATGGGGATGCTGTTCGCCTTCTTTGCCTACTGGTCCCGCAGCGACGGGCACTCGGAACGCGCGCTGCAGCAAACGCTTGACCTGATGGTGCAGAGCACGTTCGGCGTGATGCGCAACGACGTGCTCATTTCCATCCCGCTGTTTGTGTTCATGGGCTATCTGGTGGAGCGCGCCAACCTGGTGACCAAGCTTTTCAAGTCGTTGCACCTGGCACTCGCGCGTGTTCCCGGGTCGCTGGCGGTCGCGACCCTGGTCACCTGTGCCATTTTTGCCACCGCCACCGGCATCGTCGGCGCGGTGGTGACGCTGATGGGCCTGCTGGCGCTTCCCGCGGTGTTGCGCGCAGGCTACGATGTGCGCCTGTCAGCCGGCGTGATCACGGCCGGCGGCTGTCTCGGCATCCTGATTCCGCCATCGGTATTGCTGATTGTCTATGGCGCCACGGCCGGCGTATCGGTGCCGAAGCTCTACGCTGGTGCGTTTTTCCCCGGTCTGATGCTGGCCGGGTTGTATGTCGCTTATGTGATGCTGGTCGCCAAGTGGAAACCGCACCTGGCGCCGCCGCTGCCGGAAGCCGAACGTGTGGTCACGCTGCCGCCGGCAAACGAGCAGATCAATGCGACCATCGGCACCCGCGTCCTGCCGTCCTTGCTGATGGCATTGAAGGGCAAGCGCAACGCCGAGATCACGACCAAATTGCTGCTGAAGGAACTCTCCATCACCCTGGCGCCGCTGCTGGTGTTCGTCGTGATCATGGGGCTGACCTGGAATGCACTGACGCGGCCCAATGAAGTCCAGGACGTGAGCGGCCTGCAACAGATGGGCGCGGTCAGTGCGACCGAGGACACGTCGGGCGGATTGCAGGAGCCTCCGGGCAGCGAAGAGAAAGAACCGGCGGCCGCCGGTGTTCAGGAGCCACCCGGTTCCGAGCCGGAAAAAGTTGCCGAACCGGTCGCGAAGGTTGCCGAGGCGGCTTCGCCGGCAAAGCCCGCGGCAGCAACGGCCGTGGTCCGCGATCCGACGCCGGTCACGTTCTGGTATGTGCTTGGTGCGGGGTCGGCGGTGCTGGCGTTTTTCTACGCCATTTTCACCTTCGCCAGGCTGGAAGTTTTCAAGATGCTGCTGACGTCGTTCTTCCCGCTGTCGATCATGATCCTGGCGGTGCTCGGCACCATCCTGTTCGGTCTGGCCACGCCGACCGAGGCGGCGGCCGTCGGCTCGCTTGGCGGGTTTATCCTGGCATCGGTTTACCTGCTGCTCACCCAGCCGCGCGAGAACATCATTCGCGCATTCAAGGTCTGGGTGCCGCTGTGGCTGCTGTTCGGCATCTCGGTAATCTGGTTCATCCTGTTCAAGGCGGAAGTCGTTGCCACGCCGCCCAGCGACTGGGCCGGCTTTCTGTCGATGGGTGCTTTCTCGCTCTGGGCGATTATCGCCATGGTCCAGGCCAGAATGGTTGGCACGGTGCGCGAGTCGACCTACCTGACCGCCAAGACCTCGGCGATGGTTTGCTGGCTGTTTGTCGGCTCGTCGATTTTCTCGGCCGCCTTTGCCCTGCTCGGCGGGCAGAACATCGTTGAAGAATGGGTGCTGTCGCTTGGTCTCACGCCGCTGCAGTTCATGCTGCTGGCCCAGTTCATCATTTTCATCCTGGGCTGGCCGCTGGAATGGACCGAGATCATCGTCATCTTCATGCCGATATTCATTCCGCTGTTGGCGAAGTTCGGCATCGACCCGCTGTTTTTCGGCCTGCTGGTCGCGCTCAACCTGCAGACCGCGTTCCTGTCGCCGCCGGTTGCGATGGCCGCCTTCTACCTGAAGGGCGTATCTCCGCCGCATGTCACGCTGAACCAGATTTTTGCCGGCATGCTGCCGTTCATGGGAATTCAGGTCGTGGCAATTTTCCTGCTGTACGTGTTCCCGCAGATCGGCATGTGGCTGCCGAACCTGCTCTACAAATAAGGTTATTCCGGACCCTGTAATGCCGGAATGGCCAGCCGGGTGAGGCGGACGCTTGCGCGCCGCGGATCCCGGCGCGGCATCCGGTTCACTCATTCAGTTGGCAGGCCTGCTCAAGATGAAATCAAAAGTCCTGATTACCCGGCGCGTATTCCCGGAGGTTGTTGCGCTGCTGTCCCGGCAGTTCGATGTCGACCACAACGAAAGCGATGACATCCTGCCGGCGGATGTGTTGCGCGTGCGCGCGCAGGGTTGCGCCGGCGTCATGACCTGCCTGACCGAGAAAATCGACGCGGCGTTTCTCGACGCCTGCCCCGGCATCAAGGTGGTCAGCAATATCGCCGTCGGTTACAACAATATCGATGTGGCGGAAGCGAGTCGGCGCGGCGTTGCCGTGACCAACACGCCAGGTGTGCTCGACGACACCACGGCCGACCTGACGTTCGCGCTGCTGATGGCGGCGGCGCGTCGCATCACGGAAACCGAGCGTCGTCTGCGCCAGGGTGAGTGGAAAAAGGGCTTCGCCCTGCAGCAGTGGCTGGGAACCGATGTGCACCATGCCTCGCTGGGCATCATCGGCATGGGCAGGATCGGCCAGGCCATCGCCCGCCGGGCCGCCGGTTTCGACATGACCGTCCGCTACCACAACCGCACCCGTCTCGACGCCGCGGCCGAAGGCGCGCTGCGCGTCGGTTACGCGACCAAGGAGCAGATCCTGCGCGAAAGTGATTTCGTCGTGGTGATGGTGCCGTATTCCGCCGCGACCCATCACCTGATCAATGCACAGGACCTGGCCCTGATGAAGCCGTCGGCGATCCTGATCAATACCGCGCGCGGTGGCGTGGTCGACGACGTCGCGCTGATCGCGGCGTTGCGGGAAAAGCGCATTGCCGGTGCCGGCATCGATGTGTTCGAGGGCGAGCCCGCGTTCAACCCGGATTTTTTGCAGCTCGACAATGTGGCGTTGACGCCGCACATCGGCAGCGCGACGCATGCCACGCGACTGAGGATGGCGACGCTGGCGGCCGAAAACCTGTGCGCGGTGCTTGAAGGGCGTGAGGCGCCGAACCGGGTCAATCGCCCGTAGCGACGTTTCCCGTGGCGCAGGCGGGAAACAATTTTCCTTTCGCCGCGTAACGCCGCACCAAAGTGTTCCCGGTAATATGGGACCAGGCTCGCCGTCCGCACGGGCCGCGAGGCGCAAATCAATCAACTACGATTCAGGAGCTGCAACATGAAAGTCGCATTTTTGGGCCTGGGTGTGATGGGTTATCCGATGGCCGGCCACTTGAAGGCCAAGGGCCATGACGTGACCGTCTATAACCGGACCACTGCCAAGGCCGAAGCCTGGGCGAGGCAACATGGCGGCGCGTTCGGCGCCACCGTCGCCGAGGCAGTGAACGGTGCCGAACTGGTGCTGATGTGCGTCGGCAATGACCACGACCTGATGGAAGTTGGCCAGGCGGCGCTGGCGGCGATGAAGCCGGGCACCACGCTGGTCGACCACACCACCGCCTCGGCCGATGCCGCGCGCAAGCTTTATGCGATGGCAAAGGCCAAGGGCATCGCCTTCATTGACGGCCCCGTTTCCGGCGGCCAGGCCGGCGCCGAAAAGGGCCAGCTGACCGTCATGTGCGGCGGGGACCAGGCCGCGTTCGATGCCGCTAAACCGGTGATCGACTGCTACGCCAAGGCCACCACGCTGATGGGCGCATCCGGTGCCGGCCAGCTGACCAAGATGGTCAACCAGATCTGCATCGCGGGTCTGGTGCAGGCATTGTCCGAGGGGCTCGCCTTTGCCGAGAAAGCCGGACTTGACGGCAACCTGGTGCTGGATGTGATCTCCAAGGGTGCCGCCCAGTCGTGGCAGATGGAAAACCGTGGACGCACCATGCTGAAGCGCGAGTTCAACTTTGGCTTTGCCGTCGACTGGATGCGCAAGGATCTCGGCATTTGCATGGAAGAAGCGCGTCGAAATGGCGCAAAACTGCCGATAACCGCGCAAATCGACCAGTTTTACGGCGAAGTGCAGCAGGCCGGTGGCAATCGTTTCGACACTTCTTCGCTGATTACCCGCCTTTAAGCTGCCTGTTTCATAGGGCAACAGCGTCAAATCCCGTGTGGCGGCTTTACGCCGCACGGGGGCCGCGCCTATACTGGAGGGCCTAAGAACCAGTCATTCCGGGCAAAAGTCTCCGGAATCCGGCGCCAAGCGCGTGCAAACGTGCATCCGACGCATCCTGCTTGAAGTGGAACAGCCGTGATCAAACTCTATTATTCGCCGGGCGCCTGCTCTCTGGCGCCTCATATCGTCCTGGAAGAACTGGGCATCGCCTTCGAGCCGGTTCTGGTTTCCCTCAAGGATGGCGAGCACAAGAAGGCCGATTTTCTCAAGATCAATCCCAAGGCGCGGGTACCGGTGCTGAACGTCGACGGCAAGATCCTGACCGAGAACGTTGCCATCCTCACCTACCTCGGCGGTGGCTATGCCGAGCGCGGCCTGTGGCCGAAGGAAACCTGGAAACAGGCGGAAGCGCTGTCGCTGATGTCCTGGCTGGCATCAAGCGTGCATATCGCGTTCGCCGGCGTTTTCCGGCCCGAGCGATTCAGTGGCGATGTCCCGGCGCACGCCGGCATCAACGCGACCGGCCGCGCCACGCTGGAAAAATACTTTGCCGACATCGACAAGCTGCTGACGGGCAAGACCTTTGCCATGGGTGGCCAGTACAGTGTGTGCGACCCCTACCTGCTGGTGTTCTATCGCTGGGGCAATCGCATCGGCCTGCCGATGAAGGAGCGCTATCCGGTATGGGCCAGGCATGCCCAGCGCGTTGCCTCGCGGCCGACGGTCAAGCGGGTGCTTGAGGTCGAAGGTATCCAGATCGACGGCTGACGCCGGCTGTTTTCGCCAAATTTGCTGCCCGAATACCGGTCGCGCCGACAGGCTGGCTGGCGGAGAATTCGTCCACTTTCCTGCCTGGAGTGCGACATGAATTTCCGAATCACCGGCCTTGCCCCCGAATCGTTCGCGGACTTTTTTCACCTTGATGTCGAAGTCTTGGCGGCACGCGGCGCACAGCGCGTGATTGCCGACGACCCATCCGGCTTCCCGTGTCGCGTCAGCCTGGCGCATGCCTTGCCGGGCGAAGAACTGATCCTTGTGTCCTACCAGCACCAGCCGGAAAATTCGCCGTATCGTGCAGCGGGCCCGGTGTTTGTGCGCCGGGCAGCCACCGTCGCCTATGACGCGACCAACACGGTGCCGGAACCGGTGCGCGCCCGCCTGCTGTCGGTGCGGGCCTATGATGCGGCCGGCATGATCGTCGAGGCCGACGTGGTCGACGGCAGCCAGCTTGAGCCCTTGATTGCCGCCATGTTCGGCAGCGAGACGGTGGCATATCTGCATGTGCACTATGCGCGGCGCGGCTGCTACGCCTGCCGGGTGGATCGCACATAGCAAATTCCAGGGGCCAAACTCCAGTACTGGCGCGGCTCCCCAGACCTTTTCGGCCTGCAAGGCCCGCCAGTGCTGGAGTTCAGCTTCTGTCAGCTGGTGACTCGCCAGGCCGCATCCAGTCTTCTTGCGGCCGATGCGGAATTCGCACCACATGCACGCTGCAGTGCGCGTTGGCCGTCACGCTCGACGCCACCGACCGCCACCAGGCCAACGCCGCGTCGCCCGGCGAGGGCGCGCCGAGCACGATCAGGTCCACGTTGTTGCTGCGGGCGAAATCCAGCAGCGTGGCGGCCGGGTCATCCGACTCCAGCACATGCAGTGACAGTCGATGCAGCGGCAGTCCCAGCGGCTCGATCCAGTTGCGCAGGCGAACCTTGTGCACCAGCTGCTGGCCGGACAGGGTCCGCTCGGCGTCGTTGCTTTCGTCGCCAGACGGGGTCGGCACGGCCGACACGCAGACCATGCGGAACTCGAGATTCAGTGAGGCCATCTGCCGCACCGCCCATTGCAGCGCGGGATGCCGCTCATCGTCGGGATGCGACGTATCCACCGCCACCATGATCACCGGCGAATGGCTGACCAGGACCTGTGGTTTTTTCGCCAGCGCCTGGCGTTCGTCGCGCGACCGCCACCAGAGCCCGAACTGGGTGGCAAAGCCTGGCCGCTCCCGCCGCTCGGCACGCTCGGTCAGTGCCACTTGTGCGGGGTGGCGCAGATCGAAGGCGACATTCGACGCGGCCTGGTAGCGGCGCCCCGCTTCCGGCTCGAGGCAACGCAGGATGATTTCCTGCAGCCATGGCGTCACCTGCTCGTTGCGCACCCTCGGTGGCACCGGCAGCGCCCACAACCGGTTTTTCATCGCGCCGGCCGAGTCCGGCACGCCGAATGGCAGCCGGCCGGTCGCCAGCTGGTACAACACGGCGCCGAGCGCGAACAGGTCGCTGCGCGGGTCCTCGCGCGAGCCGGTCAATTGCTCGGGCGAGACGTACGGCGCGGAGCCGGCCGCGAAGCGCTTTTCTTCCGCCAGCAGGTCGGGAAAGTGCGCATGGTGGGCAAAGCCGAAGTCGAGCAGCACCGCGCTGCCATCGTCACGCACCATGACGTTGTCCGGCTTGATGTCGTGATGGATCACGTTCTGCTGGTGCAGGGCGTGCAGCGCGTCGGCGACGGCGGCACCGAGGCGCGCGACCGTGTCGACCGGCAACGGCGCCTCGCCAGCAAAGGCAGCCAGGCTTTTGCCGCGCACCCACTCCATGGTCAGGTGCGGCAGGCGCGCCAGGTCACCGCTGGCGACAAAGCGCGGCACCGACGAGCCACGCAATGCCGGCTGGATCATCGCTTCGGTCTCATAGCCGAGAATGCTTTCGGCAGGCTGACCCGCCCCCACCTTCGGTACTTTCATCACCAGCGGAAAGCCCGGATCGGTGCCATCGCTCGGTGTGACATGGTAGAGCCAGGCAGTGCCGCCTTCATGCAGCAATTCGGCGACGCGAAAGCCGTCGATTTCCGTTCCCGGCGCCAGCGCAGCGGGGGTCGAGCGGGTCACATCAGTATCCATTTTCCACCCGGCTGGCGAGGGATTCTGGCAATCCGGCGGCACGGATGCGCGCGGCCGCGCCGGCATGATCGTAGGCGACGCGGCAAAACATGATCGTTGCCCGCGCCGGATCAAACAGGACATAGGCGGCCTGCGGATTGCGATCACGCGGCTGGCCGACCGACCCGACCACGGCCAGCCAGCGCCGGTGCGCCGGCACCGGCACCGCGATGCCCGGCGTGGGACGAAACAGCATCATCGACGGCGCGCGCACCTGGAAGTAAAGCTGCTGATCGTGAAGGTGCCCGACGAAGGTATAGGCGGTCGCGGCGGCGGCGACACAGGTCGCGGCCGCGACCGGACAGTCAATGTAGGGGTAGCGGTCCGGCGTGTCGGCCGAGGCATGGACAAAGCAGCAATTGCCTTCGCGCACCATCATCGGCATCTCGCGCAGGAACGCGGCCTGCGAAGCGGACAGCACGCTGCGCGCATACTCGATCGCGCGCTGCGCAGAGTCATTCATGTAGCCGGCCGACTGGTCGATGGCCTGGTCGTGATTGCCGCGCACCGCCAGCGCGCCGCGTTCGACGTGCTCGCGGACCAGATCCACCACCGGCCCCGGATCGGCACCGTAGCCGACCAGGTCGCCGAGGAACACATGGCGGGTGGCTCCCTGCGCGCGGGCGTGCGCGAGGCACGCTTCGAGCGCCTCGCGGTTGCTGTGGATGTCGCTGAGAATGGCGATGGTCATGCGTTGCGGCCGGGCAATGGAAAATCCCAGTCTACCTGCGGCCGCCGCGCCGGGGTTGTCCGCGATCAAACGCGCCGCGGAAACGCGGCTCGGGCGCGGATGGCGATGACGGGGAAAGCGGCAATGACCACGTAAAATGCGCGGACCATGTCCCATGAACCGATGCAATTCGACGATGTGCTGCCGGCTGATCGCGGACGCCTGATCTCGCTGGCACGCAAGCGGCAGCAAAGCGTGCAGCAGAACCAGCCGCATGATCAGCTCGACCGGCAGCTGGCTGAGGCGCTGGCGGCGTCGCGCGAGCGCTACGCCGCCCGGCGCCAGCGCCACGCCGCGGTCGCGCGTCCTCTGTTCGACGACGCCCTGCCGATCGCCAGTCGGCGCAATGAGATCGCCGAGCTGATCCGCAAACACCCGGTGGTGATCCTGTGCGGCGAAACCGGTTCGGGCAAGACCACGCAGTTGCCGAAAATCTGCCTCGAGCTGGGGCGCGGCATCGACGGCATCATCGGCTGCACCCAACCGCGGCGGATTGCGGCGCGCAGCCTGGCGTCGCGTCTGGCCAAGGAGCTGGGTGCGGCCGGCACCCACGCGGTCGGCTACAAAATCCGCTTCAACGACCAGACCGACGACAACACCTTCGTCAAGGTCATGACCGACGGCATCCTGCTGGCCGAGACCCACAGCGACCGCAGCCTGCGGCGCTACGACACGCTGATCATCGATGAGGCGCATGAGCGCAGCCTCAACATCGATTTCCTGCTCGGCTATGTCAAGCAACTGGTGGCGAAGCGCCGCGACCTGAAAGTGATCATCACCTCGGCCACCATCGATCCGCAGCGCTTTTCCCGCCACTTCGATGGCGCGCCGATCATTGAAGTGTCCGGCCGCACCTACCCGGTGGAAGTCCGCTATCGTCCCGAGCACTTTCTCGACGATGCCGAGGACGCGGTGCCGATCGAGGACGCCGTGGTCAAGGCGGTGGACGAGATTTTTCACGAAACGCACGAAGGCGATGTGCTGGTGTTCCTGCCGGGCGAACGCGAGATCCGCGATTGTGACGAGGCGCTGCGGAAGCATCACCCGGCACACACCGAAGTGCTGCCGCTGTATTCGCGCCTGTCCAACGCCGAGCAGGACCGCGTATTCCAGCCCGGCAACCGGCGGCGCATCGTGCTCGCCACCAACGTGGCCGAAACCTCGCTGACGGTGCCCGGCATCCGTTACGTGGTCG
>CAYQKN010000050.1:0-24064 GCA_964417885.1 uncultured Burkholderiales bacterium | reverse complement strand
TGCCGTGGCACCTGGTGCAGGACCAACTGCACGCCGGCGTGCAGCTGCTGGTGCGCGGCCTCAACCTTCTCTACCGGCAACAGCCGGCATTGCATGCGCGGGATTGCGAAGCGAGCGGATTCTCATGGCTGGTGGCGACGGATGCCGAGCAATCGGTATTCGCCTGGTTGCGCCACGACGGCCGCGGCGGACAGGTGATGGTGGTGTGCAATTTCACGCCGGTGCCGCGCGAAGGCTACCGTATCGGCCTGCCGGACGGCACCCACGCCTGGCAGGAAGCGCTCAATACCGATGCCGCGGCGTATGGCGGCGGCAATCTCGGCAATGCATCAGGTCGGATCTGCCCGCACCCCACCCCTGCACATGGCCACGCGTTTTCCATCAGCCTGAATCTGCCGCCGCTGGCAACCTTGTTCCTGGTGGCGGCGTGATGACCAGCGGATTTCAACTGGCGCCAGCGTTGCTCGAGGGTGTTGCCGAGCCAATGGGTGCCGAGCTGCGCGACGGCGGAATCAACTTCGCGGTGTTTTCCGAACATGCCGGGATGATCGAACTTTGCATCTTCGATGCGGCGGGATCGCGCGAACTTCGGCGCTACCCCTTGCATGGCCCGCACAACGACGTATTTCACGGTTTCCTGCCGGGTGCCGGCGCCGGACTGGTTTATGGTTTGCGCGCGCACGGTCCTTACCAGCCAGATGCCGGCCACCGCTTCAATGGCAGCAAGTTGCTGCTCGATCCGTGGGCGAGAGAAATCATTGGGCAATTTGGCTGGCGCGCCGAGCACCACGGCTATGAACTTGGGCATCCCGAGGGCCTGCGCTCGTTTGATACCCGCGACAATGCCGGCTATGCACTCAAAGCCCGGGTCGCCGCTGTCGCCGGGTCCGCCGATCGGCCGCCGGCACCCCGGCACCGCCTGGCCGACGTGGTCATGTATGAAGTGCACGTCAAGGGATTTTCCGCGGCGCATCCGGACATCCCGGCAAACCTGCGCGGCACCTATGCCGCGCTGGCGCACCCGGTGGCCATTGACCATTTCACCAGGCTGGGCGTGACCACGCTGTCATTGCTGCCGGTGCAATATTGTGTGGATGAAGTCGGGCTGGCCAATCGCGGCATGCATAACTACTGGGGCTACAACACGCTTGGATTTTTCTGTCCCGATCCGCGCCTCGCCGCGCACCATGCCGATCCGGCTGCCGTTGCGGCCGAGTTCAGGGCGATGGTGGATGCACTGCACCGCAGCGGCATTGAGGTGGTACTTGACGTGGTCTACAACCATACCGCCGAAGGCAATGAATTCGGTCCCACCGTCAGCTTCCGCGGGCTGGACAACCATAGCTGGTACCGGCTGCTGCCGGACGACAAGTCGCGTTGTGAAAACCTGACCGGCTGCGGCAACACCCTGAACGTGGAACACCCGCGCGTGACGCAGTTCGTACTGGATTCGCTGCGCTACTGGGTCAACGAAATGGGCGTCGACGGTTTTCGCTTTGACCTCGCGCCGGTGCTGGGACGAAAGCGCTCCGGCTACGACCCGTGCGCGGCATTTTTCTGCGCGCTGCTGCAGGACCCGGTCCTGTCGCGGGTGCACCTGATCGCGGAGCCCTGGGACGCGGGACATGACGGCTATCAGCTGGGACATTTTCCCGGGCGATTCATGGAGTGGAATGACCGCTTTCGCGATGCGGTGCGCGGCTATTGGTTGCTGACCGGCGTGGGACGCGGTGAACTGGCGCGCCGCTTCACGGCTTCCAGCGATTTCTTTCACCATCGCCACCGGCCACCCACCGCCAGCGTGAATTTCGTCAGCGTGCACGATGGTTTCACGCTGGCAGACGTGGTCAGTTACCGGCAAAAGCACAACGCGGCCAACGGCGAACAGAATCGCGACGGGCGCGACAACGAGCTTTGCGCCAATTTCGGCGAAGAGGGCGAAACCACGGATGCCACCATCAATGCGACCCGTTGTCGCGTCCGAAGAGCGATGATCGCCACGTTGCTGCTCGCGCAGGGAACGCCGCTGGTTTGTGCGGGTGACGAGTTCGGCAACAGCCAGGGAGGAAACAACAATGCCTACTGCCAGGACAATCCGACCGGCTGGCTGGGCTGGGAACAGGCCGACCGAGACTTCTGTGCGTTCGTGGCGTCGGTGCTTGCCCTGCGCCGTGCCGAGCCGCTGCTGCGACGTGATCGATGGTTCGTTGCCAGCGCGCAGTCTGACCGCGACGCTACCGTCAAGTGGCTCGCCGCGGATGGCAATGAAATGCAGACGCGCGACTGGCATGTCGGCGGGCAGCACGCGTTTGCCTGCCTGCTGTCGGCGCCGGCGACGCTGGCGGGCGGCGCAGCGCAACTGGCAATCCTGTTCAACCCGGAACCGCATGAAACTGACTTTGGTTTGCCCGCGGGCCGCTGGCAGCTGGCCATTGACAGCAGCGCTGAGTTGCCGCCCGGCGCCGAATTTTTCGCACCGGCGCTGTTGCGTGCACCCGGCCGCGCGCTGCTTGTCCTGCGCCAACTGGAATGATTTGATATCGGGGAGAGGCAGCCATGAACAATGTACTTGACCGGCGCAGCGCGGGCGTGTTGCTGCACGTCACGTCGTTGCCCGGGCCACACGGCGTCGGTGATTTCGGGCCGGATGCCTATTTCTTTGTCGACTGGCTGGCCGGCAGCGGCCAGAGCATCTGGCAGTGGCTGCCGGCAACGCCGATCGGTCCCGCCAACTCGCCGTACCAGAGTGTTTCGGCGTTTGCCGGCAGCCCGCTGATGGTCGCCATTGAGCCGCTGGTTGCGCGCGGCTGGCTGGCGTCCCCGCCATTGCCGGCTGGCGGGTTCGAGGCGCATCGCGTGGACTACGCCGCGGTGCAGCCATGGCGCATGGCCTGCCTGCGCGAGGCGGCAGGCGGGTTTCTGGCGCGAGCGACGGAATCCGAGCGTGCGTCGCTGGCGCGCTGGCGGACGGCACAGGCGCACTGGCTGCCAGACTATGCGCTGTTCATGGCGCTGGAACAGGCGCATGGCGGCCAGCCGTGGTGGCAGTGGGAACAGCCGCTGATGCGGCGCGACCCGGCCGCACTCAAGCGCGCGCGGTCGACGCATGCCGGCGAAATTGCATTCTGGGAGTTCGTCCAGTGGTGCTTCGATACGCAATGTGCGGCACTGAAATCGTATGCCAATGCGAAGGGTGTCGCGATCATGGGAGACCTGCCGATTTTTGTCGCCCACCATAGTGCGGATTGCTGGGCGCGACCGGACCTCTACCTGCTTGACGAATCGTTCCAGCCGTTGGCGGTAGCCGGCGTGCCGCCCGACGACATGGCGCCGACCGGGCAGCGCTGGGGCAATCCGCTCTATCGCTGGGATGTCATGCGGAAGGAAGGCTATTCATGGTGGAAATCGCGCGTGCAGCGGGCGCTGGAACAGGCAGACATGATCCGCATCGACCATTTCCGCGGCTTCGCCGGTTATTGGCAAATTCCCGCCGATTGCCCGACCGCCGTTGAGGGCCGCTGGCTGCCCGGTCCGGGCCGCGCATTGTTTGCGGCCATCGAGACGGCGCTCGGCAAGCTGCCGATTGTGGCCGAGGACCTTGGCCTGATCACGCCGGACGTTACCGCGCTGCGCGACGATTGCGGATTTCCCGGCATGCGCATTCTCCAGTTCGCCTTTGGCCGGGATGCTGCGCATGAATTCCTGCCGCACAACTACCAGCGCAATACAGTGGTCTATGCCGGCACGCATGACAACGATACCGCCCGTGGCTGGTGGCAGGCGACCAGTGACCGCGAGCGGACCTTCGCCGGCACCTACCTGGCAGCCGGCGAGCATGACATTCATTGGGGCATGATCCGCGCAGCGTGCAATTCGGTCGCCAACACCGTGGTTTTCCAGTTGCAGGATGTTCTCGGCCTCGGCAGTGCGCACCGGATGAACGTGCCCGGAACCTGTGAACAAAACTGGCAATGGCGATTCGAATGGAGCATGGTCGGCCATGAACCCGGCCGGGTGCTCTCGCTGCTCACGGCAGCAAGCGGACGCGGCCCGTTTGAGCCGCTGCAACGACCGGCCTGAGCCGGTCTGCCACCGCTTGATAAACAGGATGCGGACCGGCTCACGAGTTTGGCGGGCGACGCTGGGTTTGCTTGCTGGCGTCAACCTGGCCCTGGCCCCGCCAGCTGCCGCCCAACTGGCACCCGACCAGGCGTCGCTGCAAGAGGCATGCGACCGGGTCGAAAACTGGATCGGGCTTGATCCGGCGGGTGTCGGTGCAACCGCGGCAGCTCGCGCCGTCTGGACCAGCAGGGGCGTGATCAAGTGGCCCGGGATGCGCGCCAACAGCGGCGACCGCTTCCGCCTGTACCATTCGGCGTCGGGCAGGCTGATGATTCAAGCCGGGCAACGGGTCGCCAACGCTGACGGCGCACTTGATCTGGAACTGATGGCAGACCATCCCGACCGGGATGTGGCGGCCAGATTCGATTATCTGGGCGCCGGCATATACCTGTCGACAAGCGGGGCAATGGACGAGGCAGTGCGCGCAATGCATCAGCAGCAGACGCTGCTGGTACACGAAGACAGCCAAGGCATTGTGATCGCTGCTTCCGCGCTCCAGCTCGCCGCTGCGCTCGACGACCTTTTTGCTTCCGCCTACGATTCGCGGCTCGGTGTTGCGGTGGGCAGCGGCGGCACCGGATTTTCGATCTGGGCACCGACCGCGAAAGCCGTTTCGCTTTGCCTCTATGGCACCCCGACCGGCGCCGCGCAGCGCGTGGAACGCATGCAATGGGACCCGTCGACCGGTGTCTGGAACGCCGCCATTGCCCGCGACCTTCGCCACCGGTACTACACCTATCTGGTTGATGTTTTTGTGCCGGGATCCGGCATGGTGCGCAATCGCGTGACCGATCCGTATTCAGTCAGCCTGACGACCGATTCCCGGCGCAGCTACGTCGCGGAACTGGGAGATCGATCGCTGAAACCACGAGAGTGGGATGCAACGCCGTTGCCGGCCCGGGTCAGCGTGCAGACCGACATGGTGATTTACGAACTCCATGTTCGTGACTTTTCGATCAATGATTCGAGCGTTCCACTGGCGCATCGCGGCAAGTACCGGGCATTCACGGATGCCCGATCAAATGGCATGCGCCATCTGAAACGGCTTGCCGCGGCGGGCCTGACCGATGTTCACCTGCTGCCGGTATTTGACCTGGCAACCATACCCGAACGAGGCTGTGTGACGCCGGCCGGGCCGGCATTCCGGCAGGGACCGGACAGTGAGGGGCCGCAGGCAGCCATCACCGCGGTGAAGGATCGGGACTGTTTCAACTGGGGCTATGACCCGCTGCACTTCACCGCGCCGGAGGGAAGTTACGCGACCGACGCGCAGGACGGCGCGCGACGCATCATCGAATTGCGCGAGATGGTGCTTGCCCTGCATCGCGCCGGACTGCGGGTCGGCATGGATGTCGTCTACAACCATACCGCCGCCTCAGGGCAGCACGACAAATCGGTGCTCGACCGGATTGTGCCGGGCTATTACCACCGGCTCAATGCAGACGGGCTGGTCGAACGGTCGACTTGTTGCGAAAACACCGCGACCGAGCATCGCATGATGGCGAAGCTGATGATCGACTCGGTACTGACCTGGGCGCGCGAGTACCGGATTGACTCGTTCCGGTTTGATCTGATGGCACACCAGCCGCGGTCGGTGATGCTGGAATTGAAGCGCCGGCTCGAGCGTGAGACCGGACGCGACATTCAGCTGATCGGTGAAGGCTGGAACTTCGGCGAGGTTGCCAACGGCGCCCGCTTTGTACAAGCGTCGCAACTGTCGCTCAATGGCACCGGAATCGGGACATTCAGTGATCGCGCACGTGATGCGGTGCGGGGCGGCGGCCCGTCGGATAGCGGCCAGCGGCTGATTGCTGCCAGCGGATTCCTCGGCGCAAATGCCTGCGGTGATGATCCGGCGCGGTCGTCCGAGCCGGCATGCGCCGGTATGCTGGCGGCCGCGGATTTGGTCCGTGTCGGACTGGCGGGCTCGATCCGCGACTACCCGCTGCTGACGTTTCAAAATGAACGGCGCCTGTTGCGCGAGATCGATTACAACGGCCAACCGGCCGGCTATGTCAGCGAGCCGGCCGAGGTCGTGAACTATGTCGAGAATCACGACAACCAGACGCTGTTTGACATCAATGTCTTCAAGTTGCCCCCGGATACAAGCCGCGAAGACCGTGCCCGGATGCAGATCGTGGCAGCGGCGGTAAACATGTTCAGCCAGGGTATCGCCTACTTTCATGCCGGCATTGAAATGCTGCGCAGCAAGTCGCTGGACCGAAACAGTTTTGATTCCGGCGACTGGTTCAATCGCCTGGACTGGACCTTTCGCGACAACAATTATGCGGTCGGCATGCCGCCGTCGCAGGACAACGCCGCCGACTATCCGCTGATCAAACCGCTGCTTGCAGATCCGGCTATCAAGCCCACGCCCAAGGAGATCGCCTGGACCCGCGACGCGTTTGTCGATCTGCTGCGGATGCGGAATAGTTCAACCTTGTTTCGCCTGCGCACCGCCAGCGATATCCGCGCGCGCCTGCGATTTCACAATACCGGATCGGCCCAGGTGCCGGGAGTCATTGCGGCGCAAATCAGCGGGAAGAATTATCCGGGTGCGCGATTCGCAGAGCTGATTTACTTTCTTAACGCCGGACCGGTCGAGCGTGAAATTGTCATTCCGTCGTCAGCGGATGCGGCTTTCCGGCTTCATCCGGTGCATCTTGCGGCAGGCGCGGCGGACCGCCGCATTGCGCGTCGCGCAACGTACGAACGCACGCGCGGCGTGTTCCGCGTGCCGGCGCGCTCTGCCGTGGTCTTCGTCCAGGACTGACTTGGCTGGTACAGTTGCAGTGGCTGCCTAGCCGGCAACAGGCGGCTTGCGTGCGTGCAGGACAAGTCCAAGCAGCCCCGGGTGCGGCGCGGTGATGACAGCGGTACTGATGGCGCGAAGGTATTCGCGATAGCGGCCCTTTGCCTCAAACTGCGTGCGGAATCCGGACGCGGCAAAAAAATCGCCAAGCTTCGGCACGATGCCGCCAGCGATGAAGACACCGCCGCGCGCGCCCATGGTCAACGCCAGGTTGCCCGCGACCAAGCCGAGAAATTCACAGAATACTTCCATCGTGCGTTCGCACAGCGGGTCGCTGCGCGCGGCACCCAGGGTGCCGATCTCCTCGGCTCCCAGCGGGGTGTCAACGTTGAATCCCTCAACCTTGGCCACGGCATCGCGCAGGATTGGCAGGCCGATACCGGAAACCAGCCGTTCCGCCGAAACATGCGCGAACTGGCCGCGTGCGGCACGCAGGATCTGGCTCTGGTATTCGGTGCTGCACGCAAGGGTGACGTGGCCGCCTTCACCACAAAGTGTCTGCCAGGTGCCCGCCTGTCCGCGAACCGGCATGATGCCGGCGACGCCCAGCCCGGTGCCCGGGCCGATCACCGCCATCGGAAACCGGCAGTCAGGCAGGGCGGTCCCGACCAGACGGTAGTCGGATCCGGCTAGCGACGGCAGCCCCAGAGCGATGGCTTCGAAGTCGTTGAATATCTCCACCGAAGCCGCGCCGATGGCTGTCGCAAAACTGGCGCTTTCCAGGATCCAGTCGCTGTTGGTTACCTTGATCGGTCCGTCTGTTACAGCGGTGGCAATGGCAATCACGCAGCGCGCCGGCCGGGTGCCGGCAAGATGGCGCCGAAGGTAGGCCTCCGTCGCCTCGATCGGGCCTGGAAAATTGGCACAGGCAAACAGGTCGATGTTGTCGAGCGCGGCGCCGGGCGTGGCGACCCAGCCAAACCGGACATTGGTGCCGCCGATGTCCGCGACCAGCAGTGGGTATGTGCTTTGCAGGCTTAGGGACACCAGAAGACCTCCACGTTGCCGAGAGCGCAAACCGGCAAGGCAAGCGGATCTCCGGCCACCAGCGCGTGCTTGAACACGCGCAATTTTTCCTCGCCCTTGAGCAACAGTACAACGCGCTTGCTGCGGGTGATTTCAGCCAGCGTCATCGAAATGTCGTCCCGCACGACTGGCGTGGCCGGAATTACTCGCATTGAGTACATTGGAGGGCCATGGGTCGGCTGGTAGCCGTTGCTGCTGGTGGCGTCATGTTTGATCAATTGGTCCGATTGTTACAGCGCCCAAGTTCCACGTGACGCAGAAGAATGGGGCCTTCGTTGCCTGCTGGTCCCGACAGGACTGGCCATAAGTTTGTAAAAGTAGCAAAACTACACAAAAAAGTAAATCTTTTCCGCTGGCTACGGGTTTGTGCCGGATTTGTATCGGGAGCAGCGGCGATGCAATTTTTCACTGTGTACCGGTCTTCGCTGACGGTGTCTGGCGGTTCTTGCGGTGAACTCGTCGTGTAGTTTGCCTACAGTCCCTGCTGTTGTGCCTGAAATCGCGGACATGGCGGCAGCTTTGCCGACGACGCCCCGGATGGGCGGCCACCGGCGCATTCGCCGGCACGGCGCCTCAGGGGACATCAGCACCGAGACTGGCGCGGTAAATCTGGAACCATTGTTCCCGGTCGAGTCTGGCTGTGGTTGCCCGTGCCAGCTGGGCGATGCGCTCCTGGCTGCCGGTGCCAATGATGGGGACAATGCCGGCTGGATGGGCCAGCAACCAGGCCAACGCGGCCTGTTCAAGGCTCAAGCCGCATTGTCCGCCCACCTCCAGCAGCGTGTCGGCGACGGCGGTAATCTGTCGCAGGCGGCCGCCGGCAAGCGGCGACCAGGCCATTGGCCGCATGCGCAGTTGCTGGCACTGCGCCAAAACGCCGCTGGTCAACGCGTCAACGTGCGCGGGTGAAATTTCAACCTGGTTGGTGACAAGTGGAAACGACAGGCGGGATTGCAGCAGGGCCAGCTGCGAGGGGCTGTGGTTCGATACGCCAAACCAGCGCACCTTGCCGCTTGCCCGCAGCAGCGTGAACGCCGCGGCGACTTCGTCTGCGTCCATCAGCGGATCCGGGCGGTGCAGCAGCAGGACGTCAAGATGGTCGGTGCGCAGTCGCCGCAGGCTGTTCTCGACACTGCGATCAATGTGGATGCGACTGGTGTCGTAGTGCTTGGTGCGGACGGGCGGGGACTGCATGTCCGGCGCCTGCCCCGCCAACCGGATGCCGCATTTGCTGATCAGCTGCAGCCGGTCCCGCAGGGCCGGTTCGAGCGCCAGCGCTTCACCGAACAGCGCCTCGCAGGTCTGGTTGCCGTAAATATCGGCGTGATCAAAGGAACTGATGCCCTGCTCCAGGCAGGCGCTGATCCATGCGTGGCGGGCCGCGGCAGTCATCTGCCAGTCGGCCATTCGCCAAACCCCGGCGATCAGCCGCGACACGACCGGGCCATCGGGGATCAACGAAACCTGCGGCATCGCATTCTGCATCGGCATCTTTCCGGCGTCATGTTTTGGGCTGTGACAATACCGGGCAAGTGTAGTTAAACTACGAAAAAGCGTGAAACTTTTTGTTAGCAGCCCCCCAAAAGCTGTGAATTTTCCTGGAAAGACTCCTTATGGCTTTCAATGACGGCGCCCGCCTGCTGGCAGATATTGGCAGCACCTATGCACGCTTCGCACTGGAAACAGAGCGCGGCAGATTTGAGCGCCACAGTACCGTCAAGTGCTCGGACTACAAGGATTTTGGCAGCGCCTTGCGCGCGTACTTTGAAACCGTGCGCGACAGCGGTGTCCGGCATGCCGCGGTCGCCATCAGCAATCCGGTCGAGGGCGACCTGGTCCGGATGACCAATTACCACTGGCAGTTTTCGATCGAACAGACGCGCGTTGATTGCGGATTGGACACGTTGCTGGTGGTGAACGATTTCACGGCGCTTGCCGCAGGCCTGCCGCATTTGCGTGATGACCAGCGGCGCCAGGTCGGCGGCGGGACGGCGCGTGCGCGTAGCGTGGTCGGCTTGCTTGGTGCCGGCACCGGACTGGGTGTGTCCGGGCTGATCCCGGCCGACGATGGCTGGATCTCGTTGGGTTCGGAGGGTGGGCACGTCAGTTTTTCACCGGCCGACGAGCGCGAAACGGCGATTCTCGAATTTGCCTGGACGCAGTACGACCATGTATCCGCCGAGCGGCTGCTGTCCGGCAGCGGGCTTGAGCTTATCTACCGCGCATTGTGCAAGATTGCCGACAAAGAACCGCAGTCGCTGGCGGCAACCGACATCACCGCGCGCGGATTGTCCGGCAAATGCGCCGAATGCGCGCAGGCGCTCGAGGTTTTTTGCAGCATCCTGGGCAGTGTGGCTGCCAACCTCGCCGTCACGCTGGGCGCATTTGGCGGCATTTTCATCGGTGGCGCGATCGTGCCCAGGCTGGGCGCCTACTTCGACACCTCGCCGTTCCGTCGTCGATTTGAGGCAAAGGGGCGATTTTCTGCCTACGTTGCAAACATCCCCACCTTTGTCATCACCGCCGAGAGTGCGACCTTTGTCGGCGCTGCCGCGATTCTCGACGCACAATTGCGCAAGCGCGGCGTCGGTGCGTCGATACTGGATCGGGTGCGCCAGTCTCAGGGTGACTTCTCGCCGGCAGAACGCCGGGTGGCCAACCTGGTGCTGATGCGGCCGCGTTCCATCCTGAGCGACCCGATCATGGAAATCGCCCGTGCGGCGGAAGTCAGCCAGCCAACCGTGGTCCGCTTCTGCCGCACGCTGGGGTGCGACGGATTGTCTGATTTCAAGCTGCGCCTTGCCTCCAGCCTGACCGGCACCATACCGGTGACGCACACCTTGGTAACGGGCGCCGATTCGTCGGTCGAACTCGGCGACAAGGTGCTTGGCAACACGGCGAGCGCGATCCTGCAGGTGCGCGACCAGATCAACCGCAAGGCCATCGACCAGTCCATTGAAACCCTGCTCAAGGCCAAGCGAATCGAGTTCTTTGCCGTCGGCAACTACGGCATCGTGGCCGAGGATGCGGAGTACAAGTTTCTGCGCTTCGGCCTGCCGACCAGCGCCCACACCGAACCGCGCCTGCAACTGATGGCCGCCAATGTGTTGACCGCGGACGATGTGGTGGTGGTGGTATCGAGCACCGGCCGCATTGCGGAACTTAACGCGGCGGTTGATACGGCGCTGGAGCGTGGCGCCCAGGTGATTGCCATTACCGCCAACCAGTCGCCGCTGGCCAAGCGCGCCACCATCACCATTGCGATTGATCACTCGGAGGATGTCGCCACCCAGGTGCCGATGATCAGCCGCATCCTTTACCTGCTGATCATCGATATTCTGGCCGTGGGCGTGGCGATGCGAACCGGTGCGCAGGAAATGCTGCGGCCGGACGCCGCCAAGGCGCGCGCAAACCGCATCGGCGACGCCAGCGGGGCCGGTAACCGGCTTGCACGCATGGTCTCGCATACCCAGGAATAAGCGCGCACTGCCGTCCGGCGCCGGCGATATTGAAAAGAGCGCCGTGCCACCGTTTGGTCACCAACCCTTGGAGCTTCGAACAATGTCGGAAGGCGAAAAAGACGCGCTGCTGGGACAGGAAATCCAGTATCTCGGTCGCCTGCTGGGCGAGGCGATTCGCAACGCCAACGGGACCGAAACCTTTGATCGGGTGGAGCACATCCGCCAGCTGGCCGTTGCCCTGCGTCGCGGCCCGGCTGAGGATGAGGCAGCGCGACTGCGCGACCGGCTGGCGGCAGAGCTCGACGGGTTGTCGACCGAGCACACGCTGAACGTGGTGCGCGCGTTCAGCCATTTTTCGCTGCTGGCCAACATCGCCGAAGATCGCCACCAGAACCGCAGGCGCCGCGCGCACCGCCGCGCCGGCTCGCCGCCCCAGTCCGGCAGCATCCTTCACGCGCTCGACAGACTGGAACAGCAACGTGTATCGCCCGCAGATACCCATGCATGGCTCGCGTCGGCGCGTGTCAGCCCGGTCCTGACCGCCCATCCGACCGAGGTGCAGCGCAAGACCGTGCTCGATTGCGCGCGCGATGTCGCCAGTTTCCTGTCGCAGCTGGAGCGACCCGACCTGCTGGACGATGAACGACAGGACGCCGAAACGGCACTGGGCCGGGTGGTGCTGCAGCTTTGGCAAACCGCCATGTTGCGCCTGTCGCGACTGCGGGTGATCGATGAAATCGAGAATGGCCTCAGCTTCTATCGCTATACGTTCCTGTCGGCGTTGCCCGCCATCTATGTCGACCTGGAGCGCGCACTGGGCGCCGGGCGAAGGGTGCCGCCGTTTTTCAAAATGGGATCATGGATCGGCGGTGACCGGGACGGCAATCCCTTTGTGACCGCTGAATCGCTCGCCGACGCCATGCGTCGCCAGGCCCTGGTTGCTTTCGAGCATCACCTGTACGAGGTACACCGGCTCGGTGCCGAGTTGTCGATGTCGAGCCGCCTGGTCAAGCCGACTGCCGCGTTGACGATGCTTGCGGCGAGTTCGGGCGATACCTCGGCACATCGCCAGGATGAGCCGTACCGGCAGGCGCTGACCGGCGTGTACGGTCGCCTGGCTGCCAGCATGTCTGTGCTGACCGGAGGCGAACCGATACGCCGGCCGGAATGCAGGCTTGAGCCTTATGCCAGCCCGGCGGCGTTTCGTGCCGATCTCGACACCATCGCGGCCTCGCTGGCGACCCATGCCGCCGGGCCGCTTGCCGACGGCCGGCTTGCGAGACTGCGCTATGCGGTCGACATCTTCGGCTTTCACCTGGCCTCAATCGACTTGCGGCAGAACTCGGATGTGCATGAAGTGGTGGTGGCCGAACTGCTGCAAAAGGCGAACGTGTGTGCGGATTATCTGGCACTTGATGAGACGGACCGTGTCGCTTGCCTGCTGTCCGAACTGGCCAACCCGCGGCCGTTGCGAGTCACCAACGAGTCGTACTCGCCGTTGCTCGAGATCGAGCTCGGCGTATTCATCACCGCCGCCGACATCAACGCGCGTTACGGCGATGAAGCGGTGCCCCACGCCATCATTTCCAAGGCGCAATCGGTCAGCGACCTGCTGGAAGTCGGCATTCTGCTCAAGGAATCCGGCTCGCTGCGCGCGCGCGACGGCAAGCCGCAGCTCGGCATTGCCATCGTGCCCCTGTTCGAAACCATTTCCGATCTGCGCGCCTGCGTTGACATCATGCGCCAGGCGTTTGCATTGCCGCTGTACCGCCAGTGGCTGGAAAGCCAGGGCGGGCTGCAGGAAATCATGCTCGGCTATTCGGACAGCAACAAGGATGGCGGCTACCTGACCGCCAACTGGGAACTGTACCGGGCGCAGAAGAGCCTGGTTGACCTGGGGCACGAGGCCGGTGTTCGTATCCGGCTGTTTCACGGCCGCGGCGGCACGGTGGGTCGCGGCGGGGGGCCGACCTTTGAGGCGATCCAGGCACAGCCGGACGGTTGTTCGTCAGCGGGACTGCGCATCACCGAACAGGGAGAGGTGATTGCCGCCAAGTACTCGGACACGGAACTGGGGCGCAGAAATTTCGAGACGCTGGTGTCAGCCGCGCTTTTATCGAATTTTCCCGCGGTGGAGCGTGTCGACGCGCCGGGTTGGTGGCAGGTGATGGAAAAGCTCTCCGTGGCCGCCTGTGACAGCTATCGCAAGCTGGTTTATGACACCCCTGACTTTGTCACTTTTTTTCGCGCGGCGACACCGATCGGCGAAATCGCCGGGCTCAACATCGGTAGCCGGCCGGCGTCGCGCAAGCCATCGCAATCGATTGCCGACCTGCGCGCCATTCCCTGGGTGTTCAGCTGGAGCCAGGCGCGCCTGTCGATTCCCGGCTGGTACGGCTTTGGCAGCGCCGTGGAGGCCTGGCTTGCCAGCGCGCCGGAAGGCCGGACTGCTGCCCTGGGCCAGCTTCAGGAAATGTATGCGCACTGGCCGTTCTTCCGAACGGTGCTGGCAAACATGGACATGGTGCTGGCCAAGACCGACTTGGCGATCGCGGAAAAGTACGCGCAGTTGGTGCCGGACCGGCAGCTCGCCGATGCCATCTTTGGTGACATCCGCAGCGAATGGCAGCGCACCGTTGAGATGCTGCGTGCGATCACCCGCACCACCACCTTTCTCGAAGACAATCCAGCGCTGGCGCGCAGCATCCGCAATCGTTTTCCCTATCTTGACCCGCTGAACCACCTGCAGATCGACCTGCTGCGACGCTATCGTGCCGGCCAGACTGACGAGCGCACCAAGCGCGCCATCCACCTGACCATCAACGGCCTCGCCGCCGGCCTGCGCAACAGTGGATGAGCGTGGACAGCGGGATGTCCCTGCGGACATCCCGGTGCCTCGCGAATCCGAGCGCCATGCAGGGCGCGAGGTGGGGCAGCGTGGACAGCGGGATGTCCCTGCGGACATCCCGGTGCCTCGCGAGCCATCGAACTTGAGCGTACTTGTGATCCAGAAAACGTAGATCGCCATTTGGCGCGCCTTCTGGCGGCATATTCCGCTGGAGGCCGCGCCAGTGCTGGAGTTTCACGATTCGCATGGTGCTGATTCAGCGTAACCAGCGGTACTTTTTTCACTGCACGACACCCGCAACGACTGCGACGTGGATAAGTGTCAAAATGCGCCTTCCATTGCCCACCAGACGCATCCCACATGTTCAGCAAGATTTTCAAGAAAGATTCCGCGGTCGAAGCCGCACCCAGCCAGCCCATACAGGAGCCTGCCGCTGTCCCTGACAAGGCGTTGTGGGAGGCCAGGCTGGCAGCGGCCGGCGGCAGCGACGAATCACTGCTGGCGCTCGCCAAAGAGGCGCCGCTGGAAGAAATAAAGCTCGCCGCGATTCAATCGCTGTCGAGCGAAGAAGCGCTGAAGGCCGCTGAGCGCGAATTTCGAAATCATGACCGGCGCGTGCATCGGGAAGCCAAGCAGCGACATGAGTTGTCGGTGGCGCGGCGCGCGGCGCGCGAACAGGCCGGCGAATTGATCGCTGCGGCAACCGCCCTTCGCAATGAGGCGCAATTGCCCGCCAATCGTCTGGTCGAGCTTGACCGCGCATGGCAGGCGATTGACCCGGCGCTGCTCGAAGAATCGCAGGTCGCACTTTTTTCCGCCGCGCTGGCGGACCTGTCAGCGCTGGCGCGCGAGCGCGGTGATCGCCTCCTGCACTCCAAGCGGTGGGCGGCCGAAGCGAATGGCGCCGCGTCGCATTTGGCCGCCGTTGCTGCAAATGTGGCCGAGGGCAGCGCGCCGGCGGCCGACCTCGATGCCCCGCGGCAGGATGTCGAATCCCGCCTGGCTGCTGCACCGCCTGCCGACGATGCCAAAGCCGCGCAGGTCGCGGCGGCGTCCGGGCGGCTGAGTGACGCGTTGGCGCTGGCCGAGCAGGTGAGCGTACGCGTTGCAATACTGGATGAACTTTCGCTGGCCGGCGAGAGCGTGCCTGCCGATGTCGTTTCAAGGTGGCAGGCGTTGCCAGCGGTGAACGATCGCGCAATGATGACGGCGCTGGAAAAGCGATTTGACCAGTGGCAACACGGCCGGGTACTGGCGCATCAGACGCAGGCCGCGGCAGAAAAACAGCTGCACGTCGAGCAAAGCAAAGCCGAGCGGCAGGCCAGGTCAGAAAAAGTCGCTGCATTGGTCACTCTCGGTGAAATTGCGCTTGCCGAGGGCCACGTTGGCGAGGCCACGACACAGCTTGGTGCGCTGGACGAACTGCTGCAGGGCGCCGCGCCGGACAGGAAGCTGCAGCAGCGCATCGAATCGCTGCAGGCGGAGGTGGCGCGGCTCAAGGGCTGGCAACACTGGGGCGGCGGCCGCGTGCGCGATGACCTGGTGGTGGAAGCCGAGGCCCTGGCCAAAGCCGGTGCCGCCGAGAAGCTCGCGGTCAAGGCGCATGCGGATGCGATCGACAATCTGCGCGAAAGATGGAAACAGCTGGATAAGCTGGGCGGTGCGACCAATCGCACCTTGTGGCTGCGCTTTGACGGCGCGCTGAAGACGGCCTATCTGCCGGTTGCGGCGCACCTGGCAAAGCTGAAGGAGGCCCGCGCGCAAAATCTCGCGGCCCGCCAGGTGCTCATCGCCACGCTGGATGCGGTGGCAACCGGCAGCGCGGAGCAACCGCCGGATTTTCGCGCGCTCGCACGACACCTTGAGCAGTTCCAGGCGGAGTGGCGAAAACTCGGTCCGATCGAGCACACGGTGCCGCGCAAGGCGCAGGCAGCATTGGACCAGAAGCTGAAAGCGGCCGTTGCCCGCGTTGAGCTGCCGCTGCAGGAAGCGCGGCGCGTCGAACAATTGAAACGTGAAAAACTGATCGAGCGTGCCAAGGCACTGGCCAATGACGGCCGGGCCCGGGACAGCGCGGCAAGGGTGCGCGAGTTGCAGGCTGAATGGCAGCAACATGCGAAGAGTTTGCCACTGGCGCGCAAGGTCGAAAATGTCCTGTGGGGACAGTTCAAGGCCGCCACCGATGCCGTGTTCGCCCAGCGCGAAGCGGCCCATGCGGCACGCGACGCCGAGTGGAGTGGCGCGCGCACGCAGCGTGAAGCGCTGATCGCGCGCCTGGACGCCGTGTCTGCAGACACGGCCGCCGCCGAGATCCGCAAGATCGTGCACGAGGTGGACGGCGAGTGGCGCAGAGCCGGCGAGCCGGCACGGGCCGACGCTGCGCGGCTGGAACAGCGATTCCGCCGCGCGCGCGACGCGGCGCAAGCCCACCTTGCCGGCAGCGCACAGCGTGCCTGGCAGCAGACCTGTGATCTGGTCGCCGCCAAACTGGCGATCTGCCGCGAGGCCGAGGCTGGCAGCCCTGGCGGAGATATTGCAGCACGCTGGGCAGCGCTGGCCCCGCTCACGGCAGAATGGGAGAGCGCGTTATCGCGGCGATTTGCCGCCGCACAGGGCGCGCAGCCGGCGATGGCGGAATCACCCGGCTTGCAGCAGTCAATGCTGCAGATCGAGTCGGCGCTGGATATTGCGTCGCCGGCCGAATTTGAGGCAGCACGCCGCGAGCTCAAGTTGCGGGCAATGAAGAACGCCATTGAAGCGCGGCAGCCGGTCAACATCACACACCAGGATATTGAGCGATGGCTGGCAGAGGTATTTGCCCAGCCGGCGACAGGCGACAAGGTGGCCCGGCGTGTCGACGCGATCGTGGCGGCGCTGCGCAGCAAACCAATCGCCCTGTCTGCCACGCCGCGCTGATCAAGTTCGGCGCCATGGTGCCGGCCTCAGCAGCTAGGGCACGGCGCCCAATCGCTTGTCCGCGTCGACCAGCCAGCTTGCCATGGTTTGCAGGAACGTCTTCTCGAATCTTGAGCGGCAGACATCCGACGCGCCGCGCAATGCTTCGTCCGAAATGCGCAGCACAATGCCATCGGTCACGGCAACGCAAGTCGTGTTGCGTTTCACGCGGCCTTCCAGCACATAGGATATTTCGCCGATACTCATGCCGCTCGGCACCAGGTCGATCAACCGCCCCTGTTTGGATACACGGGCCTGTCCGCCAAGCAGAATCAGGAAGTAGCCACCCGCGTCGCCTTCCCGGATCAGCACATCGCCCTGGTAAATTGGCTCGAAAGTGCCAATTTCCAGGACGTGCCAAAGGTCTTCGTCGGAAAAAAATCGGAAAAAAGTCGACTCGCGCAACAGGCGAAACCGCTCGCTGGCGCTGGACAGATTGATCGGCAGGACTTCATCCGGCGCAACCGAGGCCACGCTGACCAGTTCATCAAGGCATTCGCGCCAGGACTCGTACCGTTCCGACGGAAGCTTGCCCAGCATGCGCGCGACAATGGCGTCGAGCGCCTTGGGCACGCTCGGGCGGATTTTGCTTGGGGCAACCGGTGTGGCGGTAAACACCTGGTGCAGCAGCATTTGCATATTCGGGCCGTCAAACGGCTTTTCGCCCGTCAGCAGTTCATAGAACACGATGCCCAGCGAGAACATGTCGCTGCGAAAATCCAGCGGGTGCGACACCAACTGTTCGGGTGACATGTAAAAAGGGGTGCCGACCCCGGCATCGCTCTGCCCGGCACGCGCGGCCATCAGCGAGGCGCCAAGATCGCTCAGTCGAATGTCGTTGGTGGGGGTGACCAGTATGTTGGCCGGCTTGATGTCGCGATGAATCAGTCCGACGCCGTTCATGTACTCAAGCGCCTTGCCACATTTGAATATCGTATCCACCACCGCTTCATAGCTGAGCAGCATGCCGCGGGCGCAATGCCGCTCCATGGTTCCGCCACCGACATACTCCATGACGATGTAATGCTCGTCCCCTTCCTCGACCACGTCGTAGACCTTGACGATGTGCGGGTGGTCAATCTTGCCAAGCAGAGCAGATTCCATCTGCAGGCTCATGTCGGCAAGCCTGCTTTCCGGATCGTCAATGGTCTTTTTCTGGATCACCTTGATCGCGACATCGCGCTGGTGAAACGGATCCTCGGCAAGGTAGACCGTGCTGGTGGATCCGGTGCCGAGCACCCTGGTCAGCGTGTACTTTCCCAGCTTTCGGGGCAGCGACTGCTCAATGGTTTCTGGCAACAATGTCGACATGAGGTTTGCGCACGGTTTGATCGTAGATTAGCATGCAGTGCATTTGCGACATCGCAACTTTTTGTCACGCCATTGCCGCGTCCTGCCAGCCGACACCCAACCGTTCGCCGGCCGTGCGTTTCCATTTGACGTCGCGACGGTCGCCAAACGGTCTGCGAAAGGGCGACATCGCCAATGCGCGCAGGCAACTTCCGGATGCCATGCCGAAAAATCAGGATACCGGGCGAGTCATGTCAGACAAACGCATCCCAGCCGTCGCCACCGCCTATTACGTTGCCGCCTCGCTCGCCCTCGCGGCGCTGGTGGTGTTTGCCGGGCTGCCGAATTCGACCCGATTTTTGCATGTCCTGCACAAGACCGGTCACCCGCTGGCCTTTGGCGCCATGGCATTGATGGCGCTTGCTGTACTCCGCGCGCGACCGGCGGCGCCTGTTGCGCAGTGGTGGCTGCCCTACCTGGGCGCACTCGGTATCGCCATCTTGGTCGGCGCGTTGACGGAAATTGCCCAGCAGTTCACGCACCGGGGTTCGTCGTTGACCGATGTGTTCAGCGATGTGCTTGGCGCGACTGCCTGCCTTGCCATCCATGCTGGGGTTTATGGCGGAGGTGTACGGCGGCCGATCTGGCAAAAGCGCGGGCTGATCCTGGCCGGGCTACTTGCTGCACTGGTCGCGCTGGCGCCGCTGGCAACCTGCATTGCCGCCTATGCATGGCGTGATGCCCGGTTCCCCGGCATCACCCAGGCGGGCAACCGGCTCGACCTGTACTTCATTTCGCAAGACGGTCACAACGTGGAGCGATCGCCGCTGCCGTCACGGTGGGCGCAGACTCCCGGCGAACTGGCCCTGTGCGTGGCAATGGACACGGGCCAGTATCCCGCCATGCACATGACCGAACCTTACCCGCAATGGACCGGCTACCGCAGCCTGGCGCTGGACCTGACCAATCCCGGAAAAGACGAGTTGGAACTGGTGGTCCGGGTGCATGACCGGCTACACAATTATCGATACGACGATCGATTCAACCGGCCGGTTCGGATACCGCCCGAGTCGCGCCTCACGGTTACGCTGCCGCTGCAGGAGGTGGCGAAAGGACCAAAGCATCGCGCACTTGATTTGCGGAACGTGGCGGATATCAGCGTTTTTGCCGTGCGTCCGGTCGCGAATGGCGTGTTCTTTGTCAGCCGGATATGGCTGCAGTAAAGATGCGGATGTTCACGCGGTGCAGCGGATTATTGGTGGGCCGTGTTGGACTTGAACCAACGACCAAAGGATTATGAGTCCTCTGCTCTAACCAACTGAGCTAACGGCCCGTACCGTCTGCAAGACACGCGTGATTATAGCGAAGTAGGTGGGGTGCAATCCGATATCCGGCCGATCGGGTCATAATCGGCGCATGACTGCACATTTTCTTGCCGCCATGCTGGCGCCGCGAAGCATTGCGCTCATCGGCGCCTCGGAACGTCCCGGCGCGCTGGGCCGATTGCTCTACGAAAACATGCTGCGGGCGCGATTTGATGGCACCCTCTATCCGGTCAATCCACGCCATGACAGTGTGTTTGGCAATCCTTGCTACGCCAGACTGAAGGATCTGCCCGCGACACCAGACCTGGCCGTCATCGCAACACCGGCAGGTGCGGTCACGGGATTGATTCACGAGGCGGGATCGGCCGGCATCCGCAACGTCATGGTGTTGCCCGGCGGCTTTGACGAATCAAGCGAGGAAGGGCGTCTGCGCGCTACGGCGCTCCGCACGGAACTCGACCGGTTCGGCATGCGCCTGATCGGCCCGGAGTCCTTCGGCATCATGCGCCCGCATTGCGGGCTCAATGCCACGCTTGCACACGAGTGCGTGCGCCCAGGTTCGCTTGCGCTGGTATCGCAGTCCGGTGCCGTGTGCAGCGCGGTGCTCGACTGGGCGGCGTCGACCGGGATCGGTTTCTCCTGTGTGGCTTCGATTGATGGCCGCACGGGTGTCGATGTCGGCGAATTGCTCGATTTTCTGCTCTACGACGAGATGACGAAGAGCATCATGATGTACCTGGAACAGGTGCGCGACGCGCGCGGGTTCATGTCTGCACTGCGCGCGGCCGCGCGCGTCAAGCCGGTGATCGTCCTGAAGGCGGGGCGGCAGGCCGCGAATGGAAACGGGCCAGCCGGTGATGCGGCGCCCGCCGGATACCAGGATGCGGTTTTCGATGCGGCCCTGGCACGGGCGGGCGCGGTTCGGGTTGAAAATTCGATGCAATTATTTGCCGCGGCGCGCATGCTGGCTGTGGGCAAGCGTCCGGCTGGAAAGCGCCTGGCAATCATCTCCAATGGCCGCGGGCCCGGTATGGTCGCGGCCGATTGCGTGAGGGCAAATCGACTCGAACTGGCATCGCTCGGTTCGGCAACAATCAAGTCACTGAGCGCGGCGGTTCCCGGCCACGGGCCAAAATCCAACCCGGTTGAACTCACGCGAGATGCCACGCCGGCGTGTTTTGCCGCAGCCGCCGAGGCCGCGATGGCGGACCCGGGCGTTGATGGGCTGCTGGCACTGTACGCGCCGCAATTCGCTGCCAAGCCTGTCGATACGGTTAATTCGCTGATTCCTGTCGCTGCCAGGCATGAAAAGCCTTTGATCACCGCCTGGCTCGGCGGCGCATCCATTTCATCGGCCAGAAACCTGCTGGACCAGGCCGGGATTGCCAATTTCCTTACCCCCGAGAGTGCCATCGAGGCGTTCTCGTATCTGGCACGATTTCGACGGCATCAGGAGATGCTGATGCATTCGGTGCCCGCGCATGGCGCCATGAGTTTTCACGAAGCGGCGAAGGCCCTCGCCAGGGCTCGCCATATTCGTGAATCCGCATTGGGCGAGAAACGACTGGTGTTAACCGACCGGGAGGCCGGGGAACTGGCAGCCGCATTCGGATTGCCGGTGATTTCCGGCCGATCCGCAACGACACGGGAGCAGGCGGTTGCGTGCGCAAAAGCGCTCGGTTACCCGATTGCCTTGCGCATGGTCCCGCCGGCTGGCGCCAACAAGGCGGGACCGGGTATCGCGAAGTTGAATTTGCTGAATGCACGGCAGGTTGGCAATGCGTTTGATGATCTGGCGGCGCAGTGCCGCACAGGCGATCGGCAGGCAGCCGGTGTTACTGTCCTGGTTCAGACAATGTGCAAATTTCATCACCAGCGCGAAGTTTTCGTCGCGATCCGGCGCGATCCGGTGTTTGGCCCGGTAATCGGGTTTGGAGCTGGCGGCATTGCCATGGATGCCCTGCACGACATGTCGGTTGCGATGCCGCCGCTGAACCCGGCACTTGCCACGCACCTGGTCCGTGATACGCGCATACACCATGTGCTCGGGGCTTTCAGCAATGTCCCGCCGATTGACGATCAGGCGCTGATTGACTTGTTGCAGCGGGTTTCAGTGATGGCTTGCCTGCTGCCATGGATTGTAAGAATGGAACTGAATCCGGTGCTGGTACATCCCGGGGGAGCAACGATTGCCGGTATGTCGGTCAGTATTGATCCGGCGTCGCCGGTTACGGATCTGCGCTACCGGCATATGGCAGTTTTTCCTTACCCGGTCGAACTGGAACGGGAAATACGGTTGAAAGACGGCATGACTTTGCTGCTCCGGCCAATTCGGCCCGATGATGCCGGCCGCGAACATGCTTTCTTTGAGGGGCTTTCTGATATCGCCCGCTACAATCGCTTCCAGCACTCGCTGACCGCTCTTTCCGCGGAAATGATCGCCCGGTTCACGCAGCTTGATTATGCTCGTGAGATGGCGCTGGTCGCGATTAACACCGACGACGATCAGTTTGTCGGCGTCGCGCGGTATTTCCCGAACCCGGATCGCCGGACGGCTGAATTCGCTATCGTTGTGGCTGATGCATGGCAGGGGCGCGGGCTCGGCAGGACACTGATGAAATCGCTGGTGGCCTGCGCACGCGACGCAGGATACGCGGCGCTCGAGGGGTCGGTACTGCCGGCGAACGCCGGCATGCTTGGACTGGTCAAACAGCTCGGATTCTCGATCGTCGAGCATGATCACCCGAATCACAGCGTACGCCTGGTGTTGGCGCTCGATGCCACCTGACCCAGGTCAAAAATGCCCGACCCAAAAGATGGCAATATTCCGGATAGCCCCTAACCGTGGAGACCTTCATGAAAGTCCTGATCGCAATAGACGGCTCGGATAGCTGCCTCCGCGCCACGCAATATGTTCTGGATCACGCGGATATTTTTGGCGTCAAGCCGGACATCACACTGATATATGTGCATTTGCCGGTCCCGTCGCCGCGTGCGCGCGCGTGGCTGGGACAGGAAGTTCTGGACCAGTACTACGCGGAGGAAGCAGAGGAGGCCCTGGCTGGCGCGCGGGCGGCAATCACCGCGCGCGGGCTGAAGGCGGGAGAAATAAAGCGTGTCGGTGATCCTGGTGCAGAAATCGCAAAGGCAGCCAGCGAAGGCGGCTCAGTGCTGATTGTCATGGGTACACATGGACGCTCGGCGCTCGGCACCCTGGTGATGGGTTCGGTCGCAACCAAGGTGCTCGCCCATTCCAGCGTGCCGGTACTGCTGGTCAAATAAGCCGGCCGCTATCAAGGGGCCGGCAAGACCGGCAAGTTCAGCGGTAGACCAGTACCGGTATGGTGCTGTGGGCGAGCACTTTCATGGTTTCGCTGCCCAGCAGCAGCGCCGATAAGCTGCTGCGACCGTGCGAGGCCATGATGATCAGATCGCATTTTTGCTTCTTTGCGGCCGCAAGTATGCCGACGTAGGGCGGGTCATTGTTCACCGCAAGCAGCGAGGCCTGCACCTGCTTTGCCTGTGCCCGTTTCCCCACTACCGCCAGGATGCGGTCGGCATTTTTTTTCATCAGCTTTTCCCACGCATCACCGGACATCGGTTCCAGCACATATCCATCGCCGGTCGGTGTCGCGGGATACGGCGGAACGACTGTGACAACGGTCAGCGCCGCGCCGGATTGCTTTGCCATGTCCAACGCTTTGTCGACTGCTTTCATGGAAAGTTTGGTGCCGTCGGTCGACACCAGGATTTGCTTGAACATGTCGTCACCTCGCGAACAGGGATGCAGAGGCTTGAGTGTAGCTTGACCCGTGTTCCGGCGCTTGACAGGGATCAAACGAGCAAAAAAAACGGCCCGCGATGCGGGCCGTTTTTGATCTGGAGCGAATTTCAGATTGATCAGCTGTCGGTTTCGAGGAAACTTTTCAGCTTTTCCGAGCGCGACGGATGGCGCAGTTTGCGCAATGCCTTGGCTTCGATCTGGCGGATTCTCTCGCGCGTCACATCAAACTGCTTGCCCACCTCTTCCAGCGTGTGATCGGTGTTCATTTCAATACCAAATCTCATCCGCAATACCTTGGCCTCGCGGGGCGTCAGGGAATCGAGCACGTCCTTGGTCACGTCCCGCAGTGAGGTGTACTGGGCGGAATCATCCGGCGCCAGCGTCTGGGTATCCTCAATGAAATCGCCCAGGTGCGAATCATCATCGTCACCGATCGGCGTT
>CAYQKN010000049.1:0-25249 GCA_964417885.1 uncultured Burkholderiales bacterium | reverse complement strand
GTGGGCGAAAGCAGATTGTCGGTGCGCCGCCAGGTTTGGCCGAGATTGGCCGACAGGCTCTGGTTGAAGGTGGTCTCGATGCCGCTGTCGCCGGTCACATCCTTGCGCTCACGGCTGTAGAGCACGGTCACGGTGGTTTCATTGGCCGGACGTCCCCAGGCGCGGGTCGCCGCGACACTGCTGGTGCGGGTGGTTTCGTTCTGCACGTCCTCGCGCTTGAGCCAGGCGGAGACGCTGTCGCGTTCACCGGCGGCGCTGGTCGGAAAGGCGAAGCTCAGCTGGCCCGACTGCTTGCGCGTTTCCAGCAGCAGCGCGGACTTGAGCCGCACCGCGCTGCCAAACAGGTTGAGCCGCTCGTACGATACCTGGCCGCGCGAGCCGGTATTGGTGCTGTAGCCGGCGCCCAGCTCGACCCGCTGCAGCTTCTGTTCTTCCACCGTCACCCGCACCGGCGCGACCCGTGCAACATCGGGCCGGGTCGGGTCCGCATTGGCCGGCGCGACGGTCGCGGCGACCTCAAGCTCGGCGCTGACCTCGACCCGCTGGAAGTAGCCGGTGTCCTGCAGCCGGCGCTGGAATTCGATCAGCTGCGCCTGGCGATAGGCGCGGCCGGCGCGGATCGGATTGAGATTGCTGATGGTCGAGGCCGGGAAGCGCGCGAGGCCGCTGATCACCAGTTCACCGAACACCACCGCCGGGCCGCTGTTGACGGTGAGCGTGAGCGCGACCAGGCCGGTTTTCACGTCCACCTCGGCACGGCTGTCGGCCAGCTCCGCCAACGGATAGCGCACCAGCGACATGTCCTGCACCAGGTTGCGCTTGGCCGCCTCCCAGTTCGACTGGCGGAAAATGTCGCCCTTGTTCAGCGCCCACTCGGCACGCAGGGCGTCGATCGATGGACGCAGGTCGGCCGCCGCGCCGGTAATGGCGCCGGTGAAATCCAGCTGCACGTTGCCCACCCGCGCCAGTTCGTTGGGCACGATGGCAAAGCGCGCCTTCCACTTGTTGCCGACCTGGTCCAGGGTGCTGTCGATGCGCGGCGCGTAGTAGCCCTCGCTGCCCAGCAGGGTGGCGATTTCGCCGCGCGCCGCGTCCACCAGCCGTTTCAGCTGCTCGGCATCGACGCGCTCGTTACCGCGCCATTTCTGCAGCGTCAGGTTCTCCAGCAGGAACAGGCGAATGCCCTCGGGCGCGTCGATCTCGATGTCGTAGTCGACGGCCGGCGGTTGCCCGGTCGCCGGCGGCATGGCCGCATCCTGTGCCCGCACGACGACCGGCGGCAGGCTGCAAACGGCAAGCAGCACACACAGGTACAAGCGGGAGGAAAACGGACTCACGATGCGCTGCAACGAACGAAGGGGGCGGGGATCAGGGTCACCCGTCATTCTACGGGCTGGCGCCGGCGCTTCCCAAACCCTCAGACCGAGGCACCCAGCAGCCGCGCCTGCAGCGCCTCGCTCAGCCGCGCCTGGGTCACCAGCCGCGACAACTGCGAATTGCTGCGGGCCAGCGATTGCAGCAGGTTGCGGTGGATCGCATGCTGCATCTTGACGTCGGCACCGGAAACACCGTGGTAGATCGACATGAAGTCCGCCGCGGCAAACTCAAGCAGCAGGGCCTGTTCGCGCGCCCGCGCCGTGGCGCCGTGCGCGGTGCCGCGCAGCACGCTGAGATAGCCGACCAGCGTGCCGGGACCCAGCAGGGCCATGCGCCGCTCATGGCCGCCAATGGCGGCACACGCCTCGACCGCGCCGCGCACCACCAGGAAACACGCCGTTGCCGGCTGCCCCGCCACGAACACGCCGTGGCCGCGCGGAATATCGACCACCCTGGCCCGGGCGCAAACCGCATCGATTTCATTCGGTGAAAAATCGCGGAAAAACGGCAGCACCGGCAGGAAGTCGCGGAAATCAAATTCGGCCTGGGTGCGTCGCGGCACGCCCGACAGCGGATCTGCAGCCGGCGCCATTTCACCGCCTGCCGGCAGCGGCCGATCCTCCGGCGCGGGGTGCCGGGCCAGTTCCGCGTTCAGCGCCACCAGCCGCTCGACCAGGCCGGCGGTGATGGTTCGGGCAATCGCCAGCGCGGCCGGGTTGCGCCCGGCGGTCAGTGCACGAAACGGTTCACGCTCGATGAACCAGCCGTCGACGTGCGTCACCGCCACCACGCCGGCGCTGCACTGGCCGTGCTCCAGCAACGCCATCTCGCCGAACATGCTGCCATCGGCCAGGGTGGCGACGGTCTTCTCGCCGCCGCCGGGCAGTGACACGCACACTTCGACCGTTCCCTCGCGCAACAGGTAGGCACCGCGCGACGATTCCGCCTGTCGCACGATGCGGCTGCCGGTGACAAACGAAACCGGCTCGGCCAGCGCGAACAGCTGCGTCACCGCCGCATCGTCAAGGTCGCGGCAGATGGCGTTGCGGCGAAATGCATCGATTGGGTTGCCTGGGTTCATCCGGCGGCGCAGAATCCCGAACAGTTTCAGTAGTGGATGAGTTTACACGCCGGCGATAAATCGCCTGTTCAAAAAGAGGAGCGCACCCGATTGGCGCAGCCATATCAATGCATGAAGTGCGGCACGATTTACGCCGCGGGGTCAATCGGCGAGCAGCCGCCGGCAATCAGCGCGTGCGCGGTGTGCGGTGAAAAGCTTTTGCAGCGCAATTCCGCGCGCGATCCCCTGCCTTCAGCCAAGGGCGATTTCTGGCTATGGCTCGGTGCATTTGGCGAGGCGGGTTGGCTTGCCGTCATCGCCGGCGGATTGGTCTTCGCCGCTTTGGGCAAACTCCTCTAGGCCTGCGTCATGTGCCGCGCCCTCCTCTACCTCGGCCAACCGGTCCTGCTCGATGACCTGCTGTTCCAGCCCGACTCGGCGCTGGTGCGGCAGAGCTACATGCCGAAGATGCTGCACATGCTGAACCTGGCCGGCTTCGGTCTGCGCGCATGGGACCGCGGCTCGCCATCGCCGGAGATGCCGTTCAGCTACGGCTCCGCCTCGCTGCCGGTGTTCGACCGCAACCTGAAAAACCTGGCCGAAAAAGTGCGCGCCTCCTGCGTGCTGGGCCACGTGCGCGGCGTGGCCTACAGCACCACGGTCGATATTTCGCTGCAGAACGTGCACCCGTTCCAGTTTCCCGGCGTACCGCTGACGATGGCGCACAACGGCGACCTGGCCCGCATGGCCGAGATGAAGCCGCTGCTGATGCCGCACGTGCGTGCCGAGTACCTGCCGCATATCCGCGGCACCACCGACAGCGAATGGATCTACGCCCTGATCGTCTCGGCGCTGCCCGATGCGCACCGCAAGCCATCGCGCGACGAACTGCTGGCGGCGATCGAGCGCGCCTTGACCATCATCCGCGACGCCCGCGTGGCCCTCGGCATCGCGCTGTCCTCGTCGGTCAACCTGTTCATGACCGACGGCAGTCAGCTGGCCGCGGTGCGCTACTGTTTCGACTTCGGCTGCTACACCACCGCCGACCCGGCGCGGGTGCACGAAGCCAATCTCAATTTCCTCTCGCTCTGGTACACGCTGGGCAGCAATTACGGATTGCACGACGAGGAATGGCGCATGACCGGCGGTGCCGAGCACGCTGATTCAATCATCGTCGCCTCCGAGCCGCTGACCCGCGACACCTCGACCTGGGTGGAGGTGCCGGAATACTCGGCGCTGCACGTCGAACTCGCCGGCGGCGCGCCGGTGGTGACGATCCGCTATCTCGATTGACGGTCACGCCGGAATCAAACTCAAGCACTGGTGCGCCTCGCAGGCCGAAAATGCCTGAAACGCCGCGCCCGTAGCGGACTTTGTCCTGCCGATCACGCCCCGCGCCGGTTCTGCGCTGCCCCAGCGCCGCGATAAAGCGCTGCTACGCCGGCGAATTGCTTTCGCCCGGTGCGCGTCCTAACATGCGCTGGAACCAACAACCATGTGCCGGTGTCTGTGCGTAGTCGTTGCCCTACCGCGACGCAGCGCGCGCAACCGCAAACTTTCCACACGAGGAGCAGTCGATGGCAAAACTGAATGTGAACGGCAAGGTGCAGGACTACCAGGCGGATGACGGCACGCCCTTGCTGTGGGTGCTGCGCGAGCAGCTGGGCCTGACCGGCACCAAGTACGGTTGCGGCATCGCCCAATGCGGATCGTGCACGGTGCTGATCGACGGCGTGCCGACGCGCAGCTGCGTGCGGCCGGCCTCCAGCGTCAAGCCGACGGAAAAAATCACCACCATCGAAGGCCTGTCGCCGGACGGCTCGCATCCGGTGCAGAAAGCCTGGGTGGCGCTCGATGTGCCGCAATGCGGCTTCTGCCAGTCCGGCATGATCATGGCCGCGACCGCGCTGCTGAAGGCCAAGCCGAACCCGACCGACCAGGATATCGACGAGGCGATGACCAACATCTGCCGCTGCGGAACCTATAACCGGGTGCGCGCCGCGATCAAGCAGGTGGCCGCCGGCGGTGCGGTGAAGAAAGCCGATGCCACCGGCATCATCCACACCGAAGGGAGCGCGTCATGAGCGCCATCGCCCCGCCGAAAGTTTCCCGCCGCCGCTTCCTGCAGGGTTCGGCTGTCTCGGCCGGCTCGCTCGTGGTCGGCTTTCATGTGCCGTTCCTCGGCAGCGCGCACGCCCAGGGCAGCGCCGCGGCCAGCGCCGAAATCAACGCCTGGGTGGTGGTCAAGCCGGACGACACCGTCGTGGTGAGGATCGCGCGTTCCGAGATGGGCCAGGGCACGCTGACCGGCCTGGCGCAGCTGGTGGCCGAGGAGCTCGAATGCAACTGGGCGCGGGTCACCACCGAGTACCCGACCCCGGGACAGAACCTGGCGCGCAATCGCGTCTGGGGCAATTTTTCCACCGGCGGCAGCCGCGGCATCCGCGAATCGCAGGACTATGTGCGCAAGGGTGGCGCCATCGCCCGCATGATGCTGGTGCAGGCCGCGGCCGATGAATGGAAAGTGCCGGTGACCGAATGTACCGTGGCGGCCGGCATCATCACCCATGGGCCGTCGAAACGCACCACCAGCTACGGCAAGGTGGCGGCCGCCGCGAGCAAACTCACGCCACCGAAAGATGTGGTGCTGAAGGATCCGAAGGACTGGAAAATCGCCGGCAAGCGCATGGCGCGGCTGGACACGGTCGAGAAGACCACCGGCAAGCTGGTCTATGGCATGGACCTGACCATGCCTGGCATGCTCAACGCCGCCATCAAGGCTTGCCCGGTGTTCGGCGGCAAGGTCAAGAGCGTCGATGACGGCCCGGTGCTGAAGCGGCGCGGCGTGCGTCGGGTGATCCGCGTCGGCGATTATGCGGTGGCGGTGGTGGCCGATACCTGGTGGCAGGCCAAGACCGCGCTGGATGCACTCAAGATCGAATGGGACGAAGGCCCCAACGCCAAACTGTCCAGCGAATCGTTCGCCGCCGTGATGAAGGCGGGGCTCGATGCCAGCGACGCAGTAGTCGGCAACAAGGTCGGCGATGCGGCGGCGGCGATTGCCGCGTCGGCGCGGAAAATCGAGGCGGTGTATTCGTACCCGCACCAGAACCACGCCTGCATGGAGACCATGAACGCGACCGCCCGCTACACGCCGGAAAAGTGCGAGGTGTGGACGCCGACGCAGAACGGCGAAGCCGCGCTGGCGGCCGCCTCGGAAGCCTCCGGCCTGCCCAACACCAAGTGCGAGGTGTACAAGATTCCGCTCGGCGGCGGCTTCGGCCGGCGCGGCGCGGTGCACGACTGGGTGCGCCAGGTGGTGGCGATCGCCAAGGAAATGCCCGGCACCCCGGTCAAGCTGATCTGGTCGCGCGAGGAAGACATGGCGCAGGGCCGCTATCATCCGGCCACCCAGTGCAAGCTGACCGCCGGCCTCGACCGCGACGGCAACATCACCGGCCTCGCCATGCGCATTTCGGGACAGTCGATCCTGGCCGGCATCGCGCCGCAGAACATCCGTGACGGCAAGGACCCGGTGGTGTTCCAGGGCCTCAATCCGCCGGGACCGGAAGCCTCGATCGGCTATACCTTCCCGGCGCTGATGGTCGATCACGCAATGCGCAATCCGCACGTGCCGCCCGGCTTCTGGCGCGGGGTCAACCTGAACCAGAACGCGATCTACCTCGAGTGCTTCATCGATGAAATCGCCCATGCGGCCAAACAGGATCCGCTGGCCGTGCGGCGCAAGCTGATGGCGTCCTCGCCCAAGCACCTCGCGGTGCTGAATGCGGTGGCGGAAAAGGCCGGCTGGGACAAGCCGGCACCGAAAGGCGTGTTCCGCGGTCTCGCCCAGACGATGGGCTTCGGTTCCTACGTTGCCGCGTGTGCAGAAGTCTCGGTGAGCGATGCGGGAGTACTCAAGATCCATCGCATCGTCGCCGCCACCGATTGCGGCCACGCAGTCAATCCGCAGCAGATCGAGGCGCAAGTCGAGGGTTCGTTCGCCTACGGGTTGTCGGCCGCGCTGTACGGCGAATGCACAGTGAAGGACGGCCGCGTGGTGCAAAGCAATTTCCACGACTACCCGCCGGTGCGGATGGCCGACATGCCGCCGGTGGAAACGGTGGTGATGCCGTCGGGCGGATTCTGGGGCGGCGTGGGCGAGCCGACCATCGCGGTGGCGGCACCGGCGGTGCTGAACGCGATTTTTGCCGCGACCGGAAAACGCATCCGCGACCTGCCGCTGAAAAACCACAGCCTGAAGAAAGCCTGACGCCGCGCGTGTCGCTCGCTGCGCCCGTTCGCGGGCGCAGCGAGTGAAGTTGCGTCGACCGGCCCGCCCATGCAATGAAACGCGCCCTGTTATTTTTTTTGTCCGCCGCCTTCTGCTGCCTGACTGGTGCGGTGCGGGCGGAGGCGCTCGCCACGCCGCCCTATACCGTGGTCGGCGACGCCATCCCGCAGCCGCTCACCGCGCTGCCGGGCGACGCGGCACGCGGCCGTGCCATCGTCGCCAACCGGCAGCTGGGGCTGTGCCTGCTCTGCCACACCGGGCCGATCGCCGAAGAACGCTTCCAGGGCAACCTGGCACCGAATCTCGCCGGTGCCGGCAGCCGTTCCAGTGCCGGTCAGCTGCGGCTGCGGCTGGTCGACAACCGCCAAGTCAGGGCTGACAGCATCATGCCGGCCTATTTCAAGACCACCGGCCTCGCGCGCGTCGGCGCCACCTGGCAGGCGCGCACCATTCTCGATGCGCAACAGATCGAGGATGTGGTCGCTTACCTGGTGACGCTGAAATGAGCGGCGCCGCCGGCGCTCCCGCCAGCGGCACGCGCCGCCGGTGGCTGTCGCTGGCCGCCGGTATGGGTGCCTGGATCGTGCTGCGCCCGGCGGCCGCGCAGGCGCCGGCGGAAGATCTGGCCAGCGCCATCCGCGCCTACACCGGCGGGGCCACGCTGCGCGCGGGACGCATCCGCTTCGACATCGCCGAACTGATCGACAACGGAAACAGCATCCCGATCACCATCAGCGTGGACAGTCCGATGACCGCCGCGAACCACGTCACGTCCATTGCCGTGTTCAATGAAAAAAACCCGCAGCGCGATGTCGCCCGCTTCCAGCTCGGCCCGCGCGCCGGTCGGGCAACGGTATCGACACGCATCCGGCTGGCGACTTCGCAGCAGCTGGTGGCCATTGCCCGGCTCAACGACGGCAGCTGGTGGTCGCAGCGTGTAGACGTGATCGTCACGCTGGCCGCCTGCATCGAGGACTGACGCGCCATGGCCCGCACCCTGATCACCGTTCCCCCCAGCGCCCGCCGCGGCGAGGTGATCGAGATCCGCACCCTGATCCAGCATCCGATGGAAACCGGCTATCGTCCCGGCGCTGACGGCAAAGTGCTGGCGCGCGACCTGATCCGCCGCTTCAGCTGCCGCTACGACGACGGCAGCGGCAGCCAGGAGGTGTTCGCGGCCGAGCTCTACGCCGCCGTCGCCGCCAATCCGCTGATCAGCTTTCATACCGTCGCCACCGCCAGCGGCACGCTGACGTTCACCTGGCAAGGCGACAACGGCTTCATGCAGAGCGAGTCGGTCGCCATCAAGGTCACCTGATGACGCGGGCCGCGTCGCTGCTGATGGCGCTCGGCATTGCAAGCCTTGCCGCCGGTGCCGCCGAGCCGCGCAAGTCGGGCTTTGAATTCATGAGCCCGGCGACCCAGGCGATGCAGAAGGACGACACGCAGAACCCGGCCATGCTGTGGGTGAAGGACGGCGAGGCACTGTGGAACAAGGTCGACGGCGGCGCCGGCAAATCCTGCATGAGCTGCCACGGCGACGCAGCCGCCAGCATGCGCGGCGTGGCAGCGCGCCACCCGGCCTACGACGCCGGCAGCGGCCGCCCGGTGAATCTCGCCGAGCGCATCAACCTGTGCCGGCAGAACCGCCAGCAAGCCAAGCCGCACCCGCCCGAACATCAGGAACTGCTGAGCCTCGCCAGTTTCGTCGCGCTGCAATCGCGCGGCCAGCCGATCGCACCCACTCGCGATGCACGCATGGCGCCCTTCTTCAGCCGCGGCGAGCAGCTGTTCCGGCAGCGCATCGGCCAGCTCGACCTGTCCTGCGCCCAGTGCCACGACGCCCACGCCGGCAAGCGCCTGGCTGGCAACCCGATTCCGCAGGCGCACCCGACCGGCTACCCGCTGTACCGGCTGGAGTGGCAGGGCGTGGGTTCGCTGCAGCGGCGCATACGCAACTGCATGAGCGGGGTGCGGGCGGAGCCGTTCGCGTTTCATTCCCGCGAAATGGCCGAACTGGAAACCTATCTCGCCTCGCGCGCCGCCGGCATGCAGATGGACGCGCCGGCGGTGCGGCCCTAGCCGGCACGAGCGGCGGGCGAGCCGCGACGGGCCGCCACAAACAGGCACAGAGACCCCGCCCGTGTCGGTGATAATCTTGCCTTGCCCGGCGCACGGCGCCGCACCCAGACCAGGAGTTTCCGACCATGTCCCATGCCAACACCCTGCTTCTCAAAAGCCTCTCGGCCGCGGTGCTGCTGACGCTTGCCGCGCCCGCCGGCGCCGCGTCGGCCGCCAAGCCCGACACCCGCATTCGCGCCGACATTCCCGCCCAGTACAAATGGGATTTCAGCCCGATCTATGCCAGCTGGGAAGCCTGGGACGCCGGCATGAAGGAGATGGAAGCCAAGATGGACGCGTTCGCCGCCATGAAAGGCTCGCTGAAAAAAGGCCCGGCCGCGGTGCTGAAGGCCTACAAGGCATTCGACGAAATCGGCATGCTGCAATACAAGGTCTACCGCTATCCGCAGCTGCAGCGCGACGTCGACACCCGCAACCAGGAAATCTCGGCCCGTTTCCAGCGCGTGACGGCGGTATTCGCCAAGTTCGGCACCACCACCGCCTGGTTCACGCCGGAGCTGCTGACCATCCCGCAGGCCACGATGGAAAAGTGGGTAGCGTCCACGCCGGCGCTGGCACCCTACAAGTTCAGCATCCTCGACAATTACCGCCAGCAGAAACACGTGCTGGATGAAAAAGGCGAGAAGCTGCTGTCGTATGCCGGCAGTTTCAACCAGACACCGGGCGCGGCATTCCAGGAACTGTCGACCTCGGACATCAAGTTTCCCAAGGTGACGCTGTCGGACGGCAAGGAAATCAGCCTGACGCACGGCGCCTACCAGTCGGTGCTGTCGACCAACTACAACCAGGCCGACCGGGCGCGGGCATTCGACGCCTATCTCAACACCTTCGCCGCCACCGCCAACACCTACGCGGCGATCTACAACGGCGTGCTGCAGCGCGACTGGTTCAACGCCCAGGCGCGCAATTTCACCACCACGCTGGACGCCGCGCTGGATGGCAACGACATTCCGCCGGCGGTGGTGACCACGCTGGTCGATACCGTGCGCAACGGCACCGCGCCGCTGCAGCGCTACATGAAGCTGCGCAAGCGCCTGCTGGGGCTGGAGAACTACCACCTGTACGACGGCTCGATCCCGATTTACAAGACCAGCCGCAACTATCCCTACGACGACGCCAAGGAAACGGTGCTGTCCTCGGTCGCGCCGCTGGGCGCGGACTACGTGGCCAAGTACCGCAAGTTCATGGCCGGCAAGCAGATCGACGTCTACGAGAACGAGGGCAAGCGCAGCGGCGCCTATGTCGGCGGGGTCTACGGCGTCGGCCCGTACATGCTGCTCAATCACAATGACACCCAGCAGGCGCTGTTCACGCTGGCGCACGAAGGCGGCCACGCCATGCACACGGTGCTGTCGTACGAGACCCAGCCCTTCATCACTTCCAGCTACACCATCTTCGTGGCCGAAGTGGCCTCCACCATCAACGAGCGCTTCCTGCTCGAGAGGCTGCTGCAAACCACGACCGATCCGAAGGAGCGATTCCTGCTGCTGCAACAGGCGGTCGACGCCATCGTCGGTACTTTCTACACCCAGGTGCTGTTTGCCGATTACGAGCTGCAGGCGCACAAGCTGGTCGAACAGGGCAAGCCGATCACCGCCGAGGTGCTGAGCAACATCTACCTGAAGTTGCTGAAGGACTATTACGGCGATGCGGTCAAGGTCGACGACCTGTACAAATACACCTGGTCGCGCATCCCGCATTTCTACAACACGCCCTACTACGTCTACCAGTACGCCACCTGCTTTGCGTCATCGGCCAAGCTGTTCAAGGACATGACCAGCGGCGCACCGGCCTCACGCGCGGCCGCGACTGAGCGCTATCTCACCTTGCTGAAGAGCGGTGGCAACGACCACCCGATGAAGCAGCTGCAGAAAGCCGGCGTCGACCTCACCAAGCGCGAGACGGTGCAGGCGGTGGTCGACCAGATGGCCGAGCTGGTCGGGCAGATGGAAGCCGAAGCCGCAAAGATCGCCGCAACCCCGGCCGCAAAATAGAAACCCCAGCACTGGCGCGCTCTGCAGGCCGAAAATGGCCTGCAAGCCGCACCAGTGCTGGGGTTTGACCTGCGAGAGTATCTCGAAACGACCAAAATTCGTCATTCCAGCGACGGCTGGAATCCAGTCCGCCCAAATTTTGAAAAGCTTGGACGGAGCTGGGTCCCAGCCCAGCGCAACCCTTGTGGTTGTACGCTGGGACGACGGGGTTTTTGAGGCTCCTGAGCGTGCGGCCTACTTGGCCGGCTTGATGAACCGCAGCGTCATGCGATCCGATTCGCCGATGGCCACGTACTTGGCCCGGTCCAGATCCTTTTCAGCCAGCGTGGGCGGCAGCGTCCACACGCCCTTCTTGTAGTCCTTGGTGTCCTTCGGATTGGCATTGATCTCGCTCTTCGCGTCGAGCTTGAAGCCGGCCGCGGTGGCACGCTCGATCACGTAAGCTTCGGTCATGTAGCCGGATTCGCCCGATTCCTTGAGCGTGGTGCCGGGTTTGGCGCGATGCTCGACCACGCCGAGCACGCCGCCGGGCTTCAGCGCATCGTAGAACGCGGCGAAAAACTTGTCGGTCAGATCGTCCTTGATCCAGTTGTGCACATTGCGGAAGGTGAGGACAAAATCCGCGCCGCCTTCCGGGCGAATGTTGAGCTTGTCGGGAACGCCGAGCGGCACGATGGCGGTCTTGTCGTACAGCTCCGGGCGCGTCGCCAGCTTGTCCTTGAAATTCTGCAGGCCCTTCACCGACTGGGCGGGGAAGGCGGCAACATAGCTGCCCTTGGCGCGCAGATAAGGCGACAGCACTTCGGTGTACCAGCCGCCACCGGGCCAGATTTCGACCACGGTTGACGTCGGCTTGACGCCGAAGAACTCCAGCGTCTCCTTCGGATGGCGATAGGCATCACGCGCGCGGTTGGCATCGCTGCGATGGTTGCCGGCCAGGATGCCGTCGAGCGGATGCGGATCGGCGGCGTGGACGGACGGTGCGGCCAGCAAGGCGCCGGCGAAAATGGCCGCGCAAGCGCGGCGCGGCAGGCGTGCGAAAGGGGACGAAAGTTTGAACATGCGGGAGTCCTCGAATGCGGTGGTGGTGGATGGTGAAGCCCGGTATGACGATCAGGCCGCGGCCAGGTTCCGCGCCGGGCCGGCAATAAAGCCGATCCGGCGAGCCACGCCACTATACCGAATGTTGCCGGCCGCCCTCCTGCGCGTCGGCGTCGAAGCACCAGTGCCAGGGCTCGTACTGGTAGCCGTGCGGATTGCCGCGCGGGTAGGAGAGGGTAAAACCGAACTCGCCCGCGCGCCGCGCCAGCCAGGCATAGGCCGGCGTATGGGCAAAGGCGATATCCAGGTCGGGCGCGTCCGGGGTGGCGATGTCGATGGCGCGACCGGTGTGGTGCTCGCTGTAGCCGGGCGGCGCGATGGCGGTCAGGATTTGCCGGATGGTGAAGCCCTCCGCCAGCTTTTGCTCGATGATTTCAACCTGTCGCGCGACGCTGCGAAAGGCCGACACCAGGATCAGGTCGATGCCATCGCCGGCGGCCGCGGCTTTCATCCGCCGCCATGCATCGGCCGCGGCCGGCGCCAGCCGGTATTGCCGGCCGTCACTGCCGGTTTCCACCCAAACCAGTTCAATCGCCTCGGCATGGCGCGGCAGCCGCCGCGCAGCCAGCACCTCGTGCGAGACGCCAAGCTGGTGCAACACGGGATCGGGATGATTCACGGGCATGGTCACGGGTGGCGGCAGACTGGCTTGCCTAGAAGGGCTGCCGTGTGATCAGGCGGCTGGTGGTGACACCGTTGACGGTGTAGCGCATCAGGCCATTGCTGGCATCGCTGAAGGTAAAGGTGACCTCGCCGACCTTGCTCGGCGTCGGTTTGGCGCCGTTCCAGGCCGCGGTCAGCGGCACGCCGCCGTCGGCCCGATACAGCTCGCCGGTGCAGCCGGTGGGCGTGGCGGGACAATTGGTGGCGGCGTACCAGATCGGCTTGCCGTTGGCGTCATAGGTGTACCAGGCGGCAAAGATGATGCCGAACTGCTGCGTCAGGGTGATGCCCCAGCCGGACTCGTTGGCGTTCCACCACAGGTCGGTGTAGTCCACCGCCGGCGGGTTGGGCCCGGTGGCGAATACCTGCCGGGTGATGGCGCGCGAGCTGGTAACGCCGTTGATGGTGTAGCTGAAGGTGGCGTTGTTGTTGTCGGTGAATACCAGGGTGCCGGTGCCGACCTGGGCGATCTGGCGGTTGGCCGCGCTGAATGCCACGGTCGGCGGCGTGACGCCCTGCACGCTATACATGTCGGCAGTGCAGCGGTTGCCGCCGGTCACCGGGCAGTTGGTCATGGCGTACCAGACCGGCGTGCCGGTGGCGTCGTAGGTGTAGATGGCGACGAAGATGGTGCTGCCGCGCTGCGTCAGCGTCATGCCCCAGCCGGACTCGTTGGCGTTCCACCACAGGCCCTGGTAGGGGGAGGAAATGTTCGCCACACTGCTCAACACCACCACGTTGGATTTCTGCACCAGGCCGCCGGACGGCGGGCTGGCCAGCGGCAGGCTGTCGAACGGCGAACCGACATCGACGCGCGGCAGCGCGGCAATCGCATCGACCACCGCCATGCTGCTGGCCTTGACCTGGCCAAACACGGCGAAGCCGCCGTTCTGGGTATTGAGGTCCGGGTTGTCGGCCAGGTTGATGAACCATTCCGAGGTGGCGCTGTTGGTGTCGCCCCCCAGCTTGGCCATCGAGATTGCGCCGCGAATGTTGGGCCGGGCAATGTTGAATTCATTGGCGACCGGCGCCAGCTTCGGCACCGGATTGATCAGGTTCTGCGGCATGTCCCAGGTGTAGCCACCGCCCTGGATGACAAATCCCGGCTCGCTGCGATGGATGAACGATTCCCGGTAGGCGCCGCTGTTTACATAGGCCATGAAATTGGCCACCGTGCGTGGTGCCGCCGTGTCATAGAGGTCGATCTCGATTGCGCCCAGGTTGGTCTGCATGCGCACCGTGGTCGGCGCGGCGATGGCGGCGAGCGGGGCGAGCAGCAGCAGGAATGCGGTGCAGGCGGCGCGGCAGGAAGTGAACAGACGGACTGGCGAAAGCATCATTACCTCGGGTTTGATTCGGGCATGCCGGCGGGACTGCCGGCGCGGTGCGTATTGTATTACGCTCGCACTGCAGGCCCATTGCCGCTAACCGGTGACGCCAAGACGATGAACGTTTCGCAGTTGAAAAAATTCTGCCTGAGCCTGCCCGGCGCCCGCGAGCGTCTGCTCGGCGAGCCGGCCAATATCCTGGTCTATTCGCTGGGCGAGCGGAACTTCGCCTATTTCAAGACCAGCCAGCCGGAACGCTGGCGCTTCAGCGTCAAGGTCAGCCCGGCGCGATTTGTCGAGCTGACCGGCGTACCCGGGGTGAAGCCGGCGCGCTACCGCGGGCGCTATCACTGGATCACGATTGTTGATGTCGGCGCTTTCCCGGCGGGCTACCTGAAGGAGTTGGTGGCGTGGTCGCATGCGGCAGCATTGGGCGCTCTGCCGTTGGCACAGAGGCGGCTGGTGCTGGGCCGGGCGCCGGCGTAGCCCGCGATATTGCTTCAGCAAGGCCGCCCCGCGCTTGCTGCTGCGTCATTCAGCCGCAACGAGAACGCCGCGCTGCAGCGTATTCTTGCCGGCCTGCTTGCCGGCGTACATGGCGGCATCGGCGACCTTGAGCAGCGACGGCGCATCGACGCCATCCAGCGGCGCCAGCGCATAACCGATGGTGGTGCCGACGCGACAGCTGCGCGGCCCCAGCACGAACGGCGAGCGAAACGCGTCGAGCAGCTTGTTGCCCAGCTCGCGCGCCTGGACCTCGCTGTGCAGGCCGCCCGCCATCACCACGAACTCGTCACCACCGACCCGCGCCACCGCGTCGCCCGAGCGCATGGTGGTGCGCAATCGCTGGGCGACCACGGTCAGCAGTTCGTCGCCGACATCGTGGCCGTGCTGGTCGTTGACCGGCTTGAACTCGTCCAGGTCCAGCACATATACCGCCAGCATCCGCTCCGCGGTCGCGTTGGTCAGCGCGGTCGCCAGCACCTGGTTCAGTCCGCGGCGGTTGAGCAGCCCGGTCAGCGGATCGGAATGCGCCAGCGACAGCAGGCTGTCGCGCTCCAGCGTGGCGCGGTGTGCGGCCATGTGAACCGCGGCCGAGCGCAGCACCGCGATGCGCATGAAGATCAGCATGTCGAAGGTGGCGCCGAGCTGGAAGATGTGCATGGTCCAGGCATTGGCGCCGACATTGCCCTTGACCACGCCGACCATGATCGCGCTGGCGACGAAGTATCCGGCCCAGGCAACCAGGAAATAGGCGCCGACACTGTCGCCGCGCCGCACCCGTGCCAGCGCGCCGGGCATGCCCAGCAGTGCCGGCAGCAGGCCCAGGGTGCTCATGACGATGCTGACATGGTGGATGTCGATCACGTCGAGCGCGTGCAGCAGCGCGAACCCCGCCAGCGACGCGGCCAGCCATTTCATGGCCAGGCGCAGCCGCGCGCCGGTATCGGATTGCAGCGCATCCTCGATGAACAGGGCGGTGCCGCAGGCGGCAGCCAGCGACGACAGCCCGGCCATGTGCGTTTCCAGCCAGACGTTGTCGGTCCACAGGTACATTTCGCCCAGGCCGAAAAAATGCACCGAGAACAGCACGCTGCTGGCAATCAGGAACGCATATTTGATGTACAGCGCCTCGCGCAGGCTGATCCACTGCATCAGGCTGTAGAGCAGCAGGAACAGGCCGAGGCTGGTCAGCACGCCCTGGATCATCTGTTCGTTGAGCGCGCGGCTGTGAAACGCCGACGGCTTGCTGAGCGAAACCGGCAGGATCATCGAGCCCAGGGTCTCGATCCGCACCAGCAGGTCGTATTCGCGGCCCGGCTCGAATACCAGCGGCACCGCATGCGAGCGGCTGCCGATCGGCCGCTCGGCGAACGGCTGCACGTTGCCGAGCACGGCGTGGCGTTGCGGCCGCCCGCCGGCGACCACATGCACGTCGATGCGGTTGAGCAGCGTGTAGTCGAAATCCAGCACCCAGTTGCCGTCCGACTGCGGCGAAACCGATATCGGCAGGCGCAGCCAGACGATTTTCTTGCGCAGTCCGAGTGCGGCGTGCGCCGATTGCGGCGGCTCGAAGCGGGCCAGCGCGGTGATGGCGCTGTCGATGCTGTGCACACCGTCGGGGTCGTGCAGGATGCTGACCGCCGGCCAGGCGTCAACTATCGGGGTGCGGTCATCGAGCTTGAGCGCGTTGCCGGCGGTCGCGGCATGCGCCGCCACGCCGGCGGCCAGCCACACCGCGCACCACAGGAATCGGCAAAGGGAAATCAGGCTGGGTGACAATTGCATCGGCAGGCAGGCAGGGGTGTTCCACAACTTTTCAGTATAGGGGATTCAGGCTCGCGCCGAGTTACCTGTTGTGTCGGAATCTGGCGCATCCGCCGTTGCCGCAGGTGGCGCTACTTGGTTTGATGCCAGGTCCCCTTGACGGTCATGCTGTCCTCGATCGAATTGATCCAGCCCGAGGCGAGCGTGTCGTGGCCCCAGTTGCCCATCATCGTATTGACCCGGTTCAGCAGGTGATTCGGCAGCTTCAGCGGCCGGGTCTGGTCCATCAGCAGCCTGGCGGTCAGCTGGTAGCCGATGACGCGGGTAAACAGCCGGGCCAGCGAAAAATCGGGCACCACCAGCCGCACCAGTTTGTCGACGATGCGGATCTTGATGACGATGGCGCAGAACACCAGCTTCGAGAGCCACGACACCCGGCCATCCAGACCCAGGTCACGCGAGGTCGCCGGCCCGCACAGGTAGCGCGTGAGCAGGGTCGGGAACGACTTGAACAGCGGCAGCGGGATCGCCGACGCCATCGCGTCCATCAGCGCCCGGCCAAGCGCCGGCCGCGGATCGGGCACCGCCGGATCGCGCGCGTTCTTGGCTTCGCGGTCGGCGCGGCCGCGGGCCTGCATGCGCGCGAACAACGCCGCGGCCTCCTCCATGGTGTCGACCATCAGCTCGCGTTCGATGCCGAGAAAGTGGCCGGCCACGTTCCAGGTGTGCAGGTAGGCCTCTTCATCGGCCCGGGAGAAACCCAGGCCCAGGGTGCGCATGCCGTTCAGGAACACATAGCTGAAGGTCAGCAGGGTGTAGGCCAGTTCTTCCTGGTTGCACGGCAGGCCCTCTGCCGGCACATCCCAGCCGTGGGCGAACAGGGCCTGGTGCATGTCATCGGTCTGCTGCAACGCCGCCAGCATCGGCACGATGCCGGCGCCTGCCGCGTTTTCAGCGTCCGCGTGCAGGTGGGCGAAAGCGGCGGGATTGCCACGCAGGATCAGGTTGCGGATGGTGGCGTGGATCAGCCGCACCTTGAAGATCTGCGACAGGCCGCCGCTGGCATCGTCGGTCAGGCCGCCTGCCATCATCACCGGGAACACCATCGCCCCGGTGGAGCGGATGCGGTACTCGGTGTGTTTTTCCAGTTGCCCGGTGACATGCAACACCGCAGCGAGATCGGGCACCACGTAGCATTGCGGCAGGCTGGCGCAGAACAGCAGCGTGACCGACAGCGGGCCGTAATCCATGAACAGCTGTTCGGCGCGCGCGATCTTGGCCGTATCGGCCCACGGCGGCAGACTTTTCGATGCGGCCAGATAATCGTCAAGCGGCGTGGCCAGCTTTGGCGCGACGCCGCGGGCGGCGCTGTTCCAGTTCCGCACGGCGCCATTGTCGGTCCACTGCGCGAACACCGCGTTCATCTCGGCAATCGACTGGCGCCGCGGCTGCCACTGGCCGGCGAAGGAGGCGACAAAATTCGCCTGTGAGGCCAGTGCCGCCGTGGCAGCCGGTTGACCGGCAGACAGCAGGCCCGCCGGCGGCGCCGCTCCCGGCAGGCCCACCCACGGGGTGACAATGTCGCCGATGGTTTTATCGGCCAGCGGATCGGCTTGCATCTGCATGCGATCGAGCAGATCCCGGGCGGCGGCAGGCGAGTCGGGTCGGTCGGTGGTCATGTGGCTCCCTTGGTCAGTGTCAAATTCAGGCGTCGGCGCGAAAGCAATTTCGCGCCCGGGCCGGCCTCAACAGCGGTTCCGTCAGTCCAGGCGGAAGCGGAAAAAGTACGGCACGCTGTTGGGCGGGAAAGCGGCGGTGACATTCTTGCGCATGGCCCAGGGAATGATCGACTGGTGCAGCGGCAAGATCGGCAACTCGTTGCGCACGATCATGAGCGCGTCGCGCAGCAGCGCGTCGCGCTTGGCGGAATCATTTTCGACCCGCGCCCGGTCGACCAGATGATCAAAGCGCGGATTGGTGTAGCGGCCGTAATTGCCGTCGCCGCTGCCGGAGTTCTCGCCCACCGGCGTGTGCAGCGTGAATTGCAGCGTGTACAGGGCATCGGAGGTGGGCGTGCCCCAGCTCAGCAGGTAGAAGCTGGTGTCGAAGCGCTGCAGCTTGCCGAAGTAATTTGCCGTCGGCACGATATTGGGGGCGACCTTGATGCCGATCTGCGCCAGCATCGGCGGGATCGACTGGCAGATGTCGGCGGCCGGCTGGTTGTTGCCGCAATCGAGCGTGATTTCGAAACCGTCGGGGTAGCCGGCCTCGGCCAGCAGTTTTTTCGCCCTGGCGCGGTCCAGCGGCAGGCGCACGTCGGCGTCGCGGGCGTAGCCCTGTTCAGTCGGCGTGACGATCGAGCCGATCGGCCGCGACAGGTTGCGCATCACCTTGGTGCGGATCGCCTCGACGTCGATGGCATGGGCAATCGCCTGGCGCACGCGCACATCCTTGAAGGGATTGGCGCGCTTGACGCTGGAGTAGAGCAGCTCGTCGCGGTGGGTGTCGAACACCAGGTACTGCACCCGCTGTTCCGGGCTTTCGATCACCTTGACGTCACTCGAGGACTTGAGCCGGGCGATGTCCTGCGGCGGCGGATCGTTGACGAAATCGACTTCGCCGGACAGCAGCGCGGCGGCGCGGGTGGCGTTGGAGCGGATCGGCAGCAGGATGACTTCGGTGATGTTGCCCTTCTCGCGGCTGTCGCGGTTCCACCAGTTGGGATTGGCGGTGAGCACGGTGCGCACATCCGACTGGCGCTCTTTCACCATGAACGGCCCGGTACCGTTGGCATTGCGCGAAGCGTAGGTGTCTTCCTTGTCACGGTAATTCTGCGGACTGGCCGAGTTGTGGCGGATCGACCAGGCCTTGTTCATGATGCGGAACTGGAACAGGTGGTTGAGCAGGATCGGGTTGGGCTCTTTCATGATCAGGTCGACGGTCAGGTCGTCGACCTTGCGCGCCGACGCCACGCCCTGCACCACCGACTTCAGCTGCGAATTGGCTGACAGCACGCGCTCGACCGAGAACACCACGTCGTCGGCGGTGAACGGCGCGCCGTCGTGAAATTTCACCTCCGGACGCAGCTTGAAACGCCAGGTGCGATTGTCGAGCTGCGACCAGGACACGGCCAGCCACGGCACCAGGCGGAAATCCTTGTCGCGCCCGACCAGCCCCTCATACACATTCGACAGCAGGCGGGTGGTGACGGCCAGGCTGGCCGAATGCGGGTCCAGCGTCTGCGGCTCGTCCTGGGTGGCGTAACGCAGGGTCTTGCCGTGCGCGGCCGGCAGCAGTGCCAGCAGGACGGCGATGACGGGCAGCAGGCGGCGGGTGACAGACAGCCCTGGAATCATGGTGTGCGCGGCGCTAACTTCGCGTCGAAATTGGTCTTGTACCGCGAATCTACCCTACCAGCCGGACAAATGGGAGAACGTCGGCCGGACGCCGGGCGGACGCGGCAAGCCAGCCGACAGGCGGTCGGGTTTCAGCTGCCGGGCGACATCGAACCGGGCGACCGCGCACCCGGCAGCTCGCGCATGAATCCCGGCAGCGCCGATTCGGCCCGCCGCAATTTGCGCGACACCACGTCGAAGGCAACCTGCAGCATTTCATCGGCCAGGCCGAGGCCGCGAACCAGGCGGATTTCGCCGGCGGCAAAGCGCGCCTTGAGCTCCGCCAGCGCCAGGTGCTGCACCGCACCCGACTCGTAATGCTTCAGCACGCAGGTGCCGCGGATGGTGGTGATCCAGTTCAGGCGCCAGCGCCGGTCGCCCGCGCCGTCGCGGGTTTCGATCCAGTCGCCGCAGGCGATGCCCAGGTCGGCGATGATGGCGCCGGGCGAAGCCGCGTCGGATTCATCGTCCAGCGCGCCGGGCGCGGCAACGAAGCGCTCGCCCTGGATCGGCTCGCGCTTGCCGTCCAGCGCGTCGCGGTGAAGCTGCTTCAGTTCGGCGTGGAAGGCGTCAATTATTTCCTGGTGATGGGACGCCAGGTCGCGCTCATGCAGCTGCAGGTTGACCAGGTCGGGGATCAGCCTTGCCAGCCGCTCGCGATCCGGCTGCGTGGTAGCCGGCTGCAGGCTTTTCAGCAACTCATCCAGCGTGGTCAGGCCCAGTTTCCAGGCCTCGCCGCGGGCGCCGCCGCGCAGGTAATCGTGCGCCAGCACACCGCGCCAGATGACCGAAATGAACCTGGCCGTGGCCGGCGGCAGCAGCCGGTTCTGCAGCCGCAGCGCCAGTTCGCGATCGGCCCGGGTGCCGGCAAATTCGAGCGCTTCGGCGCGCTCCAGGGCGCGCACGCTTTCGTCTGTCTGCAGCGCCGCCTCCTCATGATGGTGAAACAGCATGTCCAGCTGCTCGTGGGCAAGGCGAAATGCATCCGGATTGTCGTTGCGCATGTGCACCAGGCCGTCGACGATGTTCTCCACCGACAGCACCCGCACGTCGTCGTCGCCGGCCAGCTCCAGCGCCAGCCCGAACTCGCCGATCAGGTCGATCAGGCGGCGCACCGGGTGATCGACCTGCATCAGCAGCGACCGGTCCTGCAGCGCCAATTCCAGCAACGGAATCTGCAGCCGCGCGACCACGTCCCGCAGCCGCGGCACGATGCGCGGATCGGTACGCAGCCGGTCGAACAGGACCGTCACGACATCAGCGATGACCTGCTGCTCGGCGTCGAGCTTTTCCTGCAGGGTCTGGCGGATATCGTGCAGGGCGCGGTCGGCCGATCGCGCCACGTCGGCGGCATCGGCCGCGCGCGACTGCGCGCGCGCCAGGTCGTCGCGCCAGGCCGGCGAGCCGCTGTCGCCGTCGCGCAATACCGGCAGCTTCAGCGTCCGCGCCAGCTCCGGCGTGGCGTTGGCCGCGGTGTCGACGTAGACGTGATTGACAGTTGAGGAGCGCGTCAGCAGCTGCCGCAGCATGTCGCTCAGGTCCTGGTTGGCGACGCTGGTTTCCTCGGCCGCGCGGGCCATCGCCGGCGGCAGGCTTGGCGACGGCACCGGCCGGCCGAAGTGCTGCGAATCGTCGATATCGATGCCGCGCGCGCGCAGGTAGTCGTTGGCGCCGTGGTAGACCGCCGGCACGATCTCCAGCAGCACCGGGCGGAACGCCTTGAACACCTGCTGGCGCATGTCGCTGCCGAACACCGCCTTGCCCAGCGCTTCCATCAGCGCCTGGGCGAACACCTGCGGAAACGCCGGGTTGGCCATGTCGGCGATCGGGTCGTGCTCGAACAGGATCGCCATCCGGCGGGTCAGTGCCCACAGCTCGAAATCGCACTGCTCCTTCAGCCAGCGCCCGCACTGGTTGATGGCGATTTCCTCGTCCAGCCGCTCGTCGGCCATCAGGGTCATCGATTCGAGCCCGATATTGACGCCGGCGGTGCTGCTGCCGACCTGCAGCAGGCGAAGGCGGCTGTTGAACTGGTCCTGCATCGATTCGGCGACCTGGGCGCGAACCTCATGCCGCCTGGCCAGCAGGGTTTCTGCCGCCTGCTGCGTGCGCTGGCGCTCGGCCGGATCGGCACGCGGACCGACGCCGGACTCGATGAATTCAGCCACCTCGGCAATGGCGGCATCCACCCGCGTGGAGAAGTTGGTCGCAAGCTGCTCCGCCAACCCACGGATCAGCGCTGGATCACGTGCCGACACTGACGCAAAAACCATGTGAGCCCTTTACCGTCGTAACGTCCAAGGAAAGCCCGGCACGGTCGCCGGCGCCGTTCGGCAAGCGCGTCATGTCTGACGGCATTGTGACACGCGTGCTTCGCGGCGGTCGCCCGCCCAAGGCAGGGCGGGAGGCAAAAAACTTTCGATACAAACAAGATTATCCCACCGCGAGCGGGCCGGTGCGGTTCCGCACTGCGCATGGCACATGGGCGAATCGCCCGAACGCCAATCACGGCATGCCAGCGGGACGAAGTCGGCCACTGGCGCGGAGTTCCAGGCATTTTCGGCTGCAAACGCCCGCCAGGCGGAGACTTTGGCTCGCGGCCGAACCGCGGCTCAGTCAAACGGATACGGCCCGTCAAAGTCGCCGATCACCACCGTGTGGCTGACCAGTCCGCCATCCGGTGTCCACAGGTGCAGCTGGTAGCCGGGCGGCTCCATCACAAACAGCTGCGGCGCGCCGGCGCGCAAATCGAGCTGTACCTGGTGCGCGGGGCTGGGGCAGGTCGTGGCCATGCTGCCGCCGAACCGCTTCTGGATCGAGCGATGCAGGTGACCGCACAGCACCCGCTCGACCTGCGGATGACGCGCAATCACCGGCTCCAGGATGTCGCCGTTGGCGAGGCCGATCTCATCCATGTGGCCGATTCCGGTGGCGAACGGCGGGTGATGCATGATCACCACCGTCGGCATGGCCGGCGCCTGCGCCAGCGTGGCATCCAGCCATGCCATGCTTTCCGCTGCCAGTTGCCCGCCGCCGCAGCGCGGGATCACGGTATCGAGCGCGACGATGCGCAGCGGGTGGGCGTCGATGACATATTCGATCCGCTCGCCGCCCGATGCCATCCACGGCTGGTCGGCGAATGCCTGGCGCATCTCGCCACGGTCATCGTGGTTGCCCGGGATCACATAGACCGGCATCGGCAAGGGCGCCAGATGCTCACGCAGCAGCGCGTATTCGTCGGCTCGGCCCTGCTCGGCCAGGTCACCAGTGATGACGATCGCGTCCGGCATGGTAGGCAGGCTGCCAATGTGCGCGACGCAGCGGCGCAGGCTCTCCCCGGTATCGACCACGCGGTAGGCTTTTTCGCCGCGGGCCTTGATGTGCAGGTCGGAGATCTGGCAGAGGAGCATGGCGGAGACCGTTGGCAGGTGGTGCGGTTCGGAACTGACAGCAAATTTTACCCGCCCGCCCGGCTCCGGTGCGGCGCATCCTTCCGGCGCGGAAAGGCGTATCGTTCAGACAGGATCGACCCGCCGCGCGCCATGGAACCCTCCCTCAGCATCGCCCGCCTCGGCTTTCGCAAATGGTATGAGCGACAGCTGATCGATGCGCATCTCGCGCTGGTCACCTGCGTGCTGTGCATGGTGCTGGCTGCCGCGCTGCTTGAGGCATTTACCCTGGCCGCGCCGTTGATTGAGGCCACCGGCATGATGGCCGGCGTGCTGGGTGCCGGCTATGTCGGCATTCGCTGCTGGCTGCGCTATCAGCGGGTGATGGTGGAGGCGTGGCGATATGGCGAGTGCGCGGTCTGCCGGAAATGTTCGACCTACGGCCGCCTCAAGGTGCTCAACGCCGGCGCCTTCACGCCGACCGCGACCCGCAGCGAGCCGGCGCCCGCACCGCAGCCGTGGATGAACGTGGCCTGCAAGAAGTGCGGCCATACCTGGCGCATGCCGGATTGAGCCACCCGCGTCAGGCCGGCAGGAAGCCTTCGATCGACAGGTAGCGTTCGCCGGTGTCGTAGTTGAAGCCGAGCACGGTCGAGCCGGGCGCAATCTCCGGCAGCTTCTGTGCGATCGCCGCCAGCGTGGCGCCGGAGGAAATGCCGACCAGCAGACCTTCTTCACGTGCCGACCGCCGTGCCATCTCGCGCGCCGGTTCAGCCTCGACCTGGATCACGCCGTCCAGCACCGAGGTGTCGAGATTGTTCGGAATGAAGCCGGCGCCGATGCCCTGGATCGGGTGTGGCGCCGGCGGCCCGCCGGAGATGACCGGCGATGCCGCGGGCTCGACCGCGTAGACCTTCAGTCGCGGCCATTTGGCCTTCAGCACCCGGGCGCAACCGGTCAGGTGGCCGCCGGTGCCGACTCCGGTGATGAGGACGTCGATGCCATCGGGAAAGTCGGCAATTATTTCCGGCGCCGTGGTGCGAACGTGGACATCGATATTGGCCGGGTTCTCGAATTGCTGCGGGATCCAGGCGTTGGCAGTGGCGGCCGCCAGTTCCTGCGCGCGGGCAATGGCACCCTTCATGCCTTTGTCGCGCGGCGTCAGGTCGAAACTGGCGCCGTACGCCAACATCAACCGGCGGCGTTCGATCGACATGCTGTCGGGCATCACCAGGATCAGCCGGTAGCCTTTCACCGCCGCCACCATGGCCAGGCCGACACCGGTGTTGCCGGAGGTCGGTTCGATGATCACGCTGCCGGGCTTGAGCGCACCGGACTTCTCAGCGTCCTCGATCATCGCCAGCGCGATCCGGTCCTTGATCGAGCCGCCCGGGTTGCTGCGCTCGGACTTGATCCAGACCTGATGGGTGTCGCCGAACAGGCGATTGATGCGGATGTGCGGCGTGGCGCCGATGGTGTCGAGGACGGACAGGGCTTTCATGACGTGCTCCGGGGGCGGCGTGGCAGGATGACCAGTGTGACCGATGCATCGCCGGCGCGCAAAGCGTAAAAAAGCATGCTGTATACATTGGCGTAGAATTCGCGCTTCGCAAATTTCACCGCAGAAAGCCTCATGCTTCCCTCGATTCAGTCCCGTCTCGCCGCTGAAGTCTCCGCCCGGCCGCAGCAGATCGCCGCCGCCGTCGAATTGCTCGACGAAGGCGCCACCGTCCCGTTCATCGCCCGCTACCGCAAGGAAGCCACCGGCGGGCTCGACGACATCCAGCTGCGCTTGCTGGAGGAACGGCTGCGCTATTTGCGCGAACTGGAAGACCGGCGCGTGGCGATCCTGGAAAGCATCGAGTCGCAGGGCAAGCTGAGCGAGGAACTGAAGGCGCGCATCGAATCCGCCGCCGACAAGACCACGCTGGAAGACCTGTATCTGCCGTACAAACCGAAGCGTCGCACCAAGGCGATGATCGCCCGCGAGGCGGGGCTGGAGCCGCTGGCCGACTCTTTGCTGGCCGACCCGATGCTGACGCCGGAAGTGGAAGCCGAAAAGTACCTGTCGGCCGAACCCAAGGGCGCCGAGAAGGACACCGCGGTCGCGGACGTCAAGGCCGCCCTCGAAGGCGCCAAGCAAATCCTGATGGAACGCTTCGCCGAGGACGCCACCCTGCTGGCGCGGGTGCGCGACCACCTGACCGCGCACGGCGTGGTCGAATCGAGCGTGATCGA
>CAYQKN010000048.1:0-25945 GCA_964417885.1 uncultured Burkholderiales bacterium | reverse complement strand
GTGTTGCTGACCCCGGCAACTGTGACCGTGCAGCTGACGGTGCCGTTGGCCATCGCCAGTCCCGTCAGTCCGCTCAGTACATGGGAGCCGGCGTTGTAGCTGGCCGTGGCCGGTCCGCTGCAGCCGGCGCTGTAGGTCACGGCGGGGGTGGCACTGAGGAAGTCGAGCCCGGCCGGCAACGTGTCGCCAACCGTGATCGCGCTCTGTGCCGGGTTGGTGCCGCTGTTGGTCAAGGTAAAGATGAGACTGGTGCTGCCGCCGTCGGTGATGCTGCCCGCACCGAAGGTCTTGGCCACCGTCGGGACGACAACATTCAGCGTTTGCGTCGCAACTGAATTCTGGATCGCACCGACAATGCCAATAATTTGAGCACTGCCATTCGCATAGCTTCCGGTTACATTCGACAGCACATTTACCGTGATGATGCACGTGGCTGAAGCGGCCACGTCTATGCCGGATGCACTTATGGAGCCTGCACCGGCTGTTGCGGTAATTGTTGGTGAACCGCAATTTGACGTCGTCAAACCATTCGGTGTGCCGACCACCATATTTGCCGGAAACGTATCTCCAAACGCGAGGCCAGTGCGGGTCGCGGCGCCGACCGCAGTATTTGTGAGCGAGAACGTAAGCAGAACATTCTGCCCGCCGCCAACGGTAATCGGCGTAGATGGCAGCAGCTTGGTCAGCGTGACCAATGGACGCACAGTCAGGTTGGCCGTATTTGACGCGGCCCCTGTCGCAGCCTGCGCCGATGAGACGCCCGTTGTAATGTTCGGATGTACACCCGGCACATTACTCTTAACAACTACCGTGACGCTGCATGTTGAATTGGCGGCAAGCGTTAGGCCGGAAAAGGTCAAGGCTGTTTGATTGTTGGTGAAGTTATTTGAATTTGCTCCCGTGCAAGTGCCCGAAGCCGCCTGGTTGGCGCTGATCGACATGTTCGCCAGGGTGTCGGCGAACCCGGCCGCCGTCAAATTGGACGCATTCGGATTGGTGATCTGAAATGTGATCGTGCTGGTGCTGGTGTTGTCCGCTTCGATCGTGGCCGGGCTGAATGATTTGGCGATGGTCGGTGCGCCGGCAACGACAATCAGATTTGCCGTGTTTGATGCCGCACCGGTCATCGCAAGTGGACCAGTGACCGAGACAGTCGACGTTGTATTGGGCAGAGTGCCGGGCGTGTCGCTGGTAACAACCAGCGTTACGGTGCAGGAACCGCTCGGAAAGGTAAGGCCGGTGAAAATCAGCACACCAGTTTGCTGGTCGACAAAGGCATTGCTGGCGGCCCCGCCGCATGTGCCACCCGCGACTTGCGCTCCAGCAACACGGATGTTCGCAAGCGTATCTGTAAAACTGCCTCCCGTGAGCGGAACCGTATTGTTGTTTGTAACCGTAAACTGCATCGTCGCTGTGCCATCGGCAGAGATCGTGCCAGGCGTAAAGGACTTGGTCGTAATGGGCAGGCTAAGCGCAGTCAGACTGGCATTGACGGTACTGGTATCGAGATTGGCAGACGCGCCCGACACCCGCGAAGGATCGTTGACGAACGTACCCTGATTTGCCGCGGTAACGGTTACCCGAATCTCGCAGGTCGCAACACCGGCGTTGACCGATGCCCCCGTGACCGCTACTGAAGTGGCCAATGCCGGCGCAGTCACCGTGAAACCGGGTGCTGCGAATGCGCCGCCGGATGGGCAGTTGGTGGTAATACCCGGTGTCCCGGCGACAGTTAGACCGGCCGGCAAGGTGTCGGTAAAGTTGATTCCGGCGACAGCTGGCAGACCGCCACCATTGGCAACCAGGAATGAAAGAACCGTATTGGTGCCGGCCTGTATTGTTGCCTGCGCAAAGGACTTAGTCAGCACTGACTGGGATGCCGACAGGCACTGGTTGGTAACCGAATTCAACAAGCCGGTTACAGTCACGTTCTGGCTTCCGTTAGTGAAGTCCGCATTCGGACAAGTACCAAACTGCCCGGTACGGTTTGTCACGGTAATGGTAACGGTGCAAGTCGCATTCAGCGCGACATCCACGCCTGAAACCGACAGCACATCGTTGTTGGCGCCACTGACAGTGCGCGAGAGTGCGGCCCCCCCGGTACTTGCGCACGTGCCGCCGATTGTCGGCGCTACGCCAAAGGTCAACCCGGCAGGCAGCGTGTCGACGAAACCCACATCCGTTCGCGCGATGTTGTTTGAAGCGGTATTGGAAATGGTGAATGTCAGGGTCGCACTGGCGCCAGCCGCAATGGCACTGCTGCCAAACGCCTTGGCAAGTGCGGGGACGGTACGTACCGTCAACCCACTGGTGGTGACACTGTTTGTAAGGCGCACCAGGCCGCTGATGCTGGCATTCGTGTTGTTATACGGGCCGCCCGGAACGCTGCTGGTGACATTGACGGTTATCGTGCAAGTTGCCTGACCAGCATTCATATCCAGACTCGAAACCGCAATGACACCCGATCCGGGCAAGGCTGTCACGATTGATGCTGGGCAGGTTCCGCCGACACCGGCTGGATTTGCGACGACAACGTTGGTCGGCAGCGTATCGGTAAAACCGATGCCGGTTTGCGCGGGATTGCCCGCGCCGTTGGACAGGGTAAATGTAAGTACCGAGGTTCCACCCTGGTCAATGGTGGCAGGAGCGAAGGCTTTATTGAGGGTGGCTTGCCTGACCGCAAGATTGGCGGTATTCGACACTGTCCCGGTAGCCAGCGCAATCGGGCCGGTTACAGAAACGCCGGATGTCGTGTTTGGCAGCGCACCACTGATCGTCGAACTGGTAACGGGAAAGGTGACCGTGCACGAACCCGATGCAGGGATGGTCAGGCCGCTGATTGCAATATTGGTCTGACCTGCTGCAAGGGCATTGCCACCCGATCCTGCACAGGTGCCGCCGGCGGTACCGGCACTGTCAATGCTCATATTGGTCAGCGTGTCGGTAAAACCGGCACCGGATAACGCAACCGGATTGGTATTTGTCAGGGTCAAGGTAACAGTGGATGTACCGCCTATGCCGATCGTTGCAGGAGAAAACACCTTGGCGATGGTCGGACGCGCCAATGCGGTTACCGTCGCAGTGTCGCCGGAAGTGGTCGTGAAGCCGGCTGTTGAAGTTACCAGGAAGGTCGCCGTATTCACATAATTACCGCCCGTGCTGGCCGCCGGGATGGTTACCGGACAAGTAACGGTACAGGTTGAATTCAGCGCCAGTCTCAGGCCGGTACCGGCAGTCGCAATGCGCAATGTCGTGGCGACCGCGGTCGAATTCGGCACGACTGTACCCAAGGCAGTGACGCCGTTGTAGCCGCACGAACCCGCTGGCACGGCCGCCGTGATGGTGCAGGAGTTGGTGGCATTGTTCAGCGTCATTTGCTGCCCGCCGGCAGTTGGCATCACATCGTTTGCATTGAAATTGACGTCTTGCGCGGCTGTTGTCGTCGACAGGTTACGAATGGTGAACAGCATGTTCAACGACGTACCAACCGCGACTGTCGTCTGATCGAAAGTCTTGGTGTAAACCAGCCGATTGGTGCCAGTTGCAACGACGTTCAGCGTATCCGTGGCAGTCGGCCCGGCCGTCGGTGTCTGGGTACTGGTCACCCCCCCGGTCACGTTCACATATGCCGCTGCCGTAGCAGACAGCACCCGGACCGTTATTGTGCAAGATGCATTTGCCGCAATCGCACCACCCGTCAGGGTCACCACGGATGCGCCGGCCGTTGCCGTCAGCGTTCCGCCGCAGGTATTCGAGGTCACCGTCGGCGTCGTATTGTCCAGATTGGCAGACGGATATGTGTCGGTAATGGCCACGCCGGTCAGCGGGATGTTATTCGGGTTGGTCAGTGTCAGCGTCATGACCGAGAAATCAGCCACCGCTGTCGTTATTGTTGACGGGCTGAATGATTTGGTCACCGTCGGCGAAGCCAGCACGGTGAGGATTGCGGTTGCCCCGGATCCTGCAGTCGGCGTTTGAAACGTGGTGACACCACTGACCGTATTGTTGAACACGCCGCCGGTCGTGGCGGTAACATCGACCATGACGGTGCAACTGGCATTTGCCGGGATGTTGATACCGGCAAAGATTCGCGATGTCACTGCTCCCGTACCAGCGCTGGGTATCGCGCCGGTGCAGGTGCCACGACCGACGCCAATATAGTTTTGCGCCGCCGCGATGGTGGTCATGTTGGTCGGGAAGGCGTCAGTAAACGAAGCGCCCGTCAGCGGCACGCTGTTAGGGTTGGAAAGCGTAAAGGTAATGGTCGAGGTGCCATTTGCCTGGATGGTTGCCGGAGAGAACGACTTGGCAATGGTTGGCGCGCCAAGCACGAGCAGATTCGCCGAGCCCGGCGCGCCGCCGACGACACTGGTTTGGGTGCTGGTCGGCGCAGAGGTGGTATTGACGTGGCCGCCAGCGGGACTGACGGTACCTGACGAAACAGTAACGCTGATTGTGCATGACTCATTTGCCGCCAGGGAAGCCACAGTTGGATTCACGCTCGTCCCGCCTATGCTCAACGCCGGCGCGAAACTAACCGCGCCACTGCAACTGCTACTAAACGTGCCGGACGCAAGCGCCATGCTGGGCAGGGCATCATTGAACGTCGCATTCGTCAATGCCACTGTGTTCGGATTTGTCAGCGTAAATGTCAGGGTTGACGTATCACCCTGTGCAATCTGCCCCGGACTGAAGCTCTTGGCCACATTTGGCGCGCGTAGCACATTCAGAATTGCCGTATTGGACGCCGTCCCAGGCGTTGGCGTCTGTGTCGAGGTAACGCCACTGGCGCTGTTGGGATTGGCACCCGGATTTGAAGAACTCAACAGCAGTGTGACCGTACAAGAACCGCCAGCCGCAAGCGTGAGCCCAGTAAATGCAATGGTGCCGGTCTGGCCAGCGGTAAAACTGTTGCCTCCTGCTCCCGTGCATGTGCCTCCCGCCGGGCCGGTGGCAGCGACGGACATGTTTACCAGCGAATCCGTGAAGCCAGCACTGGTCAACGGGGCACCGTTGGCATTCTGCAAGGTGAACGTAACCAGGCTGGTGCCGTTTTGCGCAATCGTGGCGGTACCGAAAGACTTGGTGATGGTGGCCGGCGACACCACATTCAACACCGCCGTATTGGAGACTGCGCCGGCGGTACCTGTCTGGGTAGTAGCCACGCCGGAGGTTGTGTTGTTGTATGAGCCAATGACTGTCGACGTTACCAGCACCGTGATCGTACATGTCGTCGATGCGGGAATAGCGCCGGCGGTGACGTTGAACGAATTGCCACCTGCGGTCGCAGTCGTGGTGACACCGGTGCATGACCCGCCAACGACCAGCGGAGTCGCATTCACTACGTTGGCAGGATAGGTATCGGTAAAGTTGATGCCGGTCAGCGGAATGGTAGATGGATTGTCGATCGTCAACACCATGGTGCTGGTGCCACCGACCTGCATGGCGGCTGGGCTGAACGCCTTGGCAATGGTGGGCTTGGTGACTACCGTGAGGTTTGCCGAGTTCGACGGCGGCCCCTGGGGAAGCAAGGCCGTCGCGACGCCGCTGGTGGCGTTCGGGTTGGTACCGATTTGCACGCTGTTGACGGTAAACGTCAACGTGCAACCCGTTGCCGGAACCGCTAACCCCGTGAAGCTAAGCAGGGTCTGGCCCGCCGTCAACGTTGCGGGCGCGAGTCCGGTGCAACCTGCGCCGGCGACACCCACAGTCTGGCCGACATCAACCTGCATATTGACGAGTGAGTCTGAAAAGCTGGCGTTGGTCTGTCCGACGCCGGTCGGATTGGTCAGCGTCAGCGTAACCGTCGATTGCTGTCCCTGTGCAACGATTGCCGGGGTGAAGGATTTGGCAATGCCGACCAGGCCGACTCCCAGCGTGGCAGTATTGGACGGATTGCCTGCAGCCGGCGTCTCCGTCGAGGTGGCGCCGGACGTGGTATTTGCATAGCCGCCGGCAACCGATGATCGAACGGCAAATGCAATGGAACAGGTAACGCCCGCGCCAATTCCTGCGCCAGAAACCGTCAGGTTAGTCGCGTTGGCGAGGATACTGGCCGGAAAGCCGGTACAGGTCGCACCACCGGTTATGGTTGTTGCACCGCCGGTTGCGACAAGATTGGCCGGGAACAGGTCGGTGAACTGGACATTCGACAGCGCCTGGGTTGCATTGGGGTTGGTGATGGCAATGGTCAGGGTCGAATTGGTGTTTTGCGGAACAGCAACGGGGCTAAACGATTTGACAATACTCGGCCGTCCAAACAAGGTCGCGGACGCTGCCACGGTATTGGAAATGTTTTCCGTCGACGTCACGCTACCGGCCGCAATGGTGTTCAGATACATTGCCGCTGAATTTGATGTCACGCTGACCTGCAACGTGCACGCCCCCATCGCGGGAATCGTTCCGCCGGTAAAACTGAAAAAGCCCGCGCCCGGCGTAGCGCCAAATGTACCGCCACAGGTGGTACTGGTGGCCGGGACAGGCCCATTTTCAAGGCCAGCCGGATAGTTGTCCGTCAGCGCTATGCCGGTAACCGCGATACTGTTGGGGTTGCTGATCACCACGCTCAGCACCGAAACGCCATTGGTGCTGATGCTGCTGGGCGCAAACGCCTTGGTCACCACGAGCGGCGTGCGAACCGTCACGTCTTCGACCGGGGAAGACGCGGCGGTGTAATTGCTGCCAAGCACCACACCGCCCCCCTGATAAACGCCCCCTGGCGTGACCGTCTGGCCAGCAACGGTGCGGGTTGGATCGTCGTACGTAACGGTCGCCGGATTCTGGTACACCGCGGGCGCCGTCGCACCTGGAACGTTGACGATGAAATTTACCGCGACCGAACCTCCGCCGGGAATCGTAAAGCTGCTCCAGGCGGGTGCGACTGCGCCCACCGTCGGATTGGTCGCAGTTGGTCGTGTTGCACCACCCCCCAACGTGATGGCGGTCGTCGACGCATAGGTAAACGGGTTGCTCGGGGATAGCGCATCGGCTACAACCACGCCAGTGGCGGTTCCCAGTCCTGTCTGATTGGTGACCGTAACGGTGTAGGTTGCCGTGCCGCCCGGATTTGAACTGGCCGTCGAAGTGGACTTTGCAACGGTCAGTCGCGGCAAACAACTCGAGCTTGGTGGCACGCCGGGAATCTGGCTCGCAGTCAAGGTGACATTCTGCGAGCCGCCCGGCGAACTCGTCGAACCATATTCTGCGGTGGAGGTAGCACTGGTCGCCGTCGTGCCGTTGGTGCCGCCAGCCACATTGATGGTCGTTGCGCCGCTGACAATGACGAAGCCGCCACTGCCGCCTCCGCCCGGTCCGTGTGGCGAACCGCCGCCTGTATTGGATCCGCCATTGCCGCCATTGGCATTGACGGTCGCACCTGTCGGCCCGCTGCTGTTGTTGACGAACAGCAATACCTGACCGCCACCGCCGCCGCCGCCCGATGCATCGTTGAGGACCGTATTGTTTGCGCTGGTGCCGTTGACATTGATGGTGCCGGTGCCGGCGACTGATCCTGCCCTGATGAGCGCAACGCCGCCACCCGCTGCGCCACTCGACGCAGCGCCAAAGCCCGGGGTTCCGGTCGAATTATTGGTGGTACCTGATCCGCCGCCGCCACCCATGAAGAGGCGGCTAGGGGAAGCCGGTACCGCGCCACCGCCAAAGCCACCGGTCGGCGATCCGGGCGGAACGCCTGGGGTCCAGCCAAAGCCGCCCGTTCCACCCGAACCAAAACTGCCGCCTCCGCCACCGCCGGTATTCTGCTGGTTGTCGTTCGGCGATCCATCCGTGCCGCCGCCGCCGGCATTGCCTGGCGCACCCCGCGCAAAACTGCCGGCCGGATAACCGCAACTCGACCCGTCTGTTCCACCACAAGTGTCGGTAATTGCACCTGCCGAATTGTCATTTACCGTTGTTGGCGTGAACATGAGCCTCGGTGTGCCAGCGATACCTTCCCCCTTGGATCCGTTTGGTACCGAACCCACGCCAGCGAGATTGATGGCGCCGGTCCCGACTGTGGAAACGTAGTCGGTCGTGGCCAGCGTCTGGCCGGTGGCATTGGACGAGGATCCTTGTCCACCACCACCCCGGAAGCCGCGTCCCGAGACCTCAATGGTTCGCCCTGCCCAATTCAGGTTGCCCGCCACGTCAAAGGCGACGATGCCGCCGGTGGATCCGTTCCAGGGTGGCGCAGTTATCTGGCCTGCGAGCGTGGCACTGGAGTATTGCGGTACGCGGACAACCTGAAACGTCTTCTGGCCGGAAATGGAATTTGCCGACGCGCTGCGGTAGGTGTTGATCAAGCCCGTTGCCAGCGTGATCAGGCCTCCCGAAAATGAAGTCACTGCCGCGTATTCATATGCACCGGCTGAGTTCAATGCGGTATAACCCTGCCCCGCCGTGGTACCGCCATAGGCGGCCGAATTGCTGCTGTTGATCGACGCATCCTGCATCTGCATGATCACGACCAGGTCGCCAGCAGCGATCGGCGTCGCGTTACCGCGCGCGTCAATCGTTCCGACCACCAGGGTCGTCGAACCGGCCGAGGCCGTGCTGATGCCCGGATAGTAGGAATTGACGATCCCGGTCGGCGACGCCGGCCCGGTGAATCCGGGAACGGCAGGGCAAGTCTGGGCAAACGCGCTGCCCAAGCCTGCGATACACACAAGCAGCATGCTTGCACAGCACAAAACGATCCTGCTGCACCATCCGGACAGGCGGGCCGTGGCAGTCGTCTTTTCAGTCATCATTTTCATTGCTTGGCCGTCGTTTCAGGGGCATGCCTGGTGGGCTTTGATGCGAACAGATCTTCGTCAAATTTGTAGCGCAGGCGCACAAACGCGCCCTTGTTCGTATACTCGCCGGACACAAGATCGTCGTCACGGTAGCCAAAGAAATTGTAGCCTCCTGAGACCCACAGGTTTTCCATCACCATAAAGCCAAGCTCAACGCCAAGACCATAATGCCGTGATTGCGTACCCCTGCCGAGCAGGGTTGATGCGGCAACGGAAATGTCCCATCTTGGCGCAATGTCCCAGATCGCACGGCCGGAAATCAGGTGTGCGCTGTTTCGGGTTGCAAGTCCGTTGGATTTTTCCGCTACCCATTTGGCGGCATAGCGGCCGGAGAAGGTGAACGGACGGCGGGGTTGCCAGTTGGCGTGGATGGAAACCAGTTCGACCGTACGCTTCAACTCAATGCCGACCTGTGTCGAATCACTTTCGGCACGATGTTCGATCCGACCGAGCGCATTCCATGTGTCGTTGTCGGTATCACGATATGCAAGGCCGAGTTGCATCCGGTCCTGCTCGTTTTCTCCGGTGCTTTGCCCTTTGTTCTTCAGCAGCGAGTAGGTATTGCGTCCGAGGAAAGTCCAGTCGCGGCTAATTTTCGCTGCACCAGCGACGGTCGACAGGACCGAATCGCTGTTAGGACTGGTGCGAAGCTCAAGCCGCGTCGACCCCTTCCAGAGCGGGTTCGCCGTGTATTCAAGGCCAAAGGTAGCCGCCGTAGATTCCGCGTCGCCCTTGCCTGAGAGTGCATGCACCCGTTCGAAGCCGGTGTGCAACTGCAGGCCGTCTGCCAGCGTCCACAGATTGCGCAACCCCAGCGCGGCCTCGGCGTCGCCGCCGGAAATGGCATCGCGGATCCGGTACTCGCTGAAAATGCTCGCATTTTTCATGTAGTCGGTGCTGACGCCTACAACTGTGGAGTTCTGGCGCTGCTGATTATTGAGCCCATACGGGCCGGTAAGCGAAGAAATGAATTCATGTCGCGCGTAGACGCGGCCGTTGTTCGCCAGCCGGTAATCTGCACCAACGGCTGCGATCTTGCGTGCGGAGTCCCGCACATCGACCTCCGCTTCAACGTAGGCCGCTGCATCCTTCACGCCGGGGATCTCACCCGTCACACGAACTCTGGCTGCGGTGACTTCGTTTGGAATCGACTCGGTACCGTTGCCTGCCGCGCCTTGCGGCTGTGTTTCCCGCGCATGACGGAGCCCCGCTTCAATCCGAATTCCATTCTCAAGCGTTCTTTCCGCCGCGATGAGCACGCCGTCGCGCCTCGCTCCATTGACAATATCCTCGGTCTGCAGCATTTCGCCTTTGATCCGGGTACGTTCATCAATCTTCAGCGCGGCGCGCCCACCGATTTCCTGCCGGCCCTTGCCAAGACTGGATCCAGGATTGTCAAAATCCTTCTCCGCCCTGCCCGCGTACACATTCAGGTCCAGGTCACCTCTCGTATGGCGGAATTCGACCCGCCCTGCATTGCCGCTCAATTTGCCCTGTGAAGCCGCGTCGGTAAACAGTTCGCGCCGGGTCTGGGCGATTTCCGCGATCAAGAATGTCTTGTCGGCGATTCGCGCAACGGCATTGACACCAGCCATTCTGAATTTGTCTACCGGGTTGCGGTCATCAACCACCGACGCCCCAACCTCAAACCGGTCGCCAAGCTTGACCTGGATGTCGCCGCCAGCGACCCAGAATTGATCGCCTCCCTGGTCAACCTCGTAGGTAATTCGGATCGAGGCCGGGTTCAGATTTTCGTCCAGACTAGCGACCGGCGACTTGAACAGGATTCGGCCGGTGAGCGGCTCCAGTTCGTAGTCGACAAACCGGGACTGTGGCGTTGCGCGAATGATAATCGAAGGCTGGTTCCGGTCTCGAGTCAGAATTTCAACTTTCTCGCTATTGATCAATCCACCTGCACGTGTCAGGACAAAAGGTCCGGAGGTTCCGTTGGCCGGCAGCTCGTCGATTACTTGCCGCGTGGTATCGCGGCTAGCGAAAATATTCGCCGAAACGCTGCCGGATTCGTAGTGGTGTTTTACGCCCGTCAGTGAACGGCTGTAGTTGGCGAGCTTGCGCGCGTCCGTATACTGCGATGTGTTGAAATCACCGTAAAGCAGATACGACTTTCGCTTGTCGACCCGAACATAGAAGCGACCCGTTGACTGCGCATCAAAACCACGCACGGAAGAGTCACCGTAGATCGGATAGAACTCGTCGGGCTGAATATCGCGGAATAGACGCTCGCGGGTGTTCTTGTCGGAATCATAGGCCAGGGTCAGCAGATACTCCCCTTTGACTTTCCCCTTCAGGAACATGGCCGCGCGCGCCGCCGCATCACGGTTGCCGCCATTCCATGACCGGGAAATATGTGTAATTTCCTGCTCGAAACCATCCGATGCACGTGTTGGTGAAAACCCCTTCGAGTCGAGCTTGCGCAGATTCAGCACGCCCTCGATCAAGCCGCTCGCGATCATTTCGCGCAGGTCTGGCAGAAAATCGAGCTTGCCTTCGGCGGCAATGTCGCCGCTGGCAACGCGGATCAGCGCTTCGCCAGGCTCGGTCGGCGGAAGCAACTCAAATTCCGCACGACCGCCGTCGACAAAAGTCTGCAAGCCGGGCTCGGCTGTATTCAGGTCTTCGAGGTTCCAGCGACCAAGTGATGCAGAGAGCGTCACGGCGGTGCGTGACGTGACAGCCACGCCATTGCTGTCAGAAAGTCGAACCACGACACTGGACGGCGTTTTACCGTCGGCGACATTGCCCTTGGCAATTCTCTGCGGAAACTCAACTGACATCCTGGCGAGGCTGCCCGGCGCGACAACCGTGACCACCTTCTCGCCCCGCGCATTGCCGAACTGGTCAACCTGCTTAACAGCAAGGACATTCTTGCCGACCACCATGTTTACGCCCAGGTATTCCCAGGCCTGCGATTTTTTCTCCGCGTAGACCGCTCTTTTACCGATTCGGTCGTCAGCAACATCGACACCATTTACCGTTAACCGGAACGACACGCCGGCGGCGCCCTTTACCCGAACAGTGGTCTGCGCAAAAGCCAGTACATCTCCGTCCTTAAGCCCGATAAAACCGAGCGAATTGTCCTCGTCCGGTAACAACGTTTCCAGCGGAATCTGGACTTCGCGCTGGGGCTTGTCGATGATCGCGCGCGCACGACTATCCGCAATTCGCGGCGCAATTGACTCAAAGCGTGCCGATTCGGCCGCGGCAGGATTCAAAACAGCAGGACGATCGCCGCTGGTGCCGAGCCCGGCCGGTGCCGCAACATTTGCCGTTGGCGCGGTCAATCCAACTGAGCCGGATGCCGGCAGTGCCTTGACATCATTCGCCGGCCGAAGATTCGGGTCGGTCTCAAGCTTTTGCTGCAGCCTGCCGTCAACTTCGCGCGTCAGACTGGCCGCGGCTTTGCGGCGAGCAGTAATGTCGTCGAGCACTGGTTTGGAGCAGCTACCGATTGCAAAATTTGCCTTGTGCAACTCGCCCTGTTTCAGATCAACCAGGCGGCTGTCACCCTTGCCGAGATTGCGATTGGACAGGCTTGCCAGATCCGCCAAGGTTACGCCGGCAGGCAGGCTGGTGCGATCGATCTTCAACACATGGGCACGCGGCAGCAGGCCATAGAAACTGAACTTGCCCTCCGCGTCAGTAATGACATTGGTGCCGTCCTGGAGATAAAGACGTACGCCCGGAACGCCGACTTCGCGAACTGATCCATCACGCGTGACCTGCACGCCGTCCGCGCGGCAATCCGCAAAAACCTTGCCAATGATATAGGCACGGTCGGTGAACACACCGCCGGTGATGGTGACCTTTGCCGTTGCCACGTTCGATTCGCTGTAAAGCGTGTTTCCGGACCCGAGGCGATAACTTGCGACCACACGGTTTACGCCATCGCCCTGCATCGCTCCCGGGCCGATCCGAACGCGGTAGCTGACATTGACTTGCTGGTCCTTGTTCATGTGGCCAAGATTGAAGACCAGACGCGGGCCCGCGCCGCCGACCGGGTCCACCATCGCCACGCCGCCCTTCTTGGCCGTACCCGCCACATAGGTGAACCCGGCGGGCAGTGTATCTGTCAACAGGACATCGCTCTGATTCAGAGCGTATCCCGTGTTGTTCTTCAGTGAAACGCTGTAGTCAAGCAACTCGCCAATTTCAACGATAGACCGCAACACGCTCTTTTGTGCAAACAGGCCACCGATCAAACCGGCATCAACCGGTATGTCCAGGATGACCGGCCCCGTCGTCTGGCTCAGTTGAAACGCGCCGCCATAGGAACCGCCGGAAGTCGGCCCTGTGGCGAGCACATTTCGACCGGATGGCAACTGGTTGAAAGGCACAGTCGAGGTCCACGTATAACCGTTTGGCGGTGTTACCTGGACGCAGTATTCACCCGGCGCGACCAGCGGGTACGCAAATCGCCCGTCGCCACCGGTGATGACGACATTGGGCGCCGCGACTATCTGACCCGCCATCATGGTGCTGACGGTCGCCGGATTATTGCTGCAAACGCCACCCATCGCCGTGACGATTCGAACCGTTGCTCCGCCGACGGGTTGGTTGGTGCGGCTGTCAAAGACCACGCCATTCGGATCGATTAGCGTAACGCTGGTGCTGATTTTTTTTCCGCAGCCAACCAGATCCACGTCATAGGTGTCGTATGGGCGCCCTTCGAGAATCCGGTCTCCTGGCAATACCGGCGGCAAACGGATATCCAGCGGCTCGGCCTGGAACATGCCGGTATTGGGGCCGGTCTCGATGGCAATAATCTCTTCGCGTTCGCCATTGGGACCGGTAATGATGATGGTACGACGCTCAACGACAGTTGGATCGGCGTTGCACGACGGCGCACTGGCACGCAGATAGAGTGGCTTGCCGATGAAGCCCCAGACGGTCGGGCGCAAAAACAGGGAATCGATAAAACTGGTGATCACGTCGGTGATTTCGCCCGGATTGCCGGCTGAAACCGTCGTGGTATCCGTGTTCGACAAAATGCCGCTGCTGCCGGCCGCGACACGCAGGCCGGTCACGTTGGTCGCGCCGTTGACTGCACCTGCCGGCGCATTCACCCTGACAAGGAAAACCAGACGGCCGCCGGGCGGCACACTGAATGTGGTCGCCGTGTTCACGGCCGTGTCTGCCGAATCAATCACACCGACAATCGATGCACCGCCTGCAACAGGATTGTCGGCAAACACCTGCGCTGTCCATCCCGTTGCCGAATTTTCCAGGAATCCGCCGGGTAACGTCACCTGTTCGGTGCAATTGCCGACATTGGTCAGGATATGCGAATAGGTGATCGAGCCTCCAGGTGCCACCCGGCCGGCGTTATTTGGCTCGAGTTGCACCCTGCAGAGCGCATTGATGGTGCTGACGCGATCAATGTCAGCCGCACTCACCAGGGGATTGGTGGCTGACGTTGCAGTCTTGGTGACAACGTACGGACCGCCGGCGATGCCATTCGGCAATTGCGCCTTGACCACAATCCGGTAGCTGCCGCCCGCTGCGACCGGGCCCGTATCCGGCTTGCCATTGCCATCTGAATCCGCAAGCGGGCTGGCGCCATCTGCCTTGTACATTTTGAGTACGGTTCCGGCCGGAAAACTGGAACCGGACAAGGCAATGTCAAACGTATCGGTGCGACCGGTGTTATTGGTGAGCAGGTTGTCAAACGCCACAATGCTGCCCGGATCGGCAGCAGGCAGCGTCATGCCGCGAAGCGTGATGCTTTCGGTGCCAACCACCCTGAAATTGATCGTATTCGACTTGCGCGGCATGATGGTGTAGCCGGTTGAACGCGTATAGACATATTCGGCCGTGTTGGCAATGATCGAATCGTTCACCAGTCCGCTGTCGATGTTCACATCGAAGGTAATCAGTCCGATCGCGTTCTGGGCAAGCGAATCAAAACTCACCGTGACGGTACCACCCGCAGCCTGGTAGCGCCCGTTGCTGCCATCGAAAGTGAAATTGCCAGCCGTACTCGGGAGTTGCACGCTGGCGTCACCGCGGACCGTGCCAATTTTCAGCGAACCGGGTACCAGTCGCATCCCGGCAGGAAGCACATCGGTGACCGTGACGTCACGCTTGATTGCGTTTTCGGCGCCGGCATTGGCATAGCGCAACGTTACCGTGTAAGGACCGCTGGGGGATGGGCCCTGATAGGCTGATATGGATTTAGTCACCAGCATGTCGGGCACAGCCGACACCGTCGGCGGGTTGGCGTTGCAAGCCGGTGTTGCCGGTGGATACGAAACGATCGCCTGCGCGGTCGGATTGACCTCGAAAACAATCCGCATGTCCGGCCGCAGTCCGTCGTTGACCTGTATCCACTCGCCGTCGACAAACGACCAGCCCGGCCACGCAACGGGATTTCCAGCGGGATCAATTGCCGCACCCGGCCAAAGCAATCGGCCGGTCAGCGCCTGGCCGGTCAGCACCCTGACAACCTCACCATTCAGTTTTTGCCACGTAACCGTTACGCCGCCCGGCGCTCCCACACCCAGCAACGTCGCGTTGTAGTCCACAAACGGCGTATCCCGCACACAGATCGGCGTGGCGGTAACGGTCAGCACCGGCGCGACCAGCAGGCATTGGTTGGTCACCGCATTTACAGCGTTGGTGATAGCGCTGATTGAGGCTGCATTGTTGGTAAACGCCGCCGGGTTCGCGGCGCAATCCGTATTTGCCGGGCCGGCGCTGGTGATGCCATTGACCGAAATGTCGCACGTCGCCGTGCCGCCGGTCATCGTGCCGGCAGAAACAGCGATCGTCGAGGGTGCGGTGAGAGTGACCGTTGCCGCGCAGCCAACGCCCATCACAGAGGCAGTTGCCCCGGCGGACAATTGAAGGCCTGCGGGCAGCGTGTCGATGAAGGCGACCCCGGACTGCGCCGGATTGCCTGCTGAATTGGTCAGGCGGAATACCAAAGGCGTGCTGGCGCCGGCCAGGATGCTCGCCGAGCCAAAGCTCTTGGTAAGACTTGGAACCGCGACCGCCGCACCACCAACGATCAGCGATACCGGATTGGACGAAACCGACTGAACCAACGCGCCGACCTGCTGCGAACTGCTTGCGGTATTGACGATGCTGGTGCCAGCGGGCGGAACCTGTGCCTTGACGGGTGCTGCCAGCCATGGAGCCAGCAAAAATGCGAGCACCGGCAGCCAGCACCGGTTCCCCAGGACTGGCCGGCAATCAGGTCGGCTGGCAAAGTAGCTCGTCATGTAACGGAATCTACCCAGAGCCGACGGAAAGGGCTGCGAAGTGAATCACCTTTTGCTTGTTGCTCACAATGGTTGACATTCGGTCCGGATGGACAAACGGGAGGTTTAACCTCCCGTTTGTCCAGAACACCTGTTTCAGCGCTTGAGCCGGCGGCCGATCATACGTCGTTGATCTTGACGCAGAACTGCAGCGTAAACGTCGCTGTCGGCGGCAACGGGGTGCTCGCCAGCGGCGAGGACTGCGCCGTAATTGTGCCGGTGAAGCCGGTGGCATACGGCCCGCCGGTCAGCGCGATCGGTCCGGTCGCTACCGGCGCACCACAACCAGTCTCAAGTTTGGTGTTGGGCGGTACAACGTCGGTGATATTGATGTTGGTGACGTTGGCCGCAGTCGTATTGGTACCGACGATGAGATAGGCGATGCACTTGCCCGGAACCGTATTTGCACTGGCCGCAATCGCCATGTTGCTCCATGGCGCATTCGGTACACCAAGCGTCAATGTGGTGGTCGGGGTGGCCACACACGAACCGGTTCCCGACGGCAATTGCTGGTATTTGTCGAGCTTCAGGCCATCCGTCAACGACGTCGTATCCGTCGCAGAAGCGGTGCTGCCGCCGGCATTGTAGGTCGCCGTCAGTGCCGTAACGTTTGCCGGGCTGCCCGCCATCGCCGGCGCGTTCACCCGGACAAACAGCACCTGGCTGGCGTTCGGCGCCAGCACAAAGGTGGTGGTCCCGGCGGCAATTTGCGTGTCGACGCCGATGTCGAGCACACCATTCATGTTGCTGTCGACATAGGCGGTCGACGTCCATGCATGGGTCGGCACCTGGCTGTCGGTCAGGAATGCAGCGGTCGGGAAAGTGATAGCTTCACTGACGTTGCCGCTGTTGGTCAGGGAATGGTTGTAAGTGACGGAACCGCCAGGAACAGTGCTTTGGGCGCCGTTCGGCGTCAACGAGACGCTGTGCAGCGGCAGTATGGTGATCTGGTCACGCTTGCTGTCTGTGACCGACGGCGCGCCCTGCTGCGCAACGTTGAACGAAATGACGTACGCGCCCGGCACAACTGCGGTTGGTCCGGCATTGGGCGCGACGCTCGGTGTAGCCGTCGACGGAACAACAACTTCGGCACAAATCAACTTGCTGCCAAGCGCCGGTATCGGGGCGGCACCGGTGGACGAAATCGAACCGCCCATCGTGGTCGCGCAGGCGCCTCCACCGCCGTCTTCACGGAAGGTCACCGACCAGCCCGTCGGCGTCGGATTGATGCCGGCCGGCACCGATATCCAGCTAAATCCGAGATTGAAAATGGCTGCCGTGGCGCCGGTGTTGTTGACGAACAGACGGAAGGTCGTGGTGGTGGAAGTCGCCGATGCGGGGGTGACGGAATTTGTGGTCTTGACCGCGAGGTCGTCAGCGCCGAGGCCGTTTGCGACCGTCGCGCCGCCGGCAACCGACAGGTTATTGGTCAGGTCGACTGTATTGGCTGCAATGGTTGTCAGCACATTCGGAACGGTATCCAGAACGGCATTGTTAAAGAATGAAGTGCCCTGCAGTACAACCCGGTACCCGGCACCGCCGTTGTTTCCTGGCGTTGCCCCCGCCGGAATGCTGGCGGAAATCACCACCTGGTAACCGCAACGCAGCGGCAAGGTGGTGCTGATGATGTAGGGCGCGGGACAGACGCCGCCGGACGGCTGCGGAATGGTGCCGGTATCCGGCGCGCCATTGCCGTTGCTGTCCAGCAGGGAGGTCATGCCGTTGGCGGACAGAATGCTGAACGACGTGTTGGTGGGGAAGGTACAGGCAGTGGCACCGACATTGCCGGGTGCACAACCGGCGCCGTTAAGCGGCGTGTTGAGTACGGAAACGTCGATGCTGTCGGCGCCATTGCCGGTATTCCAGATCACGTCTGTCCAGGTAATGGTTTGCCCAGGCGCGGCAGCGGCAACCGTAACCGGTTCACCGACGGTCAAGCCAGTGTCGGTGGTGGATCCATTGGCCGAAACACCCGCGGTCTGCAGCACGGTATAGGTCACGGTGTTGGTGGTGCCGTTGGTGGTCGGGCACGAGGCACCGGCATTGGGCAGCATGATCACGGTCGTCGATGCGCCGTTGACGCAGAAGGTGTTGCCGCCGAACTGGAAGTTGTAGCGATATTCGGCAGTATTGGTGGTCGGCGCCTGGCTGGCCGGCGTCGGCGCAAGCCCGCTAGCAATGGTCACCTGGAAGTACAGGTTGCCCGAGGTCGACCCGGCGATGGTTGAAATGGTCGCTTCGACTGTTCCGTTTACGGCGGTGGTCGGGGCCTGGTAGGCAATGCCGGCAGCATCGCCGCCGGCGGCATCCGTCATCGGCGTGACGCCGCTGCCGCTCCATCGACCCGAACCCGGAACATAAAGCATTCCCGATGGCAGGATGTCGCGCAGCACCACGTTATCCGCCTGGATGGTGCCGTTGTTGGTGTACTCAAGCACGATATAAAGCGGGCCGGCGTTCGGGCTGGTCCCGGTCGTCACCGGTGTATAGCCGGGGGGCGGAACACTGGACAGGCGCTTGTTGACGGTAATCGATGCCGGCTGAATCGTGGTGGTATCCGTATTGGTGATCGTCGTCGGTGCAGGTGTATTGGTGTCGGTCACAGAAACAATGATCGTTCCCTGCTGGCCAAGGGTTGCCGTGCCGGCAGTCGTACCGCAGACGACGAAACTGAACGTGGTGCTGGAATTGACCGGGCCGGTGGTGGTGATCGGCGTACCCGTGTCCGGCTGGCCGTTCTGGTCCGCATCAAGGTAGTAGACCAAACCGCTGTGTGCAAACATGCCTCCGGTCGTCGGCGCATTCAGTGCATAGGTGTCCTGGCCGTTGCCGGTGTTGGAAATCGTGTGCGGATAACAGACTTGCGCGTTGGCGGGCGCATTGCGGGCGCCGTTCATGGTCAGCGTGAAGCTCTTTACCGCGGCCACTGTTGTCTGGACCGTGTTCGAGGTCGACGTCCTGGTGGTGGCCGTGTTGTCAACGTAGGTGGCAGATGCCTGGTTGCCGATGACCGAGTTGGCCGGCGCCATGGCGGCGAAGGCGTTCCCGGAAATAGCCAGGGACATCGCAACCAGGGTAGCCAGCATCAGGGTTGCAACGCAAATACGCACAACGGCATTACCGCGTTTGGCGAGGTTGATCGGGTTCATGGTGTTGCTCCGAAGGTTGTTTTCAGACATCTGGTTTTTGATTGGTGCGTGATGCGATTCGGCAACGGCGCCGAAAATTCTGCTGCCCCACTTTTGGTGGGCACTGCTTTATTTCGGCTGCACGGCAGCGGCACCGCTGCCATCGTTGGCAACCTTGAATCGGGCGGAAACGACCATCGATTTGCCGGCAGGCAGGTCGCCGGGATACCAGCGCAGGTAGCGGTATTCGGCAGGTGGAACCAGCTGCTCGGTCTCGACGCCATTTGCCTGCCTGACCTTGCGCCTTAGGGGCAATGCCGCAAAGCTCGCGCCGTCCAGGCTGGCTCTGGCGCTGGCGGGCTTGATTGATCCAGGTATCAATTCGGTGTTGGGCGGCACCGGCAGCGTGGGTTCAAAATTCTTCAGTGTCGCGTTGGACACATTGGTATAGGTTGCCACTTCTTCCAGCAAATCACCCGGCCGTGCGACATCCGCGGGTTTGCTCATTTCTTTTCCGTTGTCCAGGACAATCTTGCTTCGCACCAGACTGATTTGCAGTGGCTCTTTGCCCGGCTGCGCCTTGGCGGCAATCGAAGCCGGCGGCTTGCCCGCACCGGACTGCGCGCCCGCGGATACCGAAAACGCAACTGCGGCCGCGATGGCAAGGTAAGAGCCAATGAATTTTTTTGCCTGCATTGAAACTTTCTTTCGGTCTTATGTTTTCCGCATTTCGATCCGGACGCGGATATTGTTCGTTGCCCGCCACCCTGCGTGGCGCTTTTCAGGACAAATTTTAGTCGAGAAAAATTTAAATGAATCAATAACTTATATAGTTTTCCTAATGGTTTTTCCTACATTCTACGATAAACCATTATTTTTGTCTTGTCATCAGCGCGTTTGTTTATCCGGAATACCGGGTAAGTAATTGTTCAGCCAACTTTTTCTACGATCGAATACTAAGGCAGGATTCAAATTGCGATTGTCAATAATTGAAACTGTTGCCTTGGGCATTGGCACGCGAAAGAATTGGCAATATTCACCATCGTGATGTGCTTTTCAGCCATTTAGTTTTTATCGTTGGCCCCAAACGCTGACCGACCGGCTATAATCGCGCTCCATTTCGACCGAATTCCCGGAGAGGTGGCAGAGTGGTCGAATGCACCGGACTCGAAATCCGGCATACGTGCATAACGTATCGTGGGTTCGAATCCCACCCTCTCCGCCAGCATGTAAAGAAGAAAGCCCCGACCGGGGCTTTTTTCTTGTTTGCTGCAGCGGGGCTTCTTTCGGCCGGGCGTTGCCGGCACTATCCGGAACGGTTTTTGTCCTTCCTGCGGCTCAGTGAAATTCCCTGCTGCTGAAATCCAGGTCCGCCAGCATTGACGTCCGGTCAACAAGTTTTCCGGCAATCAGGTGCACCACTTCGCCTTGCCGCTCTACCCGCCCGGTCACCCCCATCAGCCTCGACAGCACCAGTTCCTTGCGCTGTTGCCTGGCGACGTGAGACCACACCACCACGTTTACATAGCCGGTTTCATCTTCCAGGGTGACAAAGGTGGTGCCCTTGGCGGTACCCGGCCGCTGGCGGCAGGTCACCAATCCGGCCGCCTGCACGATCTGGCCATGCCGCGCCTGCCTGATTTCGGCGGCATCACGGATTTTCAGCTTGCGCAAATCCAGCCGCAGCAGCGCCATCGGATGCCGGCGCAGACTGAGACCGAGGCTGCGATAGTCGGCAAAAACATTGTCGGCTTCGGTCGGCGCAAGCAGGTTTGCCTGGCTGGTATCGACCGGCGCATGGAACAGCGCGGCATCGCGTTGCAGCGCCAGCGCCTGCCAGAGCGCCTCGCGGCGATGCCCGGCCAGGGTTGCCAGGGCATCGGCGGACGCCAGCGCCTGTATTTCCTGTTGCGAAAGCAGCGCGCGACGTTGCAGGTCCGCCACATCAGTGAACCTGGCCACCCGGCGTGCATCGACTATTCTCCGGGCAGCCTCGTCGCCCAGCCCGGCGGCCATGCCAAGCCCGAGCCGAATTTGCGGCTCGCTTTCCTCATCGCCGGCCAGTACGCAATCGCATTCGCTGACCGTCACATCCACCGGCAGCACCGTTACCCCGTGTCGCTGTGCGTCCTGCACCAGTTGCGCCGGCGAATAAAACCCCAGCGGCTGCGAGTTCAACAGGCCGCAGGTGAATGCCGCCGGATGATGACATTTCAGGTAGCTGGAAATGTAGACCAGGATGGCAAAGCTGGCGGCATGCGATTCAGGGAAGCCATATTCGCCAAAGCCCTGCATCTGTTTGTAAAGGCGCTCGGCGAAGTCCTCATCGCAGCCACCCGCCATCAGGCCGGTGACCAGCTTGTCATGGAATTTATCCAGCCCGCCTTTGCGCTTCCAGGCCGCCATCGCGCGCCGCAGCCGGTCGGCTTCATCGGCGGTAAAGCCGGCGGCATCAATGGCGATCTGCATCACCTGTTCCTGGAAAATCGGCACCCCCAGCGTGCGCTTGAGTACATTTTCCACCGCCGGCGTGGGATACGACACCGGTTCCTCGCCATTACGCCGCCGCAGATAAGGATGCACCATGCCGCCCTGTATCGGGCCGGGCCGGACGATCGCCACTTCGATCACCAGATCGTAAAATACCCCGGGCTTGAGGCGCGGCAGCATGCTCATCTGCGCGCGCGACTCGATCTGGAATACACCGATGGTATCGGCATGCTGGATCATGCGGTAGGTGGCCGCATCCTCGCGCGGTACGTCCTGCATGGTGATGCGATGACGATGCCAGTCGCTCAGCAGATCCAGCGTACGGCGAATCGCCGACAGCATGCCCAGCGCCAGTACATCCACCTTGAGCAGTCCCAGCGCATCGAGGTCATCCTTGTCCCACTGGATCACGGTGCGATCCGGCATCGCGGCATTTTCGATCGGCACCAGGCGGGTGAGCTTGTCCCTGGCAATCACGAAGCCGCCAGAATGCTGCGAGAGGTGGCGCGGGAAACCGACCAGTTCCCCGGTCAGCTTCATCAGGGTCTGCATGCGCGGCGCCTCCGGATCAAAACCGGCCTCGGTCAGCCGCTCAGGCGCAATACTGCTGCCATCCCACCAGGTGATGGTCCTGGACAGCGCATCGACCTGGCTCAGGGTCAGGCCCCGCGCCTTGCCGACATCGCGTATCGCACCCTTGGGGCGATACGTTGATACCGCTGCCGTCAGCGCGGTCCGGTCGCGGCCGTACTTGCGGTAGATGTACTGCATCACCTCTTCACGTCTCTGGTGCTCGAAATCGACGTCGATATCGGGCGGCTCATTGCGTTCCCGCGAGATGAAGCGCTCGAACAAAACCACGGACAGCTCCGGATTGACCTCGGTGATGCCGAGGCAATAGCACACCGCCGAATTGGCCGCCGAGCCGCGTCCCTGGCAAAGAATGCCGTTCGTGCGCGCATAGCGGACAACATCGTAAATGGTCAGGAAATAAGCCTCGTAGCGCAGTTCCGAAATGATCGACAGCTCATGCTCGACGAGCTTGCGCACCCGGTCCGGCATTCCCCGCGGATAGCGCTGTTCGCCACCCTCTTCAAGTACCAGCCTGCGCAGATAGGCGGCCGGGGTTTCGCCGGGCGGCACCACTTCAGGCGGGTATTCATAGCGCAATTCATCCAGGCTGAAGTTGCAGCTGGCGGCAATTGCCAGGGTCTGCGCCATCGCCGCCAGTGGGTAGCGCTTGGCCACGCGGCCGATCGGCTTGAGATAGTTTTCCGCATGCGCACGCAGCTCAGCGCCCATCGCCGCCACGGTTTTCTTCATCCGCACCGCGGCCAGCACATCCTGCAACGGTTTCTGCTCGCGGCTGGCAAACAAAACTCTTTCACAGGCCGCAAGCGGCAGGCCTGACGCAATCGACATCTGCTCCAGCCAATGCAGCCGGCTCTCGTCGTCCGGCCCGTAATCGAGGGATGCGCCCAGCCAGCACCCATTGCCGGCAGAGCCGCAAAGATATCCGGCGACACGCGCCACATCGCCGCCCGCACCGGCATCTCCCTGGCGCGGCAGGATGATCGCGATGCAGTGATCAAGCGCGGCAAGATCGGCGGCATGCAGCCGGTATTCCCCCTTCGGCATGCGTGAACGCGCGAGCGTGATGAGTTCGCAAAGATCCCCATAGCCTTCGCGATTTCTGGCCAGCAGCAGCAGCCGCTCGACCGCGGGTGCATCGTGCAGCGCGAACTCGGCACCGACGATCAGCTTGATGCCGGCCTCCCGGGCGGCGACATGCGCCCGCACCATGCCGGACACCGTGCACTCGTCGGTGACGGCAAGTGCGCAGTAACCCAGTTCAGCCGCGCGCACGACCAGCTGCTCGGCATGCGAAGCACCTTGCAGGAAGCTGAAGTTGGTCAGGCAATTGAGCGCGGCACAAGAAATTTTCATCGCAGTTCCCGTGCTCAGGCAAAGTAGCCATGCAGGTACCAGCGGCGCTGCTGGCGATAGTCGCGGAACACCCAGCAGATTTCGCTTTGCGGATTGCGCGCCACATAGTAGTCGCGTGTCACCGGGCGGCCGTCCCACCAGCCGGCCTCGATTCGCTCGGGCCCGGCGACCAGCGACAGCGGGCCATGGTGCTGCGGCGCCCCATCCAGCGTCACCAGTGCCTGCGGTTCAGCCAGCAGCAACAATGGCCGTGGTCGCGCGGGGCTTGCCGCCCTCGCCTGCGTGCTCAGCCGGCGCGCGGGTGGAGCGCCGCTGTGCTCGCTGGCCTGCCAGGCCAGTTCGGGACGATGGTCGCTGTATTCACTGACCATGAACAGGCTGCGCTCGCCCAGCCGCGAGGCAATGCGTCCGGCCAGGGCATGCCATTTCTCGTTGCGTTCATCCCCGGTCGGCAGCCAGCTTTCGTTTTGCGGCTGAAACGGCAGCAGCACCGGCGCATCGAGGCGCAGCGCCAGGACCGCATCCGGCAGCGGATGCGCCGCCAGACGTTCGCCGACCAGTCGCGCCCACTGCTCCGCGCTGCGCAACGGATGGCGCGAGCCAAACCGGTGAGTGGTGCGCAGCGTACGGTTATGCTTCAGCTCAAGCACCAGTTCCGTCACGCCGGCGCCGCGGCCGCGCAGAAAGCCTTCCATCTGCGCCAGCAGCATGCGGATCGGCACCATCAGCCGGTCGGCATCGATGATATCGAACAGCAAATCGGTGGCGCTTGTGAACGATTCCGGCAGACGGTGCGGCTCGCGCGGATCGCCCGCCCGTCCCATGGCACGATCCAGATCGCGCAACACTTCTTCACCAAACCGGCGACCGATGCCGGCACGCGGCTGCGCCAGCAAGTGGCGGATTTTCACCAGCCCCAGTGCGGCCAGTGGTTCGCTGATCTCGCGCGGCCAGGCAAACAGCGCGACCGGAATATCAGCCAGTCGCTCTTCCAGTTGCGCCGGCTCGCGACACATCCGCACCCCGCGCCGGTGATGCGCGGCTTGGGCAAGCAGCCATGCCGCCAGCGGCGTGGGGGCGATGCCCAGCGTGACGCGATAGCCCAGCGCAACCAGGCCCTGCCGGATACCCCCGGCCAGCTTGCCGATGCCGCCGAACAACCGTAGCGTGGTGGAAATCTCCAGTGATGCGCCGGCCGGCTCGCCGCAAACCATCGGGCTGAACTGCGACAGCCAGTTGGCAATTTCAGCCAGGCACTGCCGTTCCTTCTCCAGCGCACGCGGCACCACCAGCAGGCCGGCCACACAGGACTGCGCGGCGGCCACCGGCATCGATGGCGCAATCCCGGCCGCGCGCGCGCAGGCGTTGGCCGCATGAACCTGCAAGCGCGATGCATTGCCGTCGCTGATCACCAGCGGCACTTCCTGCAGGCTTGCCATGGCACCCCGCGCGTGGGATTGCAGTGACAGCTCGGGCAGGAAAAGCGAAATCCACAGCACAGGCGGGAACCACGTTCAACGACGGTTGCGATCGACCGAGCGCTCGCGCAGGGTCACCGGCGACGGGCGACTGGCCGACAGCAGGCCGGCCAGCCAGGATGACGATGAAGCCGTCATCTCCTCCGCCTGCGCGGCCCCGGCAAAAGCAGGTACCCACCCGACCGGACGTTGCAGGCAGGACAGTTCACGGGTGAGGAGATGAAGCTGCTTGCCCGGCGGCAGTCCACGACGCTTGAGCAGTGCCAGCCGTAAGCTGCCCGCCGGCCCCGGATGCAACGCGATGCGGGTGCCGGCGGGTGAAGGCGTGGCGGCCGCGGACAACGGGCGCATCAGCAGCGCCAGGGTGCCGCCGGCAATCGCCGCCTGCAGGAGACGGCGCAGTGAAAGCGGACTGCAGCGATGGTCATTCAATTTCAGCAATACACAACGGCAGGCGCCACTTTTCAACGCCTGTTCGGCCGTCCACAGCGCGTCTTCGCTGCTGCGCGTACGCGCGACGGCAAAATGCGCAAGATCGATCCCCGCCTGGGACAGTCCGGGGGCGTAGGGAATCCACGACTGTCCTGGTGCGGTCACCCACAATACCTGCATCGCATCGCCCGGCTCGCGGCCGGCATGCAACCCGCGCAACAGCAGCGACATTTCACCGATGCCGGTGTGATCGCAAAGGATCTCGGTCAGGCCCGGGCGCATCCAGCCACCACCGCCCAGTTCCTGGTCCAGGCCGGAAAAACCCGTCGGCAGCGCCGCGCCGCCGGCGGGCAACGCGCTGCCCAGGCCGCCGATACGAAATACCTTGGGGTGGGAAA
>CAYQKN010000047.1:6012-26342 GCA_964417885.1 uncultured Burkholderiales bacterium | reverse complement strand
GCGCGGCTGGTTGGAAATCTCGGCGAAAATCTTGGGCGCGTTCAGGTCCTCCAGCGACAGGATTTTCGACGGAATGGTCCGCATCACCGCGCCAGCGCCGCGCTGGTGGTTGAAGGCGTTGACGCGAAAGCGGGCCAGGTTGGGAATCTCGAACGAGAAATCGCACTCCAGGTTTTCCTCGTAGTGCTTGCGCTGCCCGTCATTCATGATGTCGTACACCATGCCGTGAACGTCGTCATGCGACAGCGCGGGGACATTGATCCGCCGCACATCGCCATGTACCCGGATCATCGGCGGCAGTCCGGCGGAGAGGTGAAGATCGGACGCTTTGTTTTTGACGCCAAAGGCCAGCAGTTCTGCGATTTCCATTTATACTTTTCCTCGGTTGATGCCGCCTGGGCGATGCCAGGAAATACAGTCTGGTCTGCCTGCAGTCCCGCCACGCAGAGTGTAGCAAAACGGGGCAAAACCAGCCCTGAATGCGGTCCAATCCCTGACGATTATGTTCCCAATCGAATCGAACTTGCAACACGTGAACGGCGTCATCCGCGACGCGATTGCGGGTCTTGCGGACGAGCGAAAACGCGCGGTAACGCTGGTTGCGGTATCGAAGACAAAACCGGTCGACGCGATCCGCGAAGCGTTTGCCGCCGGGCAGCGTGACTTCGGTGAAAACTACGTGCAGGAAGGCGTCGGCAAGATCGTCGCAATGGCGGACCTGCGTCCGCAAGGCATCACCTGGCATTATCTCGGGCCGCTGCAAAGCAACAAGGCGAAGCTGGTGGCGATGCACTTTGACTGGATGCACGGCCTCGACCGGCTGAAGATTGCCGCAGCGCTGGGTGCCGCGCGAGCCGGCATGCCGCCGCTGAATGTCTGCGTGCAGGTCAACGCCAGCGGCGAAGCGAGCAAGGGCGGCGTGTCGCCGGGCGAGGCGCTGGCCTTTGCCGCCGGGGTGGCCGCGATACCGGGCCTGAAATTGCGCGGCCTGATGTCGATCATCGAGAATTCGCGCGACGAGACGGTACTGCGCGGGCAGTTCCGATTGATGCGGCGGTTGTACGATGAAGCTCGGCGCAATCGGCTCGATGTGGATACCCTGTCGATGGGCATGTCGCAGGATTTTCGCATTGCCATCGAGGAAGGTTCGACCATGGTGCGCGTGGGCAGCGCGATTTTTGGAGCAAGAACGTGAAAATACTGTTTATCGGCGGCGGCAACATGTGCCAGGCCATGGTTGGCGGACTGATCGCACAGGGCATGACTGCGCAAACGGTCCATGTCATCGAGCCGGTCGCCGAGGCGCGCGAGGCGCTCGCCCGGCTCGGTGTTTCGTCTGCCGCGGCGATCGAGCCTGCCGACCTTGCCGCGACCATGATCGTGCTGGCGGTCAAGCCACAGGCCATGAAAATCGCGATTGCGCCGCTTGCCGGCCGATTGACGTCGCAGCTCGTGGTCAGCATTGCCGCCGGCATCCAGTGCCGCGAGCTCGCCGGCTGGCTCGGCACCGATTCGCGGGCCTATGCCAACCTGGTGCGCGCGATGCCGAATACTCCCGCACTGATCCGGGCCGGGATCAGCGGGCTGTTTGCCCTGCCTGGCGTGTCCGCCGAGGGCCGCCAGGCGGCGGAGAATCTGCTCGGCGCCGTTGGCGAGACGGCATGGTTTGCGCAGGAGTCAATGCTCGACGCGGTCACCGCCGTGTCCGGCAGCGGTCCGGCCTATGTGTTCTATTTCATCGAGGCGCTCGAACAGGCCGCCCTCGACATGGGTTTCGAGCCGGCCGTTGCCCGCAAGTTTGCGCTGCAGACGTTCCTCGGCGGGGCGCGCCTGGCGGCCGGTAGCGCGGAGTCGCCCGGCGACCTCCGCCAGCGCGTCACCTCGCGGCGCGGCACCACCGAGCGCGCAATCGAGACCTTTGACGCGCTAGAGGTCAAGCAGCATATCGTCCGCGGCGTGAAGGCGGCATGCGAGCGATCGCGTGAACTCGGCGAAGAAATGCGCCTGGCCGCGGCTGGCGGGAGCGAGGCATGATCCAGGCGCTGCTCTATGTGCTGGAAACGGTTTTTGGCCTGTTTGCGCTGGCGGCACTGACGCGATTCTATGCCCAGGCATTCCGCGCGCCGTTCCGCAACCCGGTCGCCAATTTTGTGGTCGCGCTGACCGATTTTGCCGTCAAGCCGTTGCGCAGGATCATTCCCGGCGCCATGGGGCTGGATGTCGCCTCGCTGGTGGTGGCGTGGCTGACGCAGGTTTTGCTGCTGATCGCGGTCTACGCGCTGGTTGCGCCCAAGGTGCTTGCTTTCGGCGGATTCTGGCCGGCCGTTGCCCTGCTTGCGATGGTAAAGGTGCTCAAGCTGTCGATCTACCTGCTGATGGGCGTGGTGATCATCGTCGCCTTGATGTCATGGCTGAATCCCTATCATCCGATCCGGCCGTTTTTTGATGCCCTGTCACGCCCGTTCCTGAGCCCGCTGCAACGGGTGATTCCGCTGGTGGGCGGCGTCGACCTGTCGACGCTGGTGCTGCTGTTGATACTGCAGGTGGTGCTGATTGCGCCGATGGCCTGGCTTGAGGCCGAGGGCAGCCGGGCTTTGCTGCGACTGGTCGGCGCAGGCTAGCGAACCACCGGTCAGGCATCCGCGCCGGACCGCCGGCATTTTTTGCCCGTCTTTCGCCCGATACAGTACACTCCCGGTAGGCAAAACCCCCAGGTGCAGATTCGACCGTGGATTTCAACGCGAATATCGATAATCGGTTTGAAACCGAGATTGCCCGCTACAACCAATGGCGGGAGGAACTCACCCGCGCCGTACACGACTACCACGACTGGCTGGAGCGGACCAACCAGCTCGATGTGCAGCAGTCGATCCGTTTTTATGACCTGCTGGAAACACTCAATCGCGGCCGCCTGACGCTGGCGTTCCTGGCCGAGTTTTCGCGCGGCAAGTCGGAGCTCATCAATGCGCTGTTTTTCTCCAGTTTCAAGGAGCGCCTGCTGCCGTCCGACGTCGGCCGCACCACGATGTGTCCGACCGAGCTGTTCCATGACCCGAATGAAGAGCCGTACCTCAAGCTGCTGTCGGTGGAAACGCGCTACCGCGACGAGTCGATATCGCAGCTGAAGAACATGCCGGTGGAGTGGTCGAAAATCCGCCTCAATATCGACAGCCCCAAGGAAATGAAACAGGCGCTGTCGGCGCTGGCCGATACCAAACGCGTCTACGCACTCGACGCGCGCATGATGGGCCTGATCCCGATGTTCGACGAATCCGGCAAGGGGCCGAACGAAGACGATATTGTCGAAGTCCCGGCCTGGCGCTACGCGGTGATCAACTATCCGCATCCGTTGCTGACCAACGGCCTGTCGATCCTCGATACACCGGGCCTGAACGCGCTCGGTCTTGAACCGGAGCTCACGCTTTCGACAGTGCCGAATGCCCACGCCATTCTGTTCCTGCTGGCCATTGACACCGGTGTGACCAAGAGCGACCTGGAAATCTGGGAACGCTACGTCAAGGCCGGGCTGCCGGCCAAGATCGCGGTGCTGAACAAGATTGACGTGATGTGGGACGAGCTGAAGACCCAGCCGGAAATCGACGCGGGCATGCGTCGCATGATCGACACCACCTGCGCGCAGCTTGGCCTGCCACCCGAAAAAGTGTTTGCGCTGTCGGCGCAGAAGGCGCTGCTTGGCCGCATCAAGGGCGACCGTGAGCTGGTCGAGCGTTCCGGCATCGAGAAGCTCGAGGCCTATCTTGCCAACGAAATCATTCCGATCAAGCGCCAGCTGCTCGCCAAGGCCGTCACCAGCGAGATCGGCGCCATGATGGTCGCCAGCCACCGCAGCTGCACGCAGAAGCTCGAGGCCAACCATGCCCAGCTGACCGAGCTCTCGCAACTGGCCGGCAAGAGCCGCGAGCTGACCACCAAGCTGTGGCAGAAGGTCAGCGAAGAAAAGGAAGCCTACAACACCGCCCTGGCGGAGTACAAGGTCCAGCGCACCGCGTTCAACCAGAAACGCAATGCGCTGCTCGACATCTTCAACCCGACCAAGCTCGATGTGCTGTGCTCGCGCAGCCTGCAGGCGATCAACGACTCATGGACCACGCCCGGACTGACCCGCGGCATGCGGCAGCTGATCACGCTGGTCGGCGATGAATTCAAGACCGTCAGCCTGGCCGGCGAGGACATCAGTCACCTGATGGAGGGGGTGTACAACACCTTTCACGTCCGGTTCAATTTCGACAAGATGAACTTCCCGCCGCTGGATTTCGAAGGGCCGCGCAACAAGCTGCAACTGCTGATTTATGAAACCGAGCAGTTCTGCAAGGACCCGGTCAACATCGTCATGACCGAGAAGCGGTTCATGGTGCGCCGCTTCTGGCGCATGCTGATCGACCAGGCGCGCCGTATCTTCAATGAGGCGCGCACCGACACCGAACGCTGGCTGGCCGCGGTGCCGCTGCCGCTGGAAACGCAGATCAAGGACCACAAGGCGCAGCTGCAGGCGCGCCTCGATGCGCTGGCCAAGGTCAACGAGCGTGGCGGCGTGATCACCGAAGAGGTCAACAAGCTGCAGGTCCAGCGCAAGGATATCCAGAACCAGATCACCATGATCACATCGCTGATCATGAAGGTGCGCGATGTCGGTCCGGGTGCCGCTGCCGCGCCCGCGCAGGCAGTAGCGCCGGCCGTCGCCCCGCCGCCCGCCACCGCCAAACCCGCTGCTGCCGCCGCCGCACCGGAGACCAACCCGGAATTTCTCAAAACCGTGAAGATGGTCGTCCCGGCCAAGGAAACGCCGCCGGAATTCATGACCACGCAAAAACTGGATCTCTCCAGCCTGTCCAAGTCCTGAGCGAACTCAGACCAGGATGACGTCGTACTGCTCCTGGGTGTAGGAAGTCTCCACCGACAGCGAAATCGGCTTCTTGATGAAGTCCTCGAGCATCGTCATGCCCTGCGACTCCTCGTCCAGGAAGCGGTCGATCACGGTCTGCGAGGCAAGGATGCGGAATTCCTTGGCGTCGAACTGCCGCGCCGAGCGCATGATCTCGCGCAGGATTTCGTAGCAGACGGTCTGCGCGGACTTGATCTCGCCACGGCCCGAACAGGTCGGGCAGGGCTCGCACAGCACGTGGGCCAGGCTCTCGCGGGTGCGTTTCCGGGTCATTTCCACCAGCCCCAGCTGGGTGAAGCCGTTGACGGTGATTCGCGTCCGGTCGCGCGACAGCGCCTTGTGGAATTCGCCCAGTACCGCGTTCTTGTGTTCGTCGGTATCCATGTCGATGAAGTCGACGATGATGATGCCGCCCAGGTTGCGCAGGCGCAGTTGGCGCGCAATCGCCTGGGTCGCTTCGAGGTTGGTCTTGAAGATGGTGTCGTCGAAGCTGCGCCCGGAGACGAACGCGCCGGTGTTGACGTCGACCGTGGTCAGCGCCTCGGTCTGGTCGATGATCACATAGCCGCCGGATTTGAGGTCGACCCGGCGCTCCAGCGCGCGTTCGATTTCATCCTCGGCGGCAAACAGGTCGAACAGCGGTCGTTCGCCGTTGTAGTGTTCGAGCGCCGACAGCGAATTGCGCATGTAACGCTCGGCAAAGTCGGTCATGCGCGCATGGGTTTCGCGTGAATCGACGATGATGCGTTCGGTTTCCTTGGTCACCAGGTCGCGCAGCACGCGGCTGGCGAGATCGAGATCCTGGTAGAGCAGCTTTTGCGGCGCGGCGGTCTTCGAGGCTTCCGCGATGCCGCGCCAGAGCTTGATCAGGTACTCGATGTCGGATTTGAGTTCGTCGTCGCTGGCGGTTTCCGCCACTGTGCGGACGATGAAGCCGCCGGTCTCGCCTTCGGGCATCAGCTGATGCAGTTTCTCGCGCAGGTGCTCACGTTCGACTTCATCCTCAATGCGCTGCGAAATGCCGATGTGCTGGTCGCCCGGCAGGTAGACCAGCAGGCGGCCGGCGATCGAAATCTGTGTTGAAAGCCGCGCGCCCTTGCTGCCGATCGGGTCCTTGATCACCTGCACCACCAGCGTCTGCCCCTCCTGCAGCAGTTTTTCGATCGGCTTCTGCTCGACATTCTTGTTGGCCGCCCAGATGTCGGCAACATGCAGGAAGGCGGCGCGCGCGAGGCCGATTTCGATGAATGCGGACTGCATGCCGGGCAGCACGCGGCCGACGCGGCCGAGGTAAATATTGCCGACCAGCCCGCGGTTGGAGATGCGCTCGACGTGCAATTCCTGCACGGCGCCCAGCTCCATGATGGCTACGCGGGTTTCCTGCGGCGTCACGTTGATCAGGATCTGCTCGTTCACGGGAAAGTTCTTTCTGGCAAGGGAAAATGCGGCCGTTGAAGGCGGGGGCCGGGCGCCGGTGTCAATGCCGGGTGCCGGTCGCGACTGGCTGGAATCAGGATGGGCACCGGTGTTGGGCCCATCAACGCATTTCAGATTTGCACCCCGCATTGTCGCAGCAGTGTCGCGGTCTCGTAAAGCGGCAGGCCCATCACGCCGGAATAGCTGCCGGACAGCTTTGAAATGTACTTCGCGGCCAGGCCTTGAACCGCGTAGGCGCCGGCCTTGTCCATCGGCTCGCCGGTTTCAACGTAGTGCTTGATCTCGTCTTCATCGAGCTTGGCGAAGGTGACAAAGCTGGTGGTGAGGACCTGCCGGATGTCGTCGTTGGCCACCACCGCCACCGCCGTGAGTACCTGGTGCGACTGGCCCGACAACTGGCCCAGCATGCGCCGCGCGTCGGCCTTGTCGACCGGCTTGCCAAGGATCTGGCCGTCCAGCGCCACCGTGGTGTCGGCGGTCAGGATCGGCCGGGGCGTCAGCCGCCGCTGGCGCATCACCCGCAGCGCCGACTCGGCCTTCAGCCTCACCACCCGCTGCACGTAGACATGCGCGGTTTCGTTGTCCAGCGGGGACTCGTCGACATCAATGCGCGGCGCATGATCGCGCGTCATCAACAATTCGTAATGGACGCCGATCTGCTTCAGCAGCTCGCGGCGGCGCGGGCTTTTTGACGCAAGGTAAATGATGTTTGAAGGCGGCTGCATGGAATCATTCCCGATGATACGGATGGTTGTGCAACAGGGACCAGGCCCGGTAAAGCTGTTCGGCCAGCATCACCCGCACCATGCCATGCGGCAGTGTACAACCGGACAGGGCGATCATCCGCTTCGCCGATTGCTTCACCGCCGGCGCCAGTCCATCCGCGCTGCCGATGATGAAGCAGGGGCTCACGCCCTCATCCATCCAGGCCCGCATCCATTCCGCCAGCCTTGCGGTGGAAAGCGGCGTGCCGCGCTCGTCCAGCACCACCCGTTCCGCCAGTTTCGGCACCGCCGCTGCGATCCGTGTCGCTTCGAGTTCGAGCACTTTATCCACCGCGCGCGAGGAACGATCCTCGGGTTTGAGCTCGATCAGCTCAATGCGTGCCTCGGCCGGCATGCGCCGGGTGTATTCCTCGAATCCCGACTGCACCCAGCCGGGCATCTTGTGGCCCAGCGCAACGATGGTGAGCTTCATGCCGCAGCGGCAGCCGAAGCCGAAACTCCAGCACTGGCGCGGCTCTGCAGCCATTTCTGCCTGCGAAGCCGCACCAGTGCTGGAGTTTTACTTTTGGATCGTGTGGCCATCGCGCCGGTTGCGCCAGGCGCGCAGTTAACCGGCAACGGCCTTGCGCCGGCGCGCCACCGGCTTCTTCGCCGCGCCGGCTGACGTGGCGGCGGGCTTTTTGCGAACAGCGGTGGTGGGCGTCCTGGACTTGGTGGCCACGCTGCCCACGGTCTTTGTCTTGGTGGCCGTGGCCGCCTTCTTTTTGACCACAGGCGCCGTGGCAACCGCTTTCGTCCTGGGCTTCCGCGGGGCGGCGGGCGTTGATTTGGCGGTCTTTGGCGCGGGCGTCTTCGGCGCCGTCTTCTTCACCGCGCCGGATGTGGCCGCCTTCTTTTTCGTCGCCGGCGCGGGCGTGGTTGCTACCGGCGCAGCTTTGCGCGCGGTCGTTGCCGGCGATTTCGTCTTCGCCTTTACGTTTTTTGCCACGGTGGCGGTGGCGGCTTTCTTTTTCGGCGGCTTTTTCGCAGCCGTCTTCGTCGCCGGCTCCGCTTTCACGCGGGCAACAGGCTTTTTCTCGACCACCGGTTTCGGATACTCGAGCTTGCCGTCGCCCCAGAATTCTTCCAGCTTGTAGTGTTCACGTACCGCGGGCTGCATGACGTGGACCACGATGTCGCCGCAATCCACCAGCACCCATTCGCCGGAGTCCTCGCCTTCGATGCCGTAGATCCAGCCGCCGTTCTCCTTCACCTTGTCCATCACGTTGTGCGCCAGCGCCTTGGTCTGGCGCGTGGAATCGGCACTGGCGATGGCGATGTAATCGAACACCGACGTGAGCCGGGTGACGTTGATCAGCTTGATGTCGCGCGCCTTGATGTCTTCCAGCGCGTCGATGACGATGGTGGTCAGTTTTTTGGTAGCCAACTTATTGTCTCTCCTCGGGTCGGTACAGCTGGTGCTGTTCAATATAATCGCAAACGGCGTCGGGTGCTAAGCCGCGAATCGATTGCCCGGCGCGGACACGGGTGCGAATGTCGGTGGATGAAACCGGCGGCGGCGCCATGCCCAGCACCACGATCGCACCGGCCGGCGCACGGTGCGTTTCCAGCATGCCCGCCAGCCGCGCCTCCATCTCGGCGCGCAGCGCCGCGGAGGCGTCGGCAATCTGCAGCCGGTGCGTCGGCCGGTCGATCACCGCAAAATGCGTCAGCGCGAACAATTCGTCCCAGCGATGCCAGGTGTCGAGGCGGGCGAACGCATCAGCGCCGATCAGCCACACCAGGCTCACTGCCTTGCCATACTTGGCCCGCAGCTCGATCAGCGTGTCGCAGGTATAAGTGGGTCCCGGGCGGCGCAGTTCCCGGTCATCGATCTCGGTGCCGGCATCGTCGGCGAAAGCCAGTCTCAGCATGTTCAGCCGGTGCTCGGCGGAGGCCAGCGGCAGGCGTCCCTTCTGGTACGGATTGCCGGCGGGCAGCAGGACCATGTGGCGCGACTCGAGTTGGGTGAATGCCGCCCGCGCCAGGCCCAGGTGGCCAAAATGAACCGGGTCAAACGAGCCGCCGAAAAGTGCAATCGGGTTCAACGGAACGTTTTACCCGCGAATCTGCCCGTCACCGAACACCACCCATTTCTGCGAGGTGAGCCCCTCGAGTCCGACCGGACCGCGCGCGTGCAGCTTGTCGGTGGAGATGCCGATTTCGGCGCCCAGTCCGTACTCGAAGCCGTCGGCGAACCGGGTCGAGGCATTGACCATCACCGAACTCGAATCGACCTCGCGCAGAAAGCGCATGGCGCGCGAGTGATCCTCGGTGACGATGGTATCGGTGTGCTGCGAACCGTAGGTGGCGATGTGTGCCATCGCTTCGTCAAGCCCGGCGACCACGCGGATGGAAACGATCGGCGCCAGGTACTCGGTGTGAAAATCTTCCTCGGTCGCTTCCTTGATCTCGGCCAGCCCCGCCGCGTGCAGGATGGCGCGGCTCGCGCGGCAGGCGCGCATCTCGACACCCTTGTCGGCGTAGATGCGGCCGATCGCCGGCAGCACCTTGCCGGCCACCGCCTCTGCCACCAGCAGCGTCTCCATCGTGTTGCATGGCGAATAGCGCTGGGTCTTGGCATTGTCGGCGATACGCACCGCCATCTCGAGGTTGGCCGCCGCGTCGATGAAGACATGACAGATGCCATCCAGATGCTTGATCACCGGCACCCGCGATTCCTCCGCAATGCGCGCGGTCAGGCTCTTGCCGCCGCGCGGGATGATGACGTCGATGGCGCCTTTCATCCGCAGCATTTCGCCGACGGCATTGCGATCGGCGGTCGCGACCAGCTGCACCGCGGCTTCCGGCAGGCCGGCCTCGCGCAAGGCGCCGGCCAGGCAGGCGTGGATGGCGCGGTTCGATTCCATTGCCTCCGACCCGCCGCGCAGGATGCAGGCGTTGCCCGATTTGAGGCACAGCGCGGCCGCGTCGGCGGTCACATTGGGCCGCGATTCGTAGATCATGCCGACCACCCCCAGCGGCACGCGCATCCTGCCGACCTGGATGCCGGACGGACGAAATTTCAGTTCGCTCATTTCGCCCACCGGGTCGGCCAGCGCCGCCACTTCGCGCACGCCCTGCGCCATCGCGCGCACGGAGGATTCGGTCATCGCCAGGCGGTCGACGAACGCGGCGTCATGGCCGGCTTCGCGGGCGCGCGCCACGTCCTTTGCATTGGCCGCGAGAATCGCCGCCACCTGTGCGTCGATCGCATTGGCGGCGGCCAGCAGCGCGCGGTTTTTCTCGCCGGTGCTGGCCCGGGCAATCCGGCGCGCGGCATCGCGCGCCCGCGCGCCCACGCCCTGCATGTATGCCGGCACGTCGCGTATTGACAGTGTCGCTGCATCGTTCATCTGGTTCATGGTTCAGGCTGCCTTCATCAGTGCTTTGCCGGCCAGGCCGCGTGCCAGTTCGGCCAGCGCATCCCACGGGTCATGCGGATTCAATCCCTTGATCATGCGGTCGATTTCGGCCGCCTGCAACAGCAGCGCCAGCAGCGAGGCATGGGTGTGCCGGCGGGCGATGCGTTCCAGTTCGCGCTGCTTGGCCGGGTGCGGCGCGCGGCCGCCGCGGGTGACGCCGCGCACCCGTGCCAGCATCCGCAGTTCATTGCTCATCACCCACAGGATCAGCGGCGGCGCCTCGCCCTCGGCCTTCAGGCCGTCGAGCATGCGCTGGATGCGCGAGGTATCGTCCTTGTCGACGGCGTCGTGGATGGCGGAGACCAGCTGGAACGGATTGAAGCGCGAGACATTGGCCACGCTGTCTTCCAGCAGCGCCAGCGAAATCTCGCCCGGCGGACAGAGCAGGGCGAGCTTCTTGATTTCCTGCTGTGCGGCCAACAGGTTGCCCTCGACGCGATCGGCGAGAAACTCCAGCGCCTCGCTGTCCGCCGACTGGCCCTGGCGCGCGAGGCGGCCCTTCAGCCATGCCGGCAGCCGGTCGCGATCGATCGGTGCCGCCTCGATCATCGTCGCCGCCGACTCCAGCGCGACGAACCACTTGGCCTGCTTGCCCTGCCAGTCGATTTCCGGCAGCGTCACCAGCGTGACCGTGTCTTCCGGCAGGCGGCTGCAGAAACGCTCGATCGCGGCCGATCCCTCGCGTCCCGGCTTGCCCGACGGCACCCGCAGCTCCAGCAGGCGCTGGGTGGCGAACAGCGAAAGCTCGCTGCCGGCCGACGTCAGCCGCCCCCAGTCGAAGCCCGACTCCGCCGTCAGCACCTCGCGCTCAATGTAGCCGGCCTTGCGCGCCAGGTCACGCAGCTGGTCGGCCGCTTCCAGCGCCGCCAGCGGTTCGGCGCCGTGAATCACATACAGCGCGGCCAGCGTGTGCGGCGGGCGTTCGATGAATTGTTCGGCGGTCTGGCGCATCGCGGCGGCGGAAAATCAGGCCGGCTTTTTGATCGCGGTCATGCGGCGCAGAATCTGGCCGGCCGCATCCTGCTCCATGTCGCGGAACAGTTGCGCTTCCTCCAGCTGCTTGGCGATGATCTGCGAATCGTCGTAGGCCAGGATGCGCTGCAGCTGGATTTCGCTGGTCGGAATCGCCACCCCGCCCTTGCTGTCCACCAGTTGGTACTGCACCGTCAGCTTCAGCTGGTACTCGCGCACCCGGCCGGCGCCGGACAGCGACAGGATGATGCGGTCGCGCCGTTCCGACAGTACGCTCAGCTGCGCCTCGGCCTCACCAGCGGTGGCGGCCAATCGGGTCGGGCTGTTGGTCAGCTCGCGCTTGATCCGGTCGGCCACCTGCGAGGTGCCGGGTGCGGCCACCATCACGCTGGCAAACGGCACGTTGTACTCGCCGCGCAGGTGAAAGCCGCAGGATGCCAGCAGCATCGCCGCGAATGCCGCGCAGGCGGCGCGCCTAGACGACGACATTGATCAGCTTTCCGGGAACCACAATCATCTTCTTCACCGGTTTTCCTTCCGTATGCCGTCTGACGCCGTCGTCTGCCAGGGCGAGTTTCTCGATCTCCTCGCGGCTGGCGGTCTTCGGCACGCGTATGCTGCCGCGCAGTTTGCCGTTCACCTGCACCACCATCTCGATCTCGTCCTGCTCCAGTGCGGCGGGACCGGGTTCCGGCCAGGGTGCATCGAGCAGGCCGCCCGACTTCAGCGCAAAGCCGAGTTGCTGCCACAATTCGTGGGTGATGTGCGGGCAGGCCGGATACAGCACCCGCAGCAGGATCGACAGGCCTTCGCGCACCACTGCCGGATGGCCAGCGCGATGGTCTTCCAGCGTGTTGAGCAGCTTCATGCAGGCCGACACCACGGTGTTGTACTGCAGGCGGGCGTAGTCGTAGTTGGCCTGCCGGAGCGTGCTGTGAATTTCATGGCGCAATTTCTTCGCCGCCGCATCCAGCGACGCGTGGTTGACCTCGCCCGCGGCCTTGACCACGGGAGCGACCGCCGCGGCGAAATTCCACACCCGGCGCAGATAGCGCAGCGTGCCTTCGACGCCGGCGCTCGACCATTCGATGGTCTGTTCCGGCGGGCTGGCAAACATGACGAACAGGCGCGCCGCATCGGCGCCATAGTTGTCGATCATTTCCTGCGGGTCGACGCCGTTGAGCTTCGATTTCGACATGGTGCCGACGCCGTCGTATTCGACCGTCGAACCGTCGGACTTGAGGCGATACGACGCCGCCTTGCCGGATGCATCCGGCACGGTTTCCACATCGTCAGGCGCGAAGTACTCGATGCCGCCCTTGTCGCCCTTGCGGAAATAGATGTGGTTCAGCACCATGCCCTGGCACAGCAGGTTGGTGAACGGCTCGTCGATCTTGAGCATGCCGAGGTCGCGCATCACCTTGGTCCAGAAGCGCGCGTACAGCAGGTGCAACACGGCGTGGGTGATGCCGCCGATGTACTGGTCCATCGGCATCCAGTAGTCGGCGCCTGACGAAACCATCTTGTCGTGATAGTCCGGCGCATTGTTCGGCGAGGTGTAGCGCAGGAAATACCAGCTGGAATCGACAAAGGTGTCCAATGTGTCGGTCTCGCGCCGGGCCGGCTTGCCGCACGTCGGGCAGGTGCATTTCAGGAAGCGCTCGTCTTTTTTCAGCGGATTGCTGAAGCCATCGGGAATGAGGTCCTGCGGCAGCACCACCGGCAAGTCCTTGTCGGGCACCGGTACATCACCACATTCAGCACAGTGGATGATCGGGATTGGTGTGCCCCAGAAGCGCTGGCGCGAGATGCTCCAGTCGCGCAGGCGATACTGGGTTTTCTTCTCGCCACCGCTGGCGCGGGTCTGTGCGGCCACGTAGTCAATGGCGGCGGCGTAGTTCAGGCCATTCATCGCGCCCGATTCCATGCAGATGCCTTGGTCGCCGTAGTGGGCTTGCCAGGCGTCCAGGGAATACGGCTTGCCAAGATCAATCACCTGCTTGATCGGCAGCGCGTATTTTTTGGCGAATGCAAAGTCCCGCTCGTCGTGCCCCGGCACCCCCATCACGGCGCCGTCGCCGTAGCCCATCAGCACGTAGTTGCCGACCCACACCTCAACCTTGTCGCCGGTCAGCGGATGGGTGACGAACAGGCCGGTGGCGATGCCCTTCTTTTCCATCGTCGCGAGATCGGCTTCCATCACGGTGCCGCGCTTGGTCTCGTCGATGAAGGCGGCCACTTTCGCGTCGCGCGTCGCGGCAACCAGCGCCAAGGGATGCTCGGCCGCCACGGCACAGAAGGTCACACCCATGATCGTGTCGGCGCGGGTGGTGAAGACGAACAGTTTGCCGTCGCCGACCAATTTGCCGGCGTCATCCTTGATGTCATGCGGGAACGCGAAGCGCACGCCGACCGACTTGCCGATCCAGTTTTCCTGCATCGCGCGCACGCTGGCCGGCCAGCCGGTCAGCTTGTTGGCGACGCAGTCGAGCAGTTCCTCGGCGTAGTTGGTGATCGCCATGTAGTAGCCGGGGATCTCGCGCTTCTCGACCGGCGCGCCGGCCGCGGCCGTCGATCACCTGCTCGTTGGCCAGCACGGTCTGATCGACCGGGTCCCAGTTCACCACCTGGGTCTTTTTGTAGACGATGCCCTTCTCCAGCATGCGCAGGAAGAACCACTGGTTCCACTTGTAGTACTCGGGATCGCAGGTGGCGAACTCGCGCGACCAGTCGATCGCCCAGCCCATCGCCTGGCATTGCTTCTTCATGTAGGCAATGTTTTCGTACGTCCATTTGGCCGGGGCGACCTTGTTTTTCAGCGCCGCATTCTCCGCCGGCAGGCCGAACGCATCCCAGCCCATCGGCTGCAGCACGTTGTAACCCTTCATCCGCAGCTGGCGCGCCATCATGTCGTTGATGGTGTAGTTGCGCACATGACCCATGTGCAGCTTGCCGGAGGGATACGGCAGCATCGAGCAGGCATAGAACTTCGGCTTCGGCTTGCCGCTGGCGTCGGTAGCGTGTTCGACCACCTTGTAGGCGTCGACGGCCGCCCACGCGGCTTGCGCGGCGGCTTCAACCTGATTCGGTAAATACTGGGATTCCATGGTGCGGGAGGGCGACAAAGGGAGCGCGTGCCGGCGTAATTTGTGGCGGCTATTTGTCTGATTTTATGTAATGTTTCATTATACAGGGCACCTGCTGCACGGCCGTTGCGCGCGCGGCCGGTGGCGCGGCGGCAGGGCGGGAAAAATGCCGGTGCGGCCAGCACCTATAATGCAGGTCTTCACTTGATGGTTCCGCATGAACGATTCCGCTCCCGCCCGCACGCTGTCCGCCGTCCATCCCCGCCTGCTCGACAATCTCAATCCCGAACAACTGAAGGCCGTCACGCTGGGCCACGAAAGTGCGCTGGTGCTGGCCGGCGCCGGCTCCGGCAAGACCAGGGTGCTGACCACGCGCATCGCCTACCTGATCCAGACCGGGCAGGTCAGTCCCTCGGGCATCCTGGCGGTGACCTTCACCAACAAGGCGGCGAAGGAAATGCTGACGCGGCTGTCGGCGATGATGCCGATCAACACCCGCGGCATGTGGATCGGCACCTTTCACGGCCTGTGCAACCGCCTGCTGCGTGCCCACCATCGCGATGCCAACCTGCCGCAGACGTTCCAGATCCTCGATTCGCAGGACCAGCAGTCGGCGGTCAAGCGGCTGCTGAAGTCGCTCAACGTCGACGAGGAAAAATACAAGCCGCGCGAGCTATGCTGGTTCATCAACAGCGCCAAGGACCAGGGACTGCGCGCCAACGCGGTCGAAGCGCAGGACGAATTCACCCGCCGCCAGGTCGACCTGTACCGCGCCTACGACGAACAGTGCCAGCGCGAGGGCGTGGTCGATTTCGCCGAGCTGCTGCTGCGCTGCTATGAGCTGCTGGGCAGGAACGAAGCGCTGCTCAACCACTACCGCGAGCGCTTTCGCTTCATCCTGGTCGACGAGTTCCAGGACACCAACCGGCTGCAGTACAAGTGGATCCGCCTGCTGGCCAGCGGCGGGGCGGCGATGTTCGCCGTCGGCGACGACGACCAGAGCATCTACAAGTTTCGCGGCGCCGAGGTCGGCAATATGCGCGATTTCCAGCGCGACTTCGCCGGCAACAACGTGGTCAAGCTGGAGCAGAACTATCGCTCGCAGGGCAATATTCTCGACGCCGCCAATGCGGTGATCCAGAACAACAAGGACCGGCTGGGCAAGAACCTGTGGACCGAGGCCGGCAAGGGCGAACCGATCCGCGTCTACGCCGGCGTGTCCGACAATGACGAGGCGCAGTTCATCGTCGATGAAGTCAAGGCGCTCAATCGCGCCGGCAGCGCGCTGGCCGAGATGGCGCTGCTGTACCGCTCCAATGCCCAGTCGCGGGTGCTGGAACACGCGCTGTTCCGCGCCGGCGTCGCCTACCGGGTCTACGGCGGCCTGCGGTTTTTCGAGCGGCAGGAAATCAAGCATGCGCTGGCTTACCTGCGCATGGCCGCCAATCCGGATGACGATGGCGCGTTCTCGCGGGTGGTCAATTTCCCGCCGCGCGGCATCGGCGCGCGCTCGGTGGAGCAGGTGCAGGAACTGGCGCTGCGCAACAACCTGTCGATGCATGCCGCCGCCACCGCCGGCATTGCCGCCGGCGATCTCAGCGGCCGCGCGGCGGCCGCCATCGGCGCATTCTTGCGCATCGTCGACGGCCTCAAAGCCTCGTCGACCGCGGTGTCGCTGCAGGAACTGGCCGACGAATGTCTGGAGCGCAGCGGCCTGCGGGCGCATTACCAGACCGAACGCGAGGGAGCGGACCGGCTGGAGAACCTGGCCGAATTGGTCACGGCGACGGCGCAGTTCCAGGAAGAATACGAAGGCGAGGATATTCCGCTGGTCGGCTTCCTCACCCACGCCAGCCTCGAGGCCGGCGAGCATGAAGCCGGCGTCAACGAAGACGCGCTGCAGCTGATGACGGTGCATTCGGCCAAGGGCCTGGAGTTCCGCGCGGTGTTCCTGAGCGGACTGGAAGAGGGCTTGTTCCCGCACGAGAATTCGATCAGCGACATGGACGGCATGGAAGAGGAGCGCCGGCTGATGTATGTCGCCATCACCCGCGCGCGTGAACGCATGTACCTGTCGTATGCCGGCCAGCGCATGTTGCATGGCCAGATGCGCTACGGCATCGTGTCGCGCTTCGTCGAGGAAATCCCGGCGCCGCTGTGCAAGTGGATCGTGGTGCCGGACAAGCAAGCCGGCTACCTGGCCGGCCAGCAGCGCTATCCGGCGGCGCGGCAGGGCGGCGCCGGTTATGCCGGCGGCCAATCCTGGGGCGGCGGCTATCCGGCTCGCGGCAGCGGCGCCCGCTACGGCACCCAGGATGCCAACTACGGTAGCGATGGCGCGCCCGACACCAGCCGGGCTAATTTTGAAACCGCGCGCCCGGACGCCTATCCGTTTGCCGTCGGCCAGAACGTGATGCACGCCAAGTTCGGCGAAGGCGTGGTGGTCAATTTCGAAGGGCGCGGGCTGGATGCGCGGGTGCAGGTCAAGTTCCGCGATGAAGGCGTGAAATGGCTGGCGCTGCAATACGCCAAACTCAGCGCCGCCTGAGATGAAACTCCAGCACTGGCGCGGCTTTTCGGGCGAAATCGGCCTGGAAGCCTCGCCAGTGCTGGGGTTTGACCTTAAAGTCGGCTAATCCGCGTCGTCAAACGACGGCCCGCCCGAGGCGGGCTCCTTCTTGCGCGCCTCGTCCAGTTTCGGCCGCAGCGCCTCGACCTCGCGGAAAAACGCATCGGGCGCCACGGCGCCTTTCAGCAGCAGGTACGGCGGCATCAGCTTGGCGGCAATGCGCTGGGCCTGCGCCCGGTCGCTCTCCATGCGCAGCGAGATATGCACGCCGATCACCAGTACCACCAGGGTCGAGATGATGCCGGCGGCCAGCCGCGCGCGGCGCGGAACGATGACGTTGATGTGGGCGAAAAACAGCACGCCGAGCACGATCCACGACGTTACCGGCAGCCAGCGCTTGACCAGCGGCCAGGCCAGCGAATAGGACAGGAAATCGGCCAGCGCGTCGAGCGCGAACAGCACCAGCAGCACCGCGAACACGATCGCGACATGGCGGAAGAACTGCGCATGCACGGCGATGATGCGCGTGACCAGCGCCCACGAACCCGCCCAGGCCAATGCCACCAGCGGGAAGATCAGGCCTTCCGGCAGGTAGGACGCGAGCTTGTATTCGCCGGTCTGGCCAAGCCAGGTCGACAGCAGCGACAGCACGATAAAAACCGCCGCGCAAGCCAGCGCCTTCTCCAGGTAGCCGCCGGATGCCTCGCTGCCGCGCAGCGACAGCGCGGGCGGAACGGTGAACGCCGCGGTACGCACACGCAGCGTCGTGTGGCCGATGCGGATCGATGCCTCATTGCCCACCAGCATGCGCGTGACGCCGGGCGAGCCGTTTTCACCGGCTGCCGCCGGCTGCGCGGCCAGGTCTTCGATCCACAGCGCGCCGTCCGCGTCGTAGCCGATGCGCAGGTGCGCCGGTGCCACGAACGGATCGTCGATGATCAGGTCGTTGTCGTAGCCGCGGCCGACGCTCAGTGCGCCGTCGTGGACCCGCTGGCGCGAAACCACGGCGCCGTGGCGGTCGAGCAGCTCGACCCAGAACGGCTGCACCGCGCTGCTCATGGCGCCACCTTCAGTTCAGCCAGCAGGCGGCGGGCGAAGCGCATCGCGTTGGCATAACTCACGCCGGACAGCGCCAGCGTCACCGCCACCGCTTCATCGTTGCGGTCCTGCGTCACCGCCATCAGCGTGGTGTTGTACAAGCCCTCCAGTTCCCGGTACGCGCTGGCGCACCAGTACACCCGCAGCTTCGGGTTCCTGCCGTCGCTGTCGGCGGCATAGACATCCTCATGGCAGGCCGGTGCGGTGAAACGCTTGGGATTGGATTCATCGCCCGAGACGCGTGAATTCTGCGAGACGAACTGCGCGAACTGGAAGCTGTTCAGGTCCTGCGCCTTGAAGTGGCTGCGCGTCAGGCGCACGTTGCCGGTGAACAGGTCACCGGCCAGGAACAGCCAGTTCTGCATGTTGCAGGAAGACGAATCGTTGCGCGCGCGCGGCTTCGGCTTGGCATCGGCGTTGGTGCGCGCACCGCAGGTGAACCAGTCGGCCGCGCTCTCCGGCACCACGTAGGGCCCGTTCGGTGTCGGCCGGAAACCCTTGCTCTCCAGCGCCGCGTAGAGGCCGTCCTGCCACTGGCTGACCTGCCGCGTGATTTCCGCGCGGGTCAGCTTGCCGGTCAGCGCCTCGGGCAATTTCGGCCGGGTCAGCAGTGCGGCGGCGAACTTGGCCGGCACCAGGAAACTGACCTGCTCGGCGAACACCGCCTTGGCGACGTTGACACCGGCGATGCGCGAGCCGGAGGTCAGGGTCGGGCCGCCGCTCATGCCAGGGTTGATCGGGCCGGACAGATGGATCCGCTCGCTGTAGCTGCGCTCGACCAGTCCGCTGTAATTACCTTCCATGACGGCAAAGCCGATGTCGAGCGGGTTGCCGAGGCTGAACAGGCGTTCGCCGCGCGGCAGGTTGCCGGTCAGCGCGCGCGGATCGAATTCAAAATGGGTCCAGCCGCCGCGATCGAGCTGCACCAGCGCCAGGTCGTTGATCACATCGAAAGACAGCAGCTTCAGCTTGCCGCGGGTGCCGTCGGCCGACACATACTCCATGCGATAGGTCTGTGGTTCCATCGCGTGCTGCGACACGACGTGATAGTTGGTGATGGCTAGCCCGTCGGCGCTGATCAGGAAGCCGGAACCGGTGGAGGATTTCTGCGAAGCCGCGTTGAGCAGTGTGCGGATCTGCAGCAGGCGCGGCTTGGCATCGCGATAGATCGCCTCGGCGGTGGCGGATGGCGGGGTGGCCGGCGGGCCCGGCTGTGCCGCCGCGCGTGTGGCAGCGAGGGTGGCAGCGAGCGTGGCGCCTGCCAGCGCGAGCCGCAACAGGAATGGACGCATTGCACTCCGGATAAGTGGACGGTTGACGCTCGATTCTACATGGCGCGCCGCCGCGCCCGGCCGCTACCGCGTCAGCTGCGCAGGTCGCCGTTCTGGCGAATCACCGCGATATCGACGTACTTGCCGCCGTGGCGGAAGCCGGGCTTGAAATCGACGATGTAGCCGCCGGTATCGATGCGTCCCATCGCCGAAAGCGATTTTTGCAGCGCTTCGCGGCTGACGTCCTTGCCGGCTTTCCGGATCCCGTCAACCAGCACCTTGGCCGCGATGCAGGCTTCCAGTGCGGTCACCGACATGTTGCCGGCCTGGCCCAGCGCGGCCCACGCCTCGACGCACTCCTTGACCACCGGAATCGACTGCTGTTTCGGTGTCGGCACCGTCAGCGCGACCGAAATGCCGGCCGCATCGGCACCAAGCGCCTTGGCAATCTGGCTGGCGCCGGCGAACGACAGGCTGCTGACCATGTACTGCTTGTTGGCCGCTTTCAGCTTGGTCACCATCTGTGCCACCGGCGCGTAGAGCGTGGTCACGACCACGATCTGCGGATCGGAGGCAATGATCTGCTGGATGCTGCCGTCCGCCACATCGGCGTTGCGCTTGATCGACACGCTGACCGGTTTTTTGCCGAATTTTTCCAGCGCGCGCGACACGGTCTCAAAGTTCTGGTTCCAGCGCAGAAAATGCCCTTGCCGGTCAATCAAGTAAAAGAGGCCAGGCAGACTGTCAAGCGCCGCACGGCTGAAGTCGCGCTCGCGCAGGATGGCCTGTTGCGCCTGCTTGCGCT
>CAYQKN010000047.1:0-6002 GCA_964417885.1 uncultured Burkholderiales bacterium | reverse complement strand
CGCGACACGGTCTCGAAGTTCTGCTTGCCGACCGCGTCGTCGTAGTGCAGAACGGTCACGCGGGTGGAGCCGAGGCTGCCCCAGAAGTTGACGATTTTGTCGATCTCGTCGGCGTAGGTGGCGCGGACGGTATAGACGAAATCGTTCTGTTTGCGGATGGTGTCGGCGCCGGTAAACGGGGCGAAGAACGGGACCCGCTTCTCCTTCACCGCCGGCATCGCCGGGATGCTGAGCGTCGACGAGGCGTAGCCGAACAGCGCCACCACGTTGTCGCCGTCGACCAGTTTCTTCGTGTTCTCCGCCGACAGCTTGGTGTCGTTCTTGTCGTCGAGCGTGACCAACCTGATCTTGCTGCCGTTGACTCCACCGGCATCGTTGATTTTCTTGAAGTACGCCAGCGCGCCGTTGCGGATGTCGTTGCCGAGGTCGGCGTTGCCGCCGGTCAGCGGGGCGGACTGGCCGATAACGATATCGCTGGCGTGCGCCGTCAGGCTGACCGCAAAAAATAGTGATAGCAGCAGTTTCATGTGTTCCTCATCAATCGGGATGGCGCCTGCCCAATGGCCGGGCGAGGGCGACAGGCTGGCAGGCGGTCAGCGCCGGCGCCGACTCTATAGGCGGATCAAATCAAATCTGATCGTACCAGCTAACGGCTGTTATGCCGATTGATGCTGGTCAAATCCCGACCTGTCAGCCTGTCACTCGGCGGGAAAAACCTGGCGGTAACTAACGTAATGCGCCAGCGCGTAAACCGGAATCGCCGCCAGCAGGCCCAGTCCCCAGGGCATGGCGGCCAGGAAGAACACGCCGAGCATCGCCGCGCCGAACAGCATCACCGGCAGGAAGTTGGCGATCAGCGCATAAAAACTCCAGCGAATGGCATGGCCGGCGCGCATCGGGTTCAGCGCCAGCAGCGGCGTGGCGAACCACAGGATCGCCTTGATCATCACCACCAGCACGAAGCCGACAAACAGCAGCCACTCCTTGCCTTCCATCAGCTTGACGAAGGCCTGCATGTCGGGAAGGCCGTTGGCGCTGAACGGCGTGCGCGGAAAGCCCAGCGCGTCGAGCAGGATCATCACCAGGATTTCCGCCAGCAGGGCGATCGAGCCGATGCTGACCAGGGCGCGGCCGTTGAAGCGGAAGCCGCCCAGCAGGTGGCCGACGGTGAATGGCTGGCCGGCGTCCTGGTCGCGTGCCGCCTGCACCAGCCCGGCAAACAGCACCGGCTGCAGCATGATGGTCACCGCCGGGCCGATCAACGGCACCAGGAACGACAGCATGCTGGCCAGCATCCACGTTGAGGTCAGCGAAATCCATGCGCCGGGACGCGCGATGAACATGCGGAACGATTGCTTGATCCAGCTGAATCCGGCGGCGGCGGGGGCGTCGATGACTTTCATGGCATTCAGGCGGTCGGGTTGGCCAGTTGGATCAGCGCGGCATTGCGGGCGGCATGCTCGATGTGATGCCGCAGCAGGCGCTCGGAATACGGATGATCCTTGGGATGGGTGAGTTCGGAATCGCGCGGGAAGTGATGATAGCCGAGCCGCCCCAGCCAGGTGCGCATCACCGCCGCGCGCAGCATTTGCGGCCAGGCGCCGCATTCGGCCTCGGTGAAGCGCCGCACCGACGCATAGCCCTGCAGCAGGGCGCGGGTGTTGGCCACGTTCAGCCGCGCCTCGGGATAGGCGGAGAAGTCGAGACACCAGTCGTTGACCGTGACGGCGACGTCAAACATCAGCTGCTCGTCGCAGGCAAAGTAGAAATCGATCATCTGCGGCGTGTGATGGGTGCCGTGGTCGTCCCACAGGATGTTGTCGCGGAACAGGTCGCCGTGGATCACGCCGCGCGGCAGGCCGAGCGCGTCAAACCCGGCCTGGTAGGCCAGCTCGGCCGCCAGCAGGTCGTTCTCGGCTGTCGCCAGATGCGCGGCCAGGTCGGCGGCATAGTGTTTCCACCACGACAGGCCGCGCCAATTGGCCATTTTCAGCGGGAACGTCTGCGCCGCGGCATGCATGCGCGCCAGCGCCGCGCCGACGGCAAAGCAATCTTCCGGCACCGGATGGGCGATATCGTTGCCGTTGAGCCGGGTCACCAGCGCAGCCGGCTTGCCGTGCAGCGTGCCCAGCACCATTCCATCCCCGGTGGTCAGCGGTGCGGCGCAGGCAATGCCGTTGGCGTGCAGATGCGCCATCAGGCCCATGTAAAAATCGAGATCGGCGCGCGGGATTTTCTCGAAAATCGTCAGCACGTATCGACCTTGCGTGGTGGTGACGAAGAAGTTCGAATTCTCGACACCGGCGGCGATGTTCTGGAAATCGATGATGTCGCCGACGTGGTATGGCGCGACAAAGGCGCGGGCCTCGTCAACAGAAACTGGGGTGAAGACACTCATGAAGGGCAGGGGGCTTGAAAAGTTTTATCCGGCCTGCCGGCGGCAGGGTCGGGCTCGGGAAACGGCGCTAACGGGACCGGCGCGCAAGCGTGCGGGGCTCGCCCGCCGTCACACCGGCTACCACTCCAGCAGCACCCACATCGGTACCGCGATTTTTGCATCGGGCCCGTCGACGCGGGTGAATTTGCCTTCGCCTTTCTCGTCGATCAGGGTATAGACCGGTCCCTTGGCGGGCTTCACCACCTGCTTGTACAGCCTGCCCTTGAGCCGGTATTCCTGAATCGTGTCGTCGCCGACCTGGCGGGTGGTGACCACCGGTTCGACCAGCGGCTTGCCGGCCTGTACCTTCGATGGTGAGGGCACGGTGTCGATCACCTCGGTGCCTTTCGGCTTGGCGCGTTCCTGGCTCTGGGCACTGGCGGCCAGCGGCAGCATCGGTAAGGCGGCGAGGACCAGCAGGGTGACTTGGCGCATGTTGCACTCCTTCAAAGATACGGTTCGGCGGATGTTGGTGCGCGCAGTGAGCGGCGTCTTCGTTACCGGCCGCGCGCCCGGCGGCAGCGGCGCGACCAAGGGACTAAAGCGTCATTTCCAGTGCCCGCTCGCCTGGGTTGGGCATGAAGCTGCGGTTTGCGTAATGTTCGAATATGGCATCGACCACCTGCTGCGGATCGTCGATCACCTTGAAGATGTCCAGGTCTGAGGCGTGGATTACTTTTTCGTTCACCAGCGTGTCGCGGAACCAGTCCACCAATCCTTCCCAGAACTTGCTGCCGACCAGGATCACCGGGATCCGCCGCACCTTGCCGGTCTGGATCAGGGTCAGCGCCTCGGTCAGTTCATCGAGCGTGCCAAAGCCGCCCGGCAGCACCACGTAGGCGCCGGCGTGCTTGACGAACATCACCTTGCGCGCGAAAAAATGCTGAAAGGTCAGCGACACATCCTGGAAGCCGTTGCCGCCCTTCTCGAACGGCAGCAGGATGTTCAGGCCGACACTGGGGCTCTTGCCGGCAAGAGCGCCTTTGTTGGCCGCCTCCATCAGGCCGGGGCCGCCGCCCGACACCACCGAAAAGCCGGAATCCGACAGTTTCAGCGCGATTTCCTCGGTCAGTTTGTAATAGGGATGGCCTTCCTTGATGCGCGCGCTGCCGAAGATCGCCACCGCCGGCGCCACCGCGGTCAGCTTGTCTGCCGCGGTAACCATTTCGGCGATAATGTTGAACATCCACCACGAGTCGCGCGCGGCGGTCAACGATTGCTGTTTCAGTTCCGGATCCGCCAGTCGGGGAATCTTGGGCTCGACGGGACCGCTATCACCTGGCTTCAACTTTCATTCCTCTCATGAACGCCACCGAAAACTCCAGCCCGCGTCCACGTCTGCTGCTCGTCGACATCTCGAGCTATTTCTACCGCGCGTTCCACGCCATGCCGGACTTTCGTTCCCCGGCCGGCGAGCCCACCGGCGCGATTTTCGGCGTGGCCAACATGCTCAACAAATTGCGTGATGAGTACCCCGCCGATTATAGCGCCTGCGTCTTCGACCCCAAGGGCAAAACCTTCCGCGATGACCTCTATGCCGAGTACAAGGCCAACCGCGAAAAGATGCCCGAGGACCTGGCACACCAGGTCGGCCACATTCGCGAAGTGGCCGAGGCGCTGGGCTGGCCGTGCATCGAAGTCGCCGGCATGGAAGCCGACGACGTCATCGGCACCCTTACCCGCCACGCGGTCGCGCGCGGCGTCGAGACCATCATCTCGACCGGCGACAAGGACCTGGCCCAGCTGATCGAGGACGGCGTGCTCTGGTACAACACCATGTCCAACGAAAAGCTGGGCGTGGCCGGCATCACCGAGAAATTCGGCGTGCCGCCCAACCGCATCATCGATTACCTGGCGTTGATGGGCGACACGGTCGACAACGTACCCGGGGTGGAGAAAGTCGGCCCCAAAACCGCGGCCAAGTGGATCGCCGAATACGGCTCGCTCGACAACATCATCGCCAACGCGGCCAGCATCAAGGGCGTGGTCGGCGAGAACCTGCGCAAGGCGCTGGACTGGCTGCCCACGGCGCGCGCGCTGGTGACGGTGAAGTGCGACGTGCCGCTGCCGTTCGACTTCGACACCATCGACCACAAGCCGCGCGACATTGCCCGGCTCGACAAGCTTTACGAGCACTTCGGCTTCAAGGGCATGCGCGCGGCGCTGCACAAGGGCAGCGAGGCGGCGCCAACCGGCAGTGAAGCCGGCGCCGAGGCATCGGCCACGTCGGTATTCAAGCAGGCCGACAAAGATGCCGGTGCCACCCGCTGGTCCTCGGGAGAACCGTCACCCACCCAGGCCAACTTCAATGCCAGCCGCCAGTACGAATGCATCGTCACCGATGAGCAGCTCGACCGGTGGCTGGCGAAACTGAACGCGACCGAGCTGGTCGCCCTCGACACCGAAACCACCAGCCTCGACCCGATGCAGGCGCAGATCGTCGGTCTGTCGTTCGCGTGCGTGGCGGGCGAGGCCGCCTATCTGCCGCTGGCGCACGTCTACCCCGGCGCGCCGGACCAGCTCAATTTCGACGCGGCCATCGCCAAGCTGCGCCCATGGCTGGAAAATGCGGAGCGCAAGAAACTCGGCCAGAACATCAAGTACGACCTGCACGTGTTCGCCAATCACGGCATCCGCGTCAACGGCTATGCGCACGACACGTTGCTGCAGTCGTATGTGCTGGAAAGCCACCAGCGCCACGACATGACCTCGCTCGCGTCGCGCCATCTCGGCGCCAACGACACCATCGCCTTCGAAGATGTGGCCGGCAAGGGTGCCTCGCAGATCAGCTTCGACCAGGTCTCGATCGACACCGCCACCCGGTACTCGGCCGAGGATTCGGATGTCACGCTGCAGCTGCACCAGGCGCTCTATCCGCAGATCAGCAGCGATGCGAAGCTCGAGTTTGTCTACGAGAAGATCGAGATGCCCACCACCCACGTGCTGCTGACGATGGAACGCCACGGCGTACTGATCGACGGCGCGCTGCTGGACAAGCAATCCGGCGAGCTGGGCCTGAAGATGATGGAGCTGGAAGCGAAGGCGCATGAGCTGGCCGGCCAGCCGTTCAATCTCGGCTCACCCAAGCAGCTGGCCGAAATCCTGTTCGACAAGCAGGGCATCAAGCCGCTGAAGAAAACTCCCGGCGGCGCGCCCAGTACCGACGAGGAAACGCTGACCGCACTGGCCGCCGATTACCCGCTGCCGAAACTGCTGCTCGAGCATCGCGGCATCTCGAAACTCAAAAGCACCTACACCGACAAGCTGCCGAAAATGGTCAACGCCAGAACCGGGCGCGTGCACACCAACTACGGCCAGGCCGTGGCGGTGACCGGGCGGCTGTCGAGCAACGATCCGAACCTGCAGAACATTCCGGTGCGCACCGCCGAGGGCCGACGTATCCGCGAGGCCTTCATCGCGCCGCCGGGCAGCATGATCGTCTCGGCCGATTACTCGCAGATCGAATTGCGAATCATGGCGCACCTGTCCAGCGACCCCGGCCTGCTCGATGCCTTCGCCAAGGGCGAGGACGTGCACCGTGCCACCGCCGCGGAAGTGTTCAGCG
>CAYQKN010000046.1:7337-26584 GCA_964417885.1 uncultured Burkholderiales bacterium | reverse complement strand
TCGGCGTGGTGCCGTACAGCCCGATCGCGCGCGGCGTGCTATCCGGCAAGTACGTGCCGGGTGCTGCGCCCGCCGACGGCACGCGCGCCGGCCGCGGCGACAAGCGCATCATGCAGACCGAATTCCGCGAAGAGTCGCTGGTGATCGCGCAGACGCTGAAGCAACACTGCGCCGCGACCGGCCGCTCGCTGGCGCATTTCGCCACCGCCTGGGTGCTGGCCAACAAGGCCGTCAGCGCGGTCATCGCCGGGCCGCGCACGCTGGCGCAGTGGCAGGATTATTTCGGCGCGCTGGAGTGCGTGATTTCGGCCGACGACGAGGCGCTGGTGAATTCGCTGGTGGCGCCGGGTCATCCCTCCACGCCGGGTTACAACGATCCGGTGTATCCGCTGATCGGGCGCACTACGGGCATCTAGTTTGTGGTGATCGTCTATGCGCACGGATTTCGCAGCTCGTCGCTGTCGCGCAAGGCGACGCAGCTGCGCGCGTATCTGCGTGCAGATCATCCGGAGATCGGTTTCGTCGCACCGGACCTGAGCTTTCGGCCGTCATTGGCAGTTGCGCAATTGCGGTCTGCATGCGAAGGCATCGCGGTGGATCAGTTGACCGTTGTTGGTTCGTCGCTGGGCGGTTTCTATGCGGTGGTGCTGGCGGAGCGGCTCGGCTGCCGCGCGGTATTGCTCAATCCCTCGATCCGGCCGTTCGAAACGCTGGCGAAGCATCTGGGTGAGCAGACCAATCTGTACACCGGCGAAAAATTTGTATTCGATGTTTCGCACGTTGCGGAATTGCAGGCGATGTTCGTGCCGGCGATTTCGCGGCCGGAACGGTATCTGCTGGTGGTGGAGATGGGGGATGAGTTGCTCGATCATCGGCAGACGATTGCCTATTGCGCGGGGGCGCGTCAGATCGTGATTGCGGGTGGGGATCATGAGTTGAAGTCATTTCCATCGCATGTTTCGGAAGTGGTCGAGTTTGCAATGGGGAATTGAAACACTAGCATTGGGGCGGGTGGCGGCGGCATTTCGGGCTATGAGGGGCGCCAGTGCTGGGGTTTCGTTTTCTCGTTCTACTGTCGTACCCGCGAAGGCGGGTACCTCTCGACATAGCTTTGTTGTTCGCAAATGATTGCGGGCACCGTTTGGCTGCGGTGAGAAGCCGGGGGTTGCCCGGCGGCAACTTACCTTTCTTGCTTCGCCAAGAAAGGTAAGCCAAAGAAGGCGACCCCAGGTTCGGCGCCCCGACGGTAAGGCTGTCGGGGTACCTTGCGCTACTCGCGAGTGAAGGCGGCTGCGGAACTCGGGCTCGAACAGCATCGAGTCTTCGCTTCAAAATCGGCTCGCCCTCAGACAGTCCTCGCCGACGACCCCTTCACTCGCTGCGTTGCTCAGCGCCTCCTATGGGGACCCCGGTCGAACGTTTACCGCCATCGCCCCGGATTTAGTCTGGTGCCAAAGTTCACAACTTGGGTCCCGGACTAAATCCGGGACGACATGACCTTTTAATTGCGGTGGTCGCGCTGCGACACAGGGTCCCCATGAGAGTCGCCGAGCAGCGGAGCAAACGCGGGAGGGGTCCGCGAGGACTGTCTGAGGGCGAGCCCAAAACCAAGCGTAGCCATGTTGACCATTCGAGCCCGAGTTCCGCAGCGGCCCGCGTTTGTGAGCAGCGCAGGGAACCCCGACAGCTTTATCGTCGGGGCGACGAACCTGGGGTCGCCTTTCTTTGCCTTCTTTCTTTGGCGAAGCAAAGAAAGAAGGTTGCCGCCGGGCAACCCCCGGCCTCGCCGCCTGACACCAATCATTGCTTGACCAAGAAGCGATCGATGTTCTTTCGATATTCAATGGCGTGAAGTAACACGAGATTTTCGCATTGCCGATCGCATGACGCTTTCGCCGCCATGCCAAGCACTGCAACTATGGCAGCAATTTCCTCGGCCGCCATCAATGCCGGAAACTCCTCACGACGAGCTCCCTTTTTGCTTGGTTTTGATTGCCGTTCTTCAAACGCACAAATCCTGCCGAAGTCGCTTGCACTTTCGAGCTGTGCAAGCAATTCAGGGCCTATGAATTCTTTCTTGAATTTCCCGTCTTGATACGCATTGAGAATCGGATCAATTTTTTTTCTGGAGACGCCCAGCAAATACGCCGGCGCGTCAGTGCAGGCACCACCTTTGCCACGTTTCCTGACCTGCTCAACCGCCATTTTTCGCGGTTCGGCGCTCGCGTTCGCATCCCAAGAAAACAGGGAAACGACCATCCCCAGCGTCAAGAAAGGTGCACGGAATATCGGACTGGCGCTCAACCAATATGCGTTATTGACAGTCATATGATCATTTGCCAGCGAAACCTCTTATCGACTGCAAAGTCGCAATTTCAAGTTTCATTGAACCTAAAACCCCACTACCCCCCCATCACTCCGCGGATCAAACCCGCCCGTCAAATTCCCATCTTTCGCCCGGATCAGCGCGCCGGCATGGCCGACGCTCTCGTCAAACTCGCCCAACTTCTCCACCTCATGTCCCCGCGCCTGCAAGCCGCCGAACACATCGGAAGAAAACCGCGACTCCAGCTTCAGCGTATCCGACGGATTGCCCCAAGTGCGCCCAAGCAACCAGCGCGGTGCGGCAATCGCCTCCTGCGGACTCATGCCGAATACGCCGATCCGCGTGAACACGGCACACTGCGTCTGCGGCTGACCGTCGCCGCCCATGGTGCCGTAGGGCATCACGCGGCCATCGTTGAACAGCGCCATCGCGGGGTTGAGGGTGTGGAACGGTTTCTTGCCGGGCTTGATCACCAGCAGTGCATCGGGGTCGAGCGAAAAGCTCGCGCCGCGGTTCTGCCAGTTGATGCCGGATTCCTTCAGCACGATGCCGGTGCCAAACTCGTGGTAGATCGACTGGATGAACGACACCGCGCGGCCCTCGTCGTCGATCACGCCCATCCACACCGTGTCGCCGGGCTTGGCGTTCTTGCCCCAGGGCGCGGCGCGGTCGCGGCGGATTTTCATCGCCAGCGCCGAGACGATGTCGTCGTCCAGCAGCGACTGCGGGTGCACGCTCATGTGCGCCGGGTCGGTGACGTATTTGTCGCGGATCGAGAACGCCTGCTTGGTGGCTTCGACGCACAGGTGCACATATTCCGCGCCCAGCGGGTCGAGGCCCTTCAGCCCCAGCTTGTCGAGGATGGCGAGAATCAGCAGCGACACCACGCCCTGCGTCGGAGGCGTCATGTTGTACAGGTTGCCCAGCGAATGCCGGACGGTCAGCGGCTCGCGGTAGAGCGCCTCATGACGCTTCAGGTCATCGCGGATCAGCGGGCTGCCGACGGCGGCCAGGTCCTTGGCGATGCTCTGCGCGATGTCGCCGCGATAGAAGTCCTGCAGCCCCACGCGGGCCAGGTATTCGAGCGTGTTGGCCAGCCGCGGCAGGCCGAAACGCGAGCCGGCCTCGGGCGGCTTGCCGTCGACCAGGAAACTTTCGCTGAAACCGGGCTGCGGGCTCAGTTCGGTCAGCTTGGCCGAGGTGCTGGCGAACTGGCTGTGGGTGACGACGATGCCTTCGCGCGCACGCGTGACGGCATCAGCCACCAGCATCGACAGCGGCATCTTGCCGCGCCAGCTTTTTGATACTTCCAGCGCCGCGTCCCAGCCGGATATGGTGCCGGCCACGGTGTTGGCCGCCAGCGGGCCGCGGATCGGGATCGACGCGACACCCTGCTGCTTGTAGTAGTCCAGGGTCGCGTTCTGCGCCGCCGCACCGCAGGCGTCGATGGCGATCGGTGACTTGCCCGGCTCGTGGATCAGCCAGAACGCGTCGCCACCGATTGCGGTCATGTGCGGATAGACCACGGCGATGGTGGCGGCTGCCGCGACCATCGCCTCGATGGCGTTGCCGCCCTCGCGCAGGATATGGGCCGCGGCCTCGGCAGCGGCGGCGTGGGGTGCGACGGCTATGCCGTTTCGATAGGTGTCATTCATGGTTTTTCCCTTTCCAGCCGATTATGCATGAGGCGACCGGTATAATTGCCCTCCCCCAAGTCGCAGTGTTTTTCACTCTCCCGCCTCATGAACGTGTTCTACGAAGAAGACGGCAGCTTCAAAGTAGGACATGTGATGTCCGATATCGGCACCTCGCTGCAGGTGGAGGCCGTGTCCGGCAAGCGCAGCAAGATCAAGGCGAACGCCGTGGTGCTGCGGTTTGAATCCGCGCTCGAACAGTTCCTGCCTGCCGCCGACCGGATCGCCGCCGATATCGAGCCGGACTTCCTGTGGGAAGTTTGTGGCAGCAGCGAATTTGGCTGCGAGGACATGGCGCGGGAGTATTTCGGCCATACGCCGTCCGCCATCGAAGCCGCCGCCGTGTCACTCAAGCTGCACGCCGCGCCGATGTATTTCTACAAGCGCGGCAAGGGCCGTTACCAGGCCGCGCCGGAAGAGAATCTCAAGGCCGCGCTGGCCTCGATCGAGCGCAAGCAGCGCGAGGCGGCGCAAATGGCCGGCTGGGTCGAGCAGCTGAAGTCTGGCGTGATGCCCGATGAGATGCGGGCGCATCGCGACACCCTGCTGTACCGGCCGGATCGCAATACGCTGATGGTCAAGGCGTGCGAGGCGGCGGTGGCGGAGACGCACCTCGCGTTGCCGAAGCTGTTCTTCAATGCCGGCGCCTGGCCGGACCCGGAACACGCGCAATACCAGTACCACCTCGGCAAGTTCCTCGGCGAATATTTTCCGCGCGGCCGCGAGTACAGCGGCGAGATCGATGCCGCCGAACCGGTCGGGCTGCCGCTGGCCGACGTACGCGCCTGCAGCATCGACGACGCCGCCACCACCGAGATCGACGACGCATTCTCTGTCACCCGGCTCGACGGCGGGGCGATCGAGATCGGCATTCATATCGCCGCGCCCGCACTCTACTTCGGCCGCGATGGCGCGCTGGAGAAACTGGCCAGCACCCGCCTGTCCACGGTCTATTTTCCCGGTGACAAGATCACCATGCTGCCGGATGCCGCGGTGGCGCATGCCACCCTTGCCGAGGGACGGGTGATGCCGGTGGTCTCGTGTTACGCACGCTTTGACGCCGGCTTCGCGCTGACCGGAACACGGTCGGTGATCGAGCAGGTGAAGATCGAGCGCAACCTGCGGGTCGGCGTGCTGGAACAATATTTCCACGACGGCGCCATCGCCGCCGGCCGGGCAGAAGGCGAATTCGGCGACGAGTTGATCGTGCTGCACCAGGTCGCGCGCGCGCTGGGCGCGCGCCGCGGCAAGGATGAGAACGAAGCCGACCGGGTCGATTACAACTTCGACATCATCGACGGACGCATCGCCATCACCACCCGCAAGCGCGGCAATCCGATCGATACGGTGGTTTCGGAGCTGATGATTTTCGTCAACAGCGAGTGGGGCAAGCTGCTGGCGGACAACGCGGTGGCGGCGATCTACCGCTCGCAGCAGAACATGAAGACGCGCATGACCACCGACCCGCTGCCGCACGAGGGCCTCGGCGTGCCCCAGTACGCCTGGTCGAGTTCGCCGCTGCGGCGCTATGTCGACCTGGTCAACCAGCGCCAGCTGATTGCTTTTCTGCGCGGTGAAACCCCGCCTTACCAGCGGCGGGTGCGCGACTCGATCTCGCAGCTGTCCGAGCTGGCGCGGCGCTTTGACCTGACCTACGACGCCTATAACGAATTCCAGCGCGACCTGGAGCGCTACTGGTGCCTGCGCTACCTGGTACAGGAAGGCATCAGCCAGTACCGCGGCACCATGATCCGCGATGAATTGGTGCGGGCCGACAGCCTGCCGCTGATCGTCAGGCTTGATCGCAATCCGGAACTGCCGCCGAAGACGCCGGTGACGGTGGTGGTCGGTGAGCTCGATTACTGGGAAATTTCCGGGCGATTCACGCTCGCGGAAGCCGTTGTGGAGCCTCCTCAGGCAGGTTAGCAGCCTGCTAGAATGCCTTCATGTTTTTCCGCCCAGAGATGCGGTAATTCGCAATGCTCGACAAGCCGCGCGAATTTGCCCGAAAACTCGATACCCGCATCAACCAACGACTCGATGCGGTGGCGGCTCTCCCGCCGCCGCCGGTGTTTCTGTCGGTGCAGAAGGCACTGGCGGTGTCGGTGCCGATGCAGTCATCGGTGCTCACCTCGGTCGCGATCCACCTGTTCCTGATCCTGGCGGTCGGCGCCAAGCTGTTTGATCCCAGCCAGTTTGTCCCGCCACACAACATGATGGACGTGGTGCTGGTCAATTCGCGCTCGGCCACCAAGCCGGTCAAGGCCGATGCCCTGGCCCAGGCGGACCTGGACGGCGGCGGCAACACCGATCAGAAATTGCGCGCCTCCACACCGCTGCCGCCGGTCGACCAGTCGGCGGCCAAAAACGCGCGGCAGGCGCAGGAACGCGTCAAGCAGCTTGAGCAGGAAATGAAAACCCTGATGACCCAGGCCACTTCGTCGGCCAAGGTGATGCAGGGAGAAATCACGCAAAAGGATTCCGGTACCCCGGCGCCGGTCAGCGCGTCAGAGCTGATGCAGAAATCGGTCGAAATTGCCCGCCTCGAGGCGCAGATCTCGCGCGAGCACCAGGCCTACCAGCAGCGCCCCAAACGCCAGTTTGTCGGCGGCCGCACCCAGGCTTACCGCTTCGCGACCTATGTCGACAACTGGCGGCAGAAGGTCGAGCGCGTCGGCAACCTGAACTACCCCGAGGCCGCGCGCGCCGGCCGCATCCATGGTTATGTGCAGGTAACGGTCGCGATCAAGGCCAATGGCGAGGTCGAGGATATCGAGATCCACACCCGGCGCGCCAACAAGGTGCTGATCGATGCGGTCAAGCGCATCGTCCGCCTGTCGGCGCCGTTCGATGTGTTCCCGGCCAGCTTCAAATCCGACACCGACATCCTGCACATCACCCGCACCTGGGTGTTCGGGCCGGGCGACGTGCTGTCGGCCGAGGCCGGCGAGCTGCGCAAGTAGCCGGCGGGCCCGCGATCAGGCGCGGGTCAGTTGCACAGGCCGAGGATGCGCTCTTCGGCTGAACATTTCTTGTTCTGCCTGACCACCGGTTTGTTGCTGCGGGCCAGGCATGCCTTGATTTCCCGCGACGTTGGCGGGTAATAGGTCCAACCAGGCGGCAGCGTGGGCTGGCCCATTTCCACTTCTTTCCACTTCGGATGACCTTCCGCCTGCAGGGTGGCGAAATTCTGGCACAGTGAGCGGGCAAACTTGCCCATGTAATCCACGGTTCCCTTGAGGTTGTAGTCGTATGTCACCAGGAAGGCGCCGACCGAAATGGTGGTGAAATCGCCGGCCAGCAGGTTCGGATAACTGGTGGCGCGGACGGTGGCCGGTGCGTACACCGCCAGTGCCGGTTTGCTGGCCGGATGGTTGGGGTCGAATTTCAGCAGCTTGATGAATTTCTGCGCTTCCGGCTTCATGTTGGCGATCAGTGGTGCCGGCTGGCCGGCGGCGACCACCACCACGTCGACCGACTTGTCGGTAATCAGCTTGACCAGCGCTTCTTCATTCGACAGGAAGCTGGCGTTGGCCTCCGGAATCGGGCCGTTGAACATCATCCGGTACAGCGTGTGCGTGATCAGCGCCGCGCCGCTGCCCACCAGTCCGCCGTTTATCTTGGCGTTCTTGATGTCGTGCAGGTAATTGAGCTCCGAATCGGCGCGCACGATGTAGTGGATTTCAGTGTTATAAAGCGGCAGGATGACCCGCAACGGCCGGATGATGCTGGCTGCTTCGGTGCTGCCGCCAGCGGCGCGATCGATAAACGCCTGGTAGACGTCGGCCTGGACGACGGCGAATTTTACCCCCGCGTCATAGCGCAACGCCTTGATGTTTGCGGCCGAACCGGAGGTGGCCAGCACCTCGAGGTTGATATCAGCGGCCGGCGCGACGTGCTTGGATAAATCCTGGCCGATTGCGTAATAGGTACCTTTCTCGGAAGCGGTAACGATCTTGTATTCCGCCGCCGCCATCGCGACGCCGCAAACCACCGTCGCCAGCATGGCGGCAATGCCGACTGAAATCCTGTTCCACATGGCAGTTCTCCTCGTTGTCGTTGGGCTTACGGTTTCTTCGCTTCCAGTTTGCACAGGCCGAGCGCGGCAATGGCTTCGGTGCAGTTCGCGATCGGCGCGGCTGCCGGCAGCGGGATCGAGCGCCGGTCGATCGGCGCCGCAGTGGCTGCCGGTTCGGCGGGGGCGACCACCGCCGCGCTGCCGCGACGGCGTGGTCGCGCTTCGGTGGCGGTTTCAGACGCGGCAACCGGCGCGGGTGCCGCTGCCGGCGCGTCGCCGCTCGGCGCAATTTCCGGTCGGGCAACAGCAGGTGTCGGTGAATCCGCAACGCTCGGCTTGCTGGTGCCTGCCGGCGGGGCCTCCGGCCGCGAAATGACGCCGGTGACGGGCGTCGATTCAGCCTGCGCCGGCGTGGCCGGATCGCGGCCACCGATTACCGAGCGCTGCCGATACGCATAGTAACTGGCAGCCGCAAAGGCGATGAAAATAATCCCGACCACGATCAGTGACGGCCGCGAATTGCCGACATTCGCGGCCGGCATGGCTGCGGCCGTGACGCCTTCGGACGATGCCGCTGCGACAATTGCGGAGGTGACAGGTGCGTCCTCGACAGTGCCGATGCCGGGCAGCTCACCATGACAACGATAGCAGGCGGCGGATGAAATATTGTTGACCGCGCCACAATGCGGACAGGGCGCCAGATGCATGGCCGCGCCGCAAGCGCTGCAGAATTTGGCGTCGACGAGATTAGGGTGATCGCAGTAAGGACACAGTCGTTGTGACATAGATGCCGATGACGGCCGCGTGGATTAGCGCGCCTGCCGCTCCTTTGTTGAGTGGTCGCCGGTTGGCGGAATCGTTGCCGCCCACGGCTTGTTGGTTGGGGTTTTGCGTTGCCGTACCCAAAGTGTGCCTTTATCCCGCGATTCCTGCAATTCGTCGCCTGCGGCTGGCGCCGCCGGCGGGCCCGACTAAACTCGCTCCACTTCCAGCCGACCGCGCTGGCCCCCCATTCAGGAGAACCCATGAAATCCATGATGCATGTGCTGGTTGCCGGCGCCGTTGCCGTCGGCGCCGCCGCCGGCTCGTCGACGGTCTTTGCCCAGGCAAAGCCGATCCCGATGCGCGATTTTTTCAAGAACCCGCAGGAAGCCGGGCACCAGATCTCGCCCGACGGCAAATATCTTTCCTGGCTGGCGCCATATGAGCGCCGGCTGAATGTGCACGTGCGTCCGCTGGCCGGCGGCCCGACCGTGCGCGTGACCTCGGAAACCGCGCGCGATATCGCCGGTTATTTCTGGAAGGGCGATCGAATCCTGTACGTGAAGGACTTCGGCGGTGACGAAAATTTCCACGTGGTCTCGGTCAACCTGAAGGGCGAGGACCTGAAGGATCTGACGCCCGGCGAAAAAGTGCGCGCGCAGATCGTCGACGGCCTGGTCGACGACGACCGCCACATCATCGTCTCGCACAACAAGCGTGACGCCAAGGTGTTCGACGTGTTCCGCACCAACGTCGCCAGCGGCGAGGAAAAGCTGATCGCGCAGAATCCCGGCAACATCACCGGCTGGATGACCGATCACGACGGCAGGTTGCGCATCGCGATCACCACCGACGGCGTCAATACCACGCTGTTGTACCGGGCGAAAGAAGAGGACGCGTTCAAGCCGATCCTGACCACCAATTTCAAGGAAGGCGTGCAGCCGCTGATGTTCACCTTCGACAACCAGCGCCTGTACGTGTCGTCCAACCGCGGGCGCGACAAGGCGGCGATTTTCGAATTTGATCCGGTGACCGCCAGGGAAGGCAAGCTGCTGTTCGAACACCCGGAAGTGGACGTGTCCGCGCTGGGCCACTCACGCAAGCGCAAGGTGTTGACCACCGTGCCGTACACCACCTGGAAAGGCCAGCGCCACTTCCTCGACAGGGAATCGGAGGCGATGTTCAAGGCGGTTGAAGCCAAGCTGCCCGGCTATGAAATCGGCTTTGTCTCGACCAACAAGGCCGAGGACAAGTACATCGTGGCGACTTTCAACGACAAGACCCGCGGCAAGCGCTATCTCTACGACAAGACCAGCGGCAAGCTGGACTTTCTTGCCGACATCTCGCCCTGGTTGCCGGAAGGCGAGCTGGCCGACATGAAGCCGGTGTCGTACCAATCGCGCGACGGCCTGACCATCAACGGCTACCTGACGCTGCCGAAGGGCGTGGCGGCGAAGAACCTGCCGGTGGTGGTCAACCCGCACGGCGGCCCGTGGGCGCGCGACAGTTGGCGCTTCAACCCCGAGGTGCAATTCCTGGCCAATCGCGGTTATGCGGTGTTTCAGATGAACTTCCGCGGTTCCACCGGCTACGGACGCAAATTCTGGGAGGCGTCGTTCAAGCAGTGGGGCAAGACCATGCAGGACGACGTGACCGACGGCGTGCAGTGGCTGATCAAGGAAGGCATCGCCGACCCGAAGCGCATCGGCATCTATGGTGGCAGCTATGGCGGCTACACCACGCTGGCGGGCATCACCTTTACGCCGGACCTGTACGCTGCCGCGGTCGACTATGTCGGCGTATCCAACCTGTTCACCTTCATGGGCACCATCCCGCCGTACTGGAAGCCGTATCTGGAGATGCTGCATGAAATGGTCGGCCACCCGGAGAAGGACAAGGCGCTGCTGGCATCGGCCTCGCCGGTAATGCACGTCGACAAGATCAAGACGCCGCTGTTCATCGCCCAGGGCGCCAAGGATCCGCGCGTCAACAAGGCCGAATCCGACCAGATGGTGGAGGCGCTGAAGAAACGCGGCGTGACGGTCGAGTACATGGTCAAGGACAATGAAGGCCATGGCTTCGCCAACGAGGAAAACCGCTTCGACTTTTACCAGTCGATGGAAAAATTCCTCGGCCAGCACCTGAAGAAGTAGTTTTTTGCAGAACGCCCCCGGCACGGCCGCGGGCGTTTTTCATTTCCATCCCCATCGCAGTGGGAGCAACGATGCCTCATTCCGCACGATTCTTCATTCAACTGGCTTTCACGGTCGCTGCCAGCAGCGCCGCGTGTGCCGCACAGGCATTCGACGCGGCCGCCTGGCGCGAGGATTTCACCCAGGCGCGCACAGAGCTGGCGCGTGCCTATGCCAATCTGGACTGGGTGGTCAGCGACCGCAAGGTCGACCTGAAGGCGCTGGTGGCGCGCACCGAGGCGGAACTCGGACGGGCAACCAGCGACAAGGAGGCCGCGCAGGCGATGAAACAGTTCCTCGACGCGTTTGGCGATGGACATGTGCGCATGCTGCCGCCGCCGCGTGCCGCTGCAGCGGTGGCGCCGTCAGACAGCGCACCGGCAGCCACTTCCTGCCGCGACCTGGGCTTTCGTGCGCGCCCGGACAAGCCGCTCGATTTCGCCGCCGCTGAGCAGTTCGAGCCGCTGGTCAACGACGATGCTGCACTGCTGCCGGCCGGCGTGCTGACGGCGGGCGACCGTAAACTGGGTGTCATCCGCATTGGCCTTTTTGCCGAACACAATTTTCCCCTGCTGTGTGAACGCGAACTGGCAAAGACAGCAGCTTGCGACCGCGCCTGTCAGCAACGCCTGTTCACCCGCGCCGGGAAAGAACTGACGCGAGTGCTGGCCCGGCAGGTGACGGCCCTCAAGACGCGCCATATCGATGCGCTGGTGATCGACATCACCGGCAACGGCGGCGGCACCAACTGGGCCGAAGCGGCCGCGCGCGTCGTCGCCGGGCCGGGACTGCTGGCGCCGCGGGTCGCGTTCATCAAGCACCCGCACTGGGTACGGGGCTTGACGGCACGCATCGACGACATCGATCGCGACCTGAAGCGCGCCAGCCTGCCCGCCGCACAGAAGGACTGGCTGACCGCGGCGCGCACGCGCCTGGCAGCGGCCCGGGCGCGCGCCGGGGAACCCTGCGACCGCGCGGCAATCTGGGACAACCGTCCGGTATGCCCGCTGACGGTCGCCGGCACCCTGCACACGGTTGGGCTGGATGCCAATCCCGCGGCACTCGATTTCGACGGCTACGATGCCGAGTGGGTGCACAACAATCTCGCCACCTACGAGGCGGTGAGCGCATGGAACGGGCCGCTGGCGGTGCTGGTGGACGGCAACACCGCATCGGCGGCGGAGCTGTTCGCGGCGACGCTGAAAGACAATGGCCGCGCCACGCTGATCGGATCGCGCACCTACGGTTCCGGTTGCGGTTACACCGACGGCGGCATTCCGATCACGCTCAAGCGCAGCGGGGTGCAGCTCAAGGTGCCCGACTGCGTACGATTGCGGGCCGATGGCAGCAATGAAGTGGCGGGCATCGCGCCGGATATCGCCATCGGATGGCAGCGCGGCGATGCCGCCGCTACGCGAGCGACATTGGCGACCGCGGCATTGGCCGGCTGGGCAGCCGGGACGGTCAAGCGCTGACCCGTTACGCCGCCTGCAGCCGCAGCGGCAACGACCGCAAGCGCTTGCCGGTCAGCGCAAACACGGCATTGGCGATGGCGGCCGCCACCGGCGGCAAACCCGGTTCGCCGACGCCGGTCGGCGCGTCGGTCGAGGGCACGATATGGGTTTCAATGGCCGGCGTATCGGCCATCAGCGGCAGCGGGTAGTCGTGATAATTTTCCTGCACCACGCGGCCATCGCGCACTTCGATGCCCGGATCCAGCGCCGCACCGATGCCCATGATGACCGCGCCTTCGATCTGCTGGGCGATGATGTTGGGGTTGACCGCCAGTCCGCAGTGAATCGCGCACACCACCCGGTGCACCTTCGGCCGCGCACCGTCGACCGAGACTTCTGCCACTTCCGCGACCACGCTGCCGTTGGCCTCGTATAGCGCGAGTCCCATCGCGCGTCCGCTTGCTTTCAGCTGCGCTTGGCGCTCCGCGCTGTAGCCGGATTTTTCCACCGCCAGCGCCAGCGCCTGCAGGTGGCGCGGCCGGCCGGCCAGCAACACCTGGCGCAGCGCCAGCGGATCGCGGCCGGTGGCGCCAGCCAGCTCATCGATGAAGGACTCGATGAAAAAACCATCAACCGAGTCGCCCACGCTGCGCCATGAACCGACCGGCAGGCCGCCCGGCGCCTCGACCAGTCGCCGTCGCTGATGGGCGATGGCGTAGGCGAGCCCGCTGCTGCGCGGCTTGCCGGCCGTGGCCGGCTTGCGTGTGCCGCCCGCGATGCGCGCCTCGCGCGCGGCGCCGATCGATTGCGACGCGACGGCAACATCCAGCGCCACCACGTTGCCGGCGGCATCGATGGCGGCCCGCAGTTGTGCGCTGGCGGCAGCGCGAAAGAAGTCGTGGCGCAAGTCCTGTTCGCGGCTCCACATCAGCTGAACCGGCGTGCCGGGCAACTGCGCGGCAATCGCCGCCGCCTGGAACACGACGTCGCTGTCGAGGCGCCGGCCAAAGCCGCCGCCGATGCGCGGCACGTTCAGTTCCACCTGGCTCACGCCGACACCGGCGGCGCGGGCGGCCGCGGCGACGGCCTCCGTTGGCGCCTGCGACGGTCCCCAGATGCGCACCATGCCGTCGGCCACCAGCGCGGTGCAGGTGGTGGTTTCCAGCTGGGCGTGTGAAACATAGGGTGCATCGTAGGCCGCGCTGACGGCACGCGATGCGCCGGAAAACGCCGCATCGGGATCGCCAAGTTGCGAATGAACCACGCCGGCATCGCTGGCCAGCGCCCGCTGCCGGTCCGCACTGATGCGCGCGGTGTCGACGCCGGCATCGGCCGCACGATCCCACACCACGGCAAGCTTTTCTGCCGCCCGCGACGCGGTCCACCACGACGCCGCGACCACCGCCAGCGCCTCGCCATGGCCGTGGCCGGCAGGTACCTTCACCACCTGCACACCGGCCGGCGCGGTAAACGACACCATCCTTGCGCGCAGCGACGGCGGCATTGCCAGGGCGGCATAGCGCAGGCCGGGCAGGCGGATGTCGCCGGCAAACTTGAGCCGGCCGTCGCAGGCCTCGGCCGCGTCGATGCGGTTTTCCGGCCGGCCAACCAGCGAAAAAGCCTTCATGTCCTTCAAGCCGAAGTTGCCGACGCTGCTGAATGCTGCCGCGGACTTGACCAGCTCGGCGTACGGGATGCGTCGTCCATCCGGCAGCACCACCGCACCGGACTCGGTGCGGCATTGTTCTCCCGGCACGCCGTTGGCTCGCGCCGCTGCCTGTACCAGCGCCGCACGCGCATGGGCGGCCACAGTGCGAACGCGCAACCACAGGTCGCTGATGGTGGTCGAGCCGCCGGTTGACGCGGAGACACCCATGGTCGGCTTGCCGGCCATCTGCCGCAGCTCGCGCTTGGCGCGCGCGGTCAGCGAATCGTGTTCAAACAGCCGTGGAAGCAGCGATTCGGCGCGCATCACGCGGGCGAAAATCCGGCCGACCGGCGCCTCGAGTATTTGCACCCGGGCCAGCGGCAGGTCCAGCTCTTCCGCGGCCAGCATCGCCAGGGCGCTATGGATGCCCTGGCCCATTTCGGCGCGCGGCACCGCCAGCACCGCGCCGCCGTCGGCGGTGAGTTCGATCCAGCCGTTGATCAGGGCGGCGCCCGGCGGCAATCCGGGCGGCAGTTGCGAGGCGCGCTGCCATGCGCCCCAGCCGATCAGCAAGGCTCCGGCGCCACCGGCGGCCGACAGCAGGAACGTTCTGCGTTTCATGGTTTTTTCGCGTAAGCGGGATGTCAGTCGATTGATGCGCCGAACAGGAATTATAGGAGAGCAAGGAGCGTGTAGAAAGTTCCCGCGGTTGCGTGCGCTGTCTGCGCCTGAGTGAATTTCACCCAACCACCGGCTGGAGATGCCCTGTTCGCGGGCGTTTCCGGCCGGCAGCTTCCGCGAGGCGCATGGATGCTGGCTCTCCGGGCATTGCCCTGCAGAAAATCAATGTTGCGCGCGCGCCGTGGGCGATTTCTTCAACAGCAGCACCTGTCTGGACGCGGCGACGAACCGTTGCGCCAGTTGCGCCTTGCCGGCATCGTCGGGGTCCGCCGGCCACGCCGCGACCAGACTGACACCGAGCATCGCGCCTTCCTGCAGCGGCCGGTGAACCAGGCCGTCGATTTTCATTTCCGTTTGCGCGACGGTCAGGAGCGAGAAACCCTCGCCGTGGCCGATGCGCTCCAGCGTCGTCAACTGGCCCGGCGCGACGTACAGGTAATCGGGGGTAAAGCCGATCTGTTCGAACGCGCGCGCGCAATGGTTGAAGTAGGCCGGGTTGTAGGTGCGCGGGAACCAGAACAGCGGCGTGCCCTGCATGTCGCGCAGCGCAACCCTCTTTTTTCTCGCCGCCGGGTGGTTTGCCGACATCGTCACCACCAGCGGCAGGTTCTGGATCACTTCCGACTCCAGCCCGCGAAAATCGCCCGGCCCGCCGAGCAGGGCAAAGTCGAACTGGTGCTGGCGCACGCGCGGCTGCAGTTTTTTCGATTCGCCGAACTCGACCTCGATGGCGTTGGTACCGAGGGCTTTCTTCCACGCCTCCTGCAACGCCCGCTGCTTTGAAACCGGGATCGCGATCGAGGCGGCGATGCGCCAGCCGCGCACGGCCGCGCTGCGCGCCTGGTCGACCGACGCGGCGAACGCGTCGGCCTCGGCCAGAAGCTTGCGCGCACGCTTGAGCGCGATTGCACCAGCCGGCGTCAGCCGGACGCCGGTGGTGTCACGCACCAGCAGTTGCACGCCGAGCGTCGACTCCAGCTCGCGAATCTGGCGGCTCAGCGGGGGCTGGGAAATGAACAGGCGCTCGGCGGCGCGGCGAAAATTGAGTTCCTCGGCCACCGCCACGAAATAACGCAGCTGGCGCAGATCAAATTGCTTGCTCATATGAAAAAGGTATCACGAAAAACGGTCATTCCGCGACGCCGGCGCCGACCGTACGATGCCGGCACATGGTAGCGCCGCGGCAACCCGCCGGCGGCGCATATATTCCACCCCACGCCTGCGCGTGGCCAACCATGGGCAACCCGCGCGGCGATCACATATTCCGGTACCGGGAGGTGAATCGGAAATTTTCTCAAGTCAGGAGCAGCACATGCATTGGTTCAACAGATTCATCGCAGCCGCCGTTGCGGCAGTGTCTTTCCAGGCGGCGGCCAACACGCTGACCGACCTCTGGTACAACCCCGCCGAGTCCGGCTGGGGCGCCAATATCGTCCAGCAGGACGACGTGGCGTTTGTCACCCTGTTTGTCTACGGCCCCAATGGCGAGCCGGTCTGGTACGGGGCGCCGGCCACCCATGTCGTCGCCTATGGCGCCGACGGCGTGCCGCATTTCAGCGGCGATCTCTACCGGACGCGCGGATCATGGCAGGGCGGGCCGTTCGATCCTGCGGCCTTCACCGGCGTCAAGGTCGGCACCATCTCATTGTCACCGCAGGCCAACGGCTCACTGAAGATCGACTACACCGTCGACGCGATCACGGTTTCCAAAGTGGTGGTTCGGCAGACCTGGCGCAATACGACCACGGCCGGCAACTATGTCGGTGCCTTCAGCGTGTTGAAAAGCACCAGCGGTGGTGGCGCGGTACGCGAAGTCAGCGCGGCAAATATCGCACTGTATGTCGATGGTGCATCCGCGCTGTTGCGGGTGGATGACGACAATCAGGTGCGCTGCGACTATCTGGGCGACTATGCGCAGTCCGGTCGCCTCGGCAGCTTTGCCGGCAACTTCAACTGCACCAACGGGCGCAGCGGAACCTTCAAGGTCGACGAACTCGAAGTCACCCGGCAAGGTGTGTCGGCAAAATTCCGCTCAACCTGGAATGGCGGCAGCAGCTTCGGCCGCTTTGGCGGCGCGATCCGCTGAGCCTACAACGTCACGCGTGAGGCTGGCGCGCCAGCCTCACGATTCCACGCTCAGAGGACCGACGCGCGAATGCGCCGCGACAACGCATCGAATGCCACCACCATCAGCACGATGGCGATCAGCAGCGTGGCGAGCCGCCCCCACTGGAACAGCGATACCGCCTCTGACAGCAGCAGTCCGAGGCCGCCGGCGCCGATCAGGCCCAGCACGGTCGAATCGCGGATGTTGTATTCCCAGATGTAGAGATGGTTGGAAATGAAGTTGGGCAGCAGCGCCGGCCAGACCGCGAACAGGAACACCTGGATCGGTGTGGCGCCGGTGGCGCGCACCGCCTCGATCGGCCGCATGTCCAGGGTCTCGATCGATTCGGCGTATAGCTTGCCCCAGGTTCCCATCGAATGCAGCGCGATGGCGAGGATGCCGGCCATCGGTCCGAGGCCGATGATGCCGACGATCAGCAGGCCGAATACCAGCGTATGGATCGAGCGGCAGACATCCAGCAGGCGGCGCGCAAACCACGCCACCGGCCACGGCGCATGCATGTTTTTGGCCGACAGGAATCCCAGCGGCGCGCCCAGTATCGCCGCCAGCAGCGAGCCCAGCGTCGCAATCTTGAGCGTGGTCCAGATGGCGCCGCCAAGACTGGCGAGGAACCGTGCCTCCGAGGCGCGCTGGTCCTCGACCCGCAGTACGCTGCCGTCGTCGGACTTGTATTCGAGTTGCGGATTGCCGAACCAGACGTCGATGAAACTGGGTCGCGACAGTTCGCTGGCGGTGGCCATCAGGTTCTGCCACGGCTTGCGGCCCAGCGAGAGATCGCCGGCATGGAACAGGCTCACCAGGCAGGCCGCGATCAGGCAGCCATACAGCAGCATCAGCAGCGCCGCCTGGCGCCGTGCGCCATACCAGCGCACCGACGCGCGGTCGATCAGCGGCGCGGCGGTCGCCGCCTTGTCTGCGATCTGGCTGCTGATGCTCATTGCCGGCTTTTCGGCGATTACTTCTTCACCGGTGCGAGCTTGCCGGATTCCAGGCCCGCATCGCGGATCGGCTTGTAGTAGCGGTTGTCCTTGGCGACGAAGCCGGTGTAGCTGTTTGGCAGCAGATTGGGCTGCGTCTTGAGCAGCGGCCCGATCGCTTCCAGCGCCTTGACCAGCCTGGCGACGAAGGCCTTGTCCTTCGCCATCTCGCGTGACAGCGCAAAGGCATCGTTGGGCAGCGGCGCCGAGGTCCAGATGATGCGGCTGTCGGCCGCCTTGATCAGGCCGTCGGCGATCATCGCGTCGCGGTTGCGGTTGTAGTCGGCGCCGGCGTCGAGTTCACCGCGCACCACCTGGGTCTCGATCGCCTGGTGCTTGGTGTAGATCACGCGGGAAAAGAACTTGTCCGGGTCGATGCCGCGTTTCATGAATTCGTGGCTGGGAATCAGGTAGCCCGACGTGGAGCCCTTGTCGCCGAAGGCAAAGGTCCTGCCTTTCAGGTCGTCTATTTTCTGTATGCCGCTGTTGGGGCCGGTCACCATGATGGCGAAGTATTCCGGCTTGCCCTGGTAAAGAATGGTTGCCACCGCCTCGGCGCCGGCCTGGTGATTGGCCAGCACATAACCCCATGGCCCCATCAACGCCATGTCGGTTTCACCCGATGCCAGTGATTTGGCCAGACCCTCCCACGTATCCACCGTCCGCAGCCGCACCGGCTGGCCCAGCGCCCGGGACAGATAGTCCGCCAGCGGCTTGTAGGTGGCATCGTTCTTTTCCTTGTCCGGCTGGAACAGGCCGACGCCGAACTCAAGTGTCTTCTGCGCCTCGGCCGCGGTGGCGGTGAGCAGCAGGGTCAGGGCGGCGACGAGTGAAGCAACGAATTTCATGGCAACTCCGTGAAGGGGGAAACAACCCCGCTACGCCAGGCGGCGGCGGGTGGATGCACCGTGCCGGCGACACGCCGGCGACAGGGTAAGACTCTATCAGTCAACGCCGGGGACAAAATCTTACACGCGGGGCTTGACATCCGGCATGTCATTTCCATATTATTGGAAATATGGAAACAAAGCAGATCATCAGCGCCCTCTCGGCACTGGCACAGGAAACCCGGCTGGCGATATTCCGCCTGCTGGTGGCAACCGGTCCGCAAGGATTGCCGGTTGGCGCGATCGCCGAGAAACTCGGCCTGGCCAACGCGACCCTGTCATTTCATCTCAAGGAGCTGACCAGTGCCGGGCTGACCATCGCCACACCCTGCGGGCGCTCGATCATCTACGCCGCCAGCTTTGAAACCATGGGCGGGTTGGTCGAATACCTGACCGAGAACTGCTGCGCCGGCGCCAGTTGCGCGACCGGCACGACGGCTATAGCGGCTTGCACGCCCGTCAGCGTGCCAAAGAAATCCA
>CAYQKN010000046.1:0-7237 GCA_964417885.1 uncultured Burkholderiales bacterium | reverse complement strand
TGCTCAATACCATTGGCGCCGGCCGCTTCCACGCCTTCAGCGCCGGCAGCATGCCGTCGGGCCGGGTCAACCCGTTCGCGATCGAAAAGTGCAAGTCGCTCGGCTATCTCACCGACGACCTGCGCAGCAAGACCTGGGACGAATTCGCCACGCCCGGCGCGCCGAAAATGGACATCATCATCACCGTTTGCGATGACGCGGCCGGCGAGGTCTGCCCGGTCTGGCCCGGCCATCCCGCCACCGCCCACTGGGGGTTTCCCGATCCCTCCAGGGTGGAGGGCGACGATAGCGCCAAACGCGCCGCGTTCGACCAGGTGTTTCACGCCATCCGCCGGCGCATCGACCTGCTGGTGAATTTGCCACTGGAAAAGCTTGAGCGGCTGGCGCTGGCGGCAGAACTGAAGCGGATCCATGCACAGTGACGGGCAGCGGACCGGCTCACTGCGCCGCCAACCATAACCGGAGTCATAGAACTTGTCTGCGCAATGTGAAGTCACGCTGAAACAGGCCGCCGGAACGCCGATGAGCGTGTTCGAACGCTACCTGACGGTATGGGTATTCCTGTGCATCGTCGCCGGCATCGGCCTCGGCCAGCTTCTGCCGTCCGTTTTTCAGGCCATCGGCCGGATGGAGGTTGCCAAGGTCAACCTGCCGGTCGGACTGCTGATCTGGGTGATGATCATCCCGATGCTGGTGAAGGTCGATTTCGGCGCCCTGCAGGAAGTGCGCCAGCACTTGCGCGGCATCGGCGTGACCCTATTAGTCAACTGGCTGGTCAAGCCGTTCTCCATGGCCCTGCTTGGCTGGCTGTTCATCCGTCATCTGTTCGCGCCGTGGCTGCCGGCCGAGCAGATCGACAGCTACATCGCTGGCCTGATCCTGCTGGCGGCGGCACCGTGCACCGCGATGGTGTTCGTATGGAGCCGGCTGACCAACGGCGATCCGCTGTTCACGCTGTCGCAGGTGGCGCTCAACGACAGCATCATGATCGTGGCGTTCGCGCCGCTCGTGGCCTTCCTGCTGGGCCTGTCGGCCATCACGGTGCCCTGGGACACGCTGCTCACCTCGGTCGTGCTGTACATCGTCATTCCGGTCATCCTGGCGCAGTTGTGGCGGCGCTCCCTGATGGCAAAGGGCCAGGCCGCATTCGATGCCGCGATGGCGCGGCTGGGTCCGTGGTCGATTGGCGCGCTGCTGGCGACCCTGGTGCTGCTGTTCGCGTTCCAGGGCGAGGCCATCCTGAAGCAGCCGCTGGTGATCGCGCTGCTGGCGGTGCCGATCCTGATCCAGGTGTTTTTCAATTCCGGCCTTGCCTACCTGCTCAACCGCGCGCTGGGAGAAAAGCACAGCATCGCCTGCCCGTCGGCGCTGATCGGTGCGTCCAATTTTTTCGAGCTGGCGGTGGCGGCGGCCATCAGCCTGTTCGGCTTCCAGTCCGGTGCGGCGTTGGCCACCGTGGTCGGGGTCCTGATCGAAGTGCCGGTGATGCTGCTGGTGGTGTACGTGGTGAACCGGTCCAAGGGCTGGTACGAGAAGTCGCCAGCGATCTGAATCGCGATCAACCCGCGACGTGCGTCAACCAGACACGGCGCCGACATCATTTCCAAATAGCTATCATGTCGGTTATGCGCCGTACGCCAATGTTTGGACGGTGGCCGCCAAAATCCGAATTTCTCTCCATTGCCATGAACCTGCGAGCCTTTTTCAACCGCGCCCTGTATCGCCAGCTTGCTGCCGAGGCGCTGGGGACATTGCTGCTGATGTCCGTGCTGACCGGTTCTGCCATCCTGGCTGGCCGCCTCGCCGGTGGCAACGCCGCACTGGCGCTGCTGGCCACCTCACTCGTGACCGGGGTGATGTTGTTCGTGCTGACCGTCATGCTGGCGCCGGTGTCGGCGGCGCACCTCAACCCGGCGGTCACGTTAATCGAGGCATGGAGCTGGCGCCTGCCACGACGGCGCGCGCCGTTTTTCATCCTGGCTCAAGGTGCCGGCGCATTGGCCGGGCTAGTGATCACCTGGCTGATCTTCGGCCAACTCGCGCCTGCCACACCGGCCGGTGGCGTCCGCTGGGTCGGTGAGTTCGTCAACGCATTCGGCTTGCTCAGTGTGTATCTGTTCGCGGCCAAGTCCGCGCTCACGACCCGCGCAGCTTTGCTCGGCTGCTATCTCGCCGTTGCGTTCTGGTTTACCGGTACCACGTCCTGCGCTAATCCGGCCATCACGCTGGCACAGGGTCTTGCGGCCTGGAATGGCGTCAGTGGTGTTGTCGACACGGCTTCGGCCGTCCTGGCGCAACTGGCCGGCGCGAGCGCTGCCTACGGCACCTATCGCGCCCTCATTCATGAGCAGTGATGCGCCAACCCTGCGGCAGGCCGCGGCGGCAGATTGGCCCGCCGTGGAGGCATTGCTGGGGGCACACCAGTTGCCGCGGGAAGGTGCCCGCCAGCACCTGGACCATTTCATCGTGGCTGAACAACACGGCCGCGTAATCGGCTGCATCGGCCTGGAGCGGTATGGCGACGCCGGCCTGTTGCGCTCGTGCGCCGTGGCGCAAACGCATCGCGGCACCGGCATCGGCGCGTTGCTGACGCGGGCACTGCTTGACGGGGCGCGGCGGGCCGGCCTGAGGCAACTGGTGTTGCTTACCACCACGGCAGAAAACTACTTCGCGCGGTTCGGCTTCGTGCAAATCAGTCGCGATGCGATTCCGGTGGAACTGCAGGACTCGGCGGAATTTCGCGGCGCCTGCCCGGCGTCCGCGACAGCGATGCAGCTTGTTTTGTAGCCGGCAACGCGGGGTGAAACACCAGCACTGGTGCGCCTTTCCGGCCGGAAAGCGGTGGAGAGGCGCGCCAGTGCTGGGGTGTGGCTATCCAATTCACGCCAGCACCAGCCGATAGCCCACGCCGATTTCGGTCAGCAGGAACGCCGGGCGTGCGGGATCGGCTTCAAGTTTCTGCCGCAGGTGCTGCATGACAATGCGCGGATAGTGGGCATGCTCGACGTAGGACGGCCCCCATACTTCGCGCAGGATCTGGCGATGCGTGACTACTTTGCCGGCATGGGCGCACAGGTGCGCCAGCAAACGGAACTCGGTGGGCGTGAGATGCACCTCCTCGCCACCACGCCGAACCACGCGTGCAGCGAGGTTGACTTCCACATCACCGGCGTGCAATGTGCTTTCGCCGGCCTCGCCCGCACGCGCCGATCTGCGCAGCGCCGCGCGTACCCGGGCCAGCAATTCGCCGATGCCGAAGGGTTTGGTGAGGTAGTCGTCGGCCCCCAGGTCCAACGCGGCGATCTTGTCGGCTTCCGAGGAACGCGCTGACAAAACAATCACCGGCACATCCGACCATCCGCGCAAATCGCGGATCAGCTCCAGACCGTCCTTGTCGGGCAAGCCGAGATCAACGATGACCAGATCCGGTTTGCGGGTGGCGGCCTCGGTCAGGCCGCGCGCCGCCGTGTCCGCTTCGAAGACCGCGCAACCATCCTCTTCGAGCGCGGCGCGCACGAAGCGCCGGATGTGCGGCTCGTCTTCCACCAGAACCACGTGGCGTGCACTCATGCCGGCGGACCTTCGGTCTCGGCGTCGAGCACCGGCGGGCTCTGCAGCGGCAGCGTGAACACGAAACGCGCGCCGTGCGGATGCAGGTTTTCGGCACGCATGCTGCCGCCGTGCGCCTCGGCCACCGCACGGCAGATCGCGAGGCCAAGCCCCACGCCCGGCACCGCAGACTCGGCGCTGGCGCGGGTGAACTTGTCAAACAGACGCTGTGCAAATGCGGGTGGAAAACCTGGGCCGTCATCGCTGACCGAGACCTCCACCCGGCCATTCACCACCGCCGCGGACAGCCCGATATGCGCCTCGGGGGGCGTGTACTTGGCCGCATTTTCCAGCAGGTTGCACAGCAGGCGCTCAATCAGCACGGCGTCGATACGTACCAACGGAAGGTCGGCCGGCAAGTTGGTGGCCACGCGGCGCCCCTGCAATGCGGCGCTGCTGGCGCGCAGTGCACTGCCCACCACTTCCTCCAGCGGCTGCCAGTCAGCGTTGAGTTTCACGTCGCCCGATTCAAGTCGCGCCATGTCGAGAAGATTGTCCACCAGCTGTGATAGGCGGCGCGATTCGGACAGGATGGACGCGGCCCAGTCGTGCTGCGCCGGCTGCAGCTTCGGCTCCGAACGGGTCAGCGACTCGGCCATGCCGATCAGCGAAGTGAGCGGCGTGCGCAGATCGTGCGACAGGGCGGCAAGAACGCTGTTGCGCAGGCGCTCCGATTCCATCTTCAGTATGGCCTCGCGCGCCACCTCGACGTAGTGCACCCGCTCCAGCGCGATGGCGATCAGCGAGGCGAAGGTATCCAGCTGGCGCCGCTGTTCGGGCACCCGCAGCCAGCGCGGGTTCTCGGTTTCGATGGCCAGCACGCCGCGGGTGCGCATCGGCGCGGCCAGCGGCAGGTACAGCACGTTGCTGCCGGCCAGCGTGTCGGTACCGAGGCCGGCCGGCTGCGCGTGATCGAACACCCACTGCACGGTGGCCTCGTCCACGCGCGACGGGCGGGTGCGGTCGGCGCCCGGTGAAAAGTCGAGGCGGTCCTCGCGGTCGAGCAGGATGATGGCGACCCGCGCGCGAAACGTCTCCTCGATGTGCGCATCGGCCATCTGCACCACCTGTTCCTGCGTCAGCGCACCGGACAACGCCCGCGCCATTTCGAACAGTGCTCCCGCGCGGCGTTCGCGGTGACCCGCCACCTGCGCCTGGTATCGCAGGCCGGCGGTGAGGTGCGCCGTGATGAGCGCGACCGCCAGCATGATCGCAAAGGTCATTAGATATTGCAGGTCGGACACGGCCAACGAAAAGCGCGGCGGCACGAAAAAAAAATCAAACGAGGCCACGGACGTCAGCGCCGAGAAGATGGCCGGGCCACGGCCGAAGCGCGTCGAGATCAGCACAACGTTCAGCAGGAACAGCATCACAATGTTGGCCAGGTCGAAATACGGAATCAGCGGCGTGGCGATGAGCGTTGTGCCAAGGCAGGCGCCGAACGCGGCGACATAACGCATAGCGCGCGGTTTGTCCGCCGTCACCGGTTCGCCGGCAGCCGCACGTGCCTTGAGCGTTCGGCCGTGGTTGCCCTCACCGCGCGCAATCTGCATCACGTCCAGTTCGGGGGCCGCGCGCAGGATACGGTCGGCCAGGTTTACCGTCCACGGCCAGCGTACCGCCGCCAGCGCCTCGCGCCCGATGACGATCTTGTTCAGGTTGTTATTCTGCGCATAGGACACCAGCGTCTCGTCCACGCGCTCGCCCGCCAGCGTCGCCGTGCGCGCGCCCAGGTCCTGGGCCAGCTTCAGCACGCCGAGAATGCGGGTGCGTTCGGCCTCGGGCAGCCGTTGCAGCGCCGGCGTTTCAACGTACACCGCGTGCCATGGCGCATCGAGGCTATCAGCGAGGCGCGCCGTGGCGCGCACCACGCGTTCGCCGCCCTCGCGCGGGCTGACACAGGCCAGCAGCGCATCGCGAGTAGGCCAAACGCGGTCGATCGACTTGGCTTCGCGGTAGTCCTTGACGTCGGCATCGACATGGTCGGCCGTGCGGCGCAGCGCCAACTCGCGCAGGGCGATCAGGTTGCCCTTGCGGAAGAAATTGCGTGCCGCGCGCTCGGCCTGCTCGGGTAGATAGACCTTGCCGTCGGCCAGGCGCTTGAGCAGTTCATCCGGCGGCAGGTCGACCAGCGAAATGGCATCGGCTTCGTCAAATACGCGGTCGGGCACGGTTTCCCACACCCGTACACCGGTGATGCCGCCCACCACGTCGTTGAGGCTCTCGATGTGCTGGATGTTTAGCGTGGTGTGCACATCAATGCCGGCCTGCAGCAGTTCCTCGACATCCTGCCAGCGTTTGGTGTGACGCGATCCGGGTGCGTTGTTGTGAGCCAATTCGTCGACCAGCAGCAGCGCCGGTCGCCGCGTGAGTGCCGCATCCAGATCGAACTCGCGTACCACGCGATCCTGTTGGCGCATTTCCTTCAGCGGCAGTGATTCGAGGTCCGCCACCAACGCGGCAGTGTCCTTGCGGCCGTGTGTTTCGATCACGCCGATGACCACGTCGACGCCCTCGTTGCGCGCCGCGCGGGCGGCGGAAAGCATGGCGTAGGTTTTGCCAACGCCGGCATTGGCGCCAACAAAAATCTTCAGGCGGCCACGCCGGCTGCCGGCGTCGGCTTCCTGGATCTGGGCGAGCAGCCGGTCGGGATCCGGCCTGGCGGGTTCGTTCAAGTGAGGTATTACTTCAATGCATCAAGGTCGAGATTGAGTTCTAACACATTCACGCGCGGCGCTGCGAACACGCCAAGCCATTTGCCCTCGGTATGCGCGTCAAGGCGTGCGCGCACCGCCGCTTCCGGCAGCTTGCGCGTCCGCGCCACGCGCGCAAGCTGGAACTCGGCCGCGGCCACGCTGATGTGCGGATCGAGCCCGCTGCCCGAAGATGTGATGAGGTCAAGCGGCACCGCGCGCGCCGGTGCAGCGGCGCCCGCAGTGGACCCCGCATCGACTTTCGCCAGCGCGTCCAGCCGCGCCCGGGCCGCACTTTCCAGCGCCGGATTGAGCGGGCCCAGGTTCGATCCGCCCGAGGCGGACGCGTTGTAGGCGAACGGCGCGGTCGCCGACAGCCGACCCCAGAAGTACTTCGGCTCGGTGAAGTTCTGTCCGATGAGGCGCGAACCGACCACCTTGCCGTCGCGCTCGATCAGGCTGCCGTTGGCCCTGGCGGGGAACAGCAGCTGCGCCAGCGCCGTGGTCAGCATCGGGTACACGAGGCCGGTGACGATGGTGACGAACAGCAGCATCAGGACAGCGGGTTTGATTTGCTTGAACATGTTTTTCTCCGGAACGCGCTCAGGCCCAGCCGAATGCCGACAGGGCCATGTCGATGAGTTTGATGCCGATAAAAGGCACGGCGATGCCGCCGAGCCCGTACACCAGCAGGTTGCGGCGCAGCAGGACCTCGGCACCCAGCGCCTCGTACTTCACGCCCTTGAGCGCCAGCGGGATCAGGGCAATGATGATGAGTGCGTTGAAAATCACCGCCGAGAGGATGGCCGAGTTCGGCGTGGCCAGTCCCATCACGTTCAGCGCGCCCAGCTGCGGATAGGTGACGGCGAAGGCGGCCGGGATGATGGCGAAATACGTGGCCGCGGCGTTGGCACGCGGGCAGGTGGTGAGCGCGC
>CAYQKN010000045.1:0-26978 GCA_964417885.1 uncultured Burkholderiales bacterium | reverse complement strand
CGCTGGCTCGCATCCAGGCCGATTTCCGCCGCGTGCTGTCGGCCGCCAAGCCGGGTGTGCCGCTGCCGTTCTGACGTTCGCGGGCCGGTTGCGCACCGCGGAATCACGCAGCCGGCCCAGGACTGGCTAAAATAGCCTTGCAACAGTCGGTACTACATCCTTGATAACTTTTTCCCCCTCATGAAAATCCTCATCACCGGCGTGGCCGGATTTATCGGCCATACGCTCGCCATCCGCATGCTGGAGCGCGGCGACGAAGTAGTCGGCATCGATAACATGAACAATTACTACGATGTCGTGCTGAAGGAAAACCGGCTCAAGCGCCTGGCAGGTTACCCAAAGTTTCGTTTTGTGCGCCTCGACATCGCCGACCGCGAGGGGATGAAGGCTTTTTTCGCCGCCGAGCCGTTTGATGCCATCATGAACCTCGCCGCCCAGGCAGGGGTTCGTTATTCCCTGGAAAATCCGCACGCCTACATCGAAGCCAACCTGGCTGGCTTTACCAATATCCTTGAAGGTGCACGGCACGGCAAGGTGCGGCACCTGGTGTTTGCCTCCTCCAGTTCGGTGTACGGCGCCAATACCAAGTTGCCGTTCGCCGAGTCCGATTCGGTGGACCACCCGATCTCGCTCTACGCCGCGTCGAAAAAAGCCAATGAACTGATGGCGCACTGCTACGCTGACTTGTTCGGTAAGCCCTGCACCGGCCTGCGATTCTTCACCGTCTATGGCCCCTGGGGTCGTCCGGACATGGCACTGTTCAAATTTACCAAGGCGATCCTCGCCGGCGAACCGATCCAGGTCTACAACAGCGGCAACATGATTCGCGATTTCACCTATGTGGATGACATCGTCGAAGGCGTGCTGCGGGTGATAGACCAGCCGGCGACACCCGACCCGACCTGGTCGGGCGACAGGCCAGACCCCGCCACCAGCTATGCACCCTATCGTATCTATAACATCGGCAACAATAGCCCGGTCCAGTTGATGCGATATATCGAAGCGTTGGAGCAGTGTCTGGGCACGAAAGCGATCATGGAAATGTTGCCGATGCAGCCGGGCGATGTACCGGCGACGTCGGCGGATGTAACGCGGTTGCAGCGCGATGTCGGCTTCCGCCCGGCAACCCAGGTCGAGGACGGCATCGCCAGATTCGTCGCCTGGTACCGCGACTATTACAAAGTGTGATGCGGCAGGCGGTCCGCTTAACGGCAGTTTTAAATTTGGCAATCAGGGAGAACAACAGTGGGCAATAAGAAAATTGGCGTCATCGGCCTGGGCTACGTCGGCCTGCCGCTGGCGGTGGAGTTCGGCAAGAAGTTCGATACCGTCGGCTGCGACCTGGCCGCGGACAAGGTCGCCGCCTATCAGCGCCACGTCGACCCGACCGGCGAAGTGTCCAGCGAGGACCTGCGCGCCGCCACCCGCCTGACCTGCACCACCGACGCTGCCGGCCTGGCCGACGCCGACGTGGTGATCATCGCCGTGCCGACACCGGTCGACGATGCACGCCTGCCCGATTTCGCGCCGCTGATCGGCGCCAGCCGCGCTATCGGTCCGCACCTGAAGCACGGCGCCATCGTCGTGTTCGAGTCCACCGTCTATCCCGGTGCCACCGAGGAAGTCTGCATCCCGGAACTGGAGCGCGCGTCGGGCAAGAAATGGAAAAAAGACTTCTTCGTCGGCTACTCACCGGAGCGGATCAATCCGGGTGACCGGGAACATACGCTGACCACCATCGTCAAGGTGGTGTCGGGCGACACGCCGGAAACCCTCAATACGCTGGCGGAAGTCTATGGTGCGGTGGTCACGGCCGGCGTGCATCGCGCCTCGAGCATCCGCGTCGCAGAAGCCGCCAAGGTGATCGAGAATTCACAGCGCGACCTCAACATCGCCTTCATGAACGAGCTGGCGATCATTTTCAACAAGATGGGTCTCGACACCAGCGAAGTGCTGGCCGCGGCCGGCACCAAGTGGAACTTCCTCAAGTTCCGCCCCGGCCTGGTGGGCGGACACTGCATCGGCGTCGACCCGTACTACCTCACCTACCAGGCGGAGAAATTCGGCCACCATCCCGAGGTCATCCTGTCGGGCCGGCGCATCAATGACAGCATGGGCAAGTACGTGGCCGAGCAGACGGTGAAGACGATGGTCCGAGCCGGCGGCAAACTGCACGGCGCGGTGGTCAACGTGCTGGGCCTGACGTTCAAGGAAAACTGCCCCGATGTGCGCAACACCAAGGTGGTCGACATCGTGCGCGAACTGAAGGAATACGGCATGACGGTGCACGTGCATGACCCGTATGCCGCCGCAGCCGAGGCGAAACACGAATACGGCATCGACCTGGCCGCCTGGGAAACGATGCCGGTGGCGGACGCGCTGGTGGTGGCGGTGGCGCACCGGGAATACCTCGGCAAGCCGCTCGCGGCGCTGCTGGAGAAAGTAAAGCCGGCCGGCGCGGTGATCGACGTCAAGGCCGCGCTTGATGCCGGCGCCGTGCGCGCGGCCGGCCACCAGCTCTGGCGGCTGTAGCCGGCACCGCCGCATTGCGTTTGCTACAGGCGCCGGGCTAAGACTTCGGCGTCTGCAGCTCGGACAGCGCGATTTCCTTCTGCCACAGCGGTTGGCCGTCGGTGGAAAAGCTCTTCACCGTCAGCGTGCGCGACTTCAGCGGACCGGAAAATTCGATGGTGCAGAAATTGCGTTCCGCGACGAAGGTGCCGGGCACGATCAGCTTGCTGGCGTTTTCCACCTTGGCATCCGAGCCCACGCCCGAGGTCAGTGGCGAACAGGTCAACTCGTACAGGGGATAGCTGCCTGGCCGCTCGGTCCTGAGCAGCTCGGTGAAGTGCCGATCGCCGCTCAGCAGGACCACACCGTTGATGCGGTGGTCGACCAGGAACTTGAGGAAATCGTCACGCTCGCGCGGAAACTTGTCCCAGCTTTCGCGCCGGTTCAGATCGTTGGTCACCTGGCTGCCGACCACCACCAGTTTGACCGGCGCGGTCGAGGCCAGCAGTGCATTTTTCAGCCAGCGCAGTTGCGCCGCGCCCAGCATCGCGCGGTCATCGGCCAGCAGCCAGTCGTGGTCGCGGTAGTACCGGTTGTCGGTGAGAAAAAATTCGGCGTCGTTGAAATTGAAATTGCCAAACACGCCCGGCAGTTCGGGCAGGCCCCAGGATGGGTTGGCGTAATAGCGCTTGAACAGGTTCAGCGCCTCGCCCTTCAGCACAAAGCTGGCGTTGCTGTTGTTCGGGCCGTAATCATGATCGTCCCAGATGGCGAAATGATGCCCGGTCCGCAGCAGCCGTTGCAGCGACGCCTGCGAGCGGTCATAGCGCCAGCGTTGCCGCATGCCGGATACGCTGTCCTGGTCGGCCTCGCGATAGTAGACATTGTCGCCGGCCCACAGCATCGCGTCCGGCTGTTGCCGCGCGATGCTGTCGTAGATCGCCGCCGCCTCCGGTGGCCCGCCGTATGGCCGCCCGGGACGGTCGTAGGCGGCCTCATTGACGTAGGCGCAGGAACCCAGTGCCAGCTTCCAGTCCGGCGGGTCGCGCCGCCATTGCCACAGCATCTGCGTGGCAAAGGTGAGCGACTGCGCGACCGGCGCAACCTTGCCGTCGATCAACACCCGGTAGCCATAGCGTCGTCCGGGCTCCAGTTCGCCGACGGTGAAATGGCCGACAAAATCCTCCTCGGCGCGCAATGCAACCGTGCCGGAGCGGATGACCCGCGCGGGCGCGGCCAGGTCCCAGTATTCAATCGCTGCCTGGCCGGGCCCGTCGGCCTGCATCCACAGCTTGGCGCCGCGCAGGTACGAGGCGCCCGCCATCGGGCCGGCGACCAGCTTGGCCGCGGCGGCGACGGAAGACACCAGGAAAACAGCCAGGGCAGCAGTGAGAAATGCCAGTTTGCGCATGATCGGGGGCGGAAACAAAAGCGAGAGAATAACATCGCGGCCGTGACGGTCCGGAGACGGCCAACGCCGGCGCAAACACGGAACCACCGAAACCACTTGCAATTTTCGACAAAGCTGTATAAAAATACAGACATGAACGAACTCACCGCCCGCCAGCAGGAAATTCTCGCCTTTCTCAAAGCATGGATTGCCGAGAATGGTATGCCCCCCACCCGCGCTGAAATCTGCGGCGCCCTGGGCTTTCGCTCGCCCAACGCCGCGGAGGAACACCTGCGCGCGCTGGAACGCAAAGGGGCCATCGAAATGCTCGCCGGTTCCTCGCGCGGCATCAAGATCCGCGACGGCGGCGCGATGGGATCGGAAGCGGCCAACGATGAAGAAGGCGGCATGCCGCTGATCGGCAAGGTCGCCGCCGGCTCGCCCATCCTGGCGCAGGAAAACGTGGTCGGCCGCTACCCGGTCAGCCCGCTGATGTTCAAGCCCAAGGCCGATTACCTGCTCAAGGTGACCGGCATGAGCATGAAGGACGTCGGCATCATGGATGGCGACTGGCTCGCCATCCACAAGACCAGCCAGGCGCGCAACGGCCAGATCGTGGTCGCGCGGGTCGAGGGCGATGCCACCGTCAAGCGCCTCAAGTTGAAGGGCCGGCAGGCCTACCTGATCGCCGAGAATGCGGACTTCCTGCCCATCGTGGTTGATCTGGACAAGAAGGAACTGGATATCGAGGGCCTGGTGGTGGGCGTGGTAAGAACGATGTAGTTCGCGTTCGCGCCGTCCGGCAGGGCGGACCTCCAAGCGAGGAACTGTCCGCCATCCAACCGCATCAATCGCAACTCGCCCGTCGCATCGGAAAATCGATCCCGCGTTCCTTGCCGTCGCGGACACCCTCGATGCGCGCATGCAGCGAACCATCCGCCTTGAGCTGATAGCGGACCCGCTGCGGAAAATCATGCAGCGGGTTTTCGAACACGACGCCGGCCGCGTCGTTCTTCACCATCCGGAATCGTCCCTCGGCCTGGCCCGATGGCTTGGCGACGAATGCCGGTGTGCCATCGGCGTCGAGTTCGATGCGCATCGCCTCGTAGGAGGCGATCCTGCCGTCCGCCAGCGTGCGGCCCATGCCCATCATCATGCCGCCGGCAGGACGCATCCAGTGCTCGCGAAAGGCGAACTTGCCGCTGCCGCCGGCCCAGCATCCGGCCAGCCCGGCCAGCGCAGGGAGCGGCGATTCCGATGCTGCCGCCGCTCGCGCCGGACGTGCAACGAAACCGTCGTAGAACGGGGAAAACGCGGCAATATCGAGCGCGAACAACTTGTCCCGCACCATCGGATCGGCAGCGAACAGCGCCTGCACCGCGTCCGCGTTCGCGGCGCGGATCAGCAGCAGGCCCTTGTCGGCGGTGCTGTCCTGGTAGCGCGCACCGACGACGAGCACGCCATCGGCACGCAGGCGCTGCAGGTTTTGCGAGTGCTCGCGAAATCCCGCCTGCTCGCTGGCCGGCCGGTCGCGATTCCACGCCGGACCGCGCGTGAGGTGAATGATGAACAGCGCCGGTGCCGCGGCGGCATCCGCCGGGGCGGTGCGCGCCGCGGGCGTTGCCGGGGCAGACTCCGCCGCGGCAGACTGCGTCATGGCGGCGCCGAGGCAGCAGGCCGTGGCCAGCGCGGCGCAATATGACCCGATGGTTCCTGTCGACGACATTTTTTCCTCCGTTCACGTTGGCGGACGATCAGACTATATCGCGTCCGATTGCAACACCGTGTCACCGTGCCATGCTGCCGGCCCGCTATACTGTCGCCCAACCGAAAACGCACCACGGAGAACGATTTGGCCAAGCTCTATTTCCGGTTTGCCGCGATGAATGCCGGCAAGTCCACCTCGCTGCAGCAGGTCGCCTACAACTACGAAGAACGCGGCCAGTCGGTGAACCTGTTCACCGCGGCGATCGATGACCGCTATGGCGAGGGCCGCATCGTCTCGCGCCTGGGGGTGGAGCGCGAATCGGAAGTGTTTTCCGCCGGCACCAATTTCACCGAACTGTACAAGAGCCGTGCCGTGCCGTCGTGCATCCTGATCGACGAGGCGCAGTTCATGACCGAGGCGCAGGTGGTTCAGCTGCACGAACTCGCGCACACCCGCGGCACACCGGTGATCTGCTACGGCCTGCGCAGCGACTTCCTCGGCCAGCCTTTTCCGGGCTCGAAAGCGCTGCTGACCCTGGCCGACGACCTGGAAGAAATGAAGACCATCTGCCGCTGCGGCCGCAAGGCAACGATGAACGTGCGGCTGGACGAACAGGGCAATCGCGTCACCCAGGGCGAGCAGGTCGAGATCGGCGGCAACGACCGCTATGAGGCGGTATGTCCGCGCCGGTTCTACACCGGGCAATGCTGACCGGCCGCCAGCACCGCGGCCGCTAGGCACGCGACCCATTTGCAGCGGCCAAAGCAGCCGCTCGATCGGTCCGGCGCCCACGCCGTGCGCCGTCCCGCGCATCACGCCACGGCCGCTTCCGGCCCCGCGTACACAATGGTTCACCTTTGCCGTAACCGAAACCTGAATCGGAGGCCTGCGCGATGATTTGATTTGTATACTTCGCGCGCCAACTCTGTATGATCCAACACAGTCATTCCGTCCGGAGCGGCTCGACCGCTCAAGGATTGCCTGATGACTACGCCGCTTGCCCGCGCCACCGCTTTGCCTGTGTCTTTCGCAAACAGCAAAGTGCATTTCTCGCTGCTGTCCTGGCGCCTGTTTGCCGCCACCCTGGCCTGCGCCAGCCTGTTTGCCCCGGCCTCGCAGGCGCAATCGCTTGCTGCCACCATCGTCACCGGCAGCAGCCCTGCCGGTACCGCGGTCAACCCGGTGACCAACCGCATCTACGTCGCCAACAGCGCCAGTGCCAGCGTCACCGTGATCGACGGCGGCAACAATTCCACGTCCACCATCGCGGTCGGCGCCAATCCGCAAGCGATCGCGGTCAATACCGCGACGGATAAAATCTATGTCGTCAACCAGGGTGCCGGCGGCACCGTGAGCGTGATCGACGGCGCCACCGGCAGCGTCAGCGCCACCATCATGGCAGGTGATACGCCGAATGCGATCGCGATCAATCCGGTCACCAACCGGATTTACGTCACCAACCAGTCCTCGAACAGCGTCACGGTGATCGACGGCGGCAACAACAGCGCCAGCACCGTCGCCACCGGCACCGGCCCGCGCGCGGTCGCGGTCAATCCGGTGACCAACAGAATCTACGTCGCCAACTTCGGCAGCGACAGCGTCACCGTCATCAACGGCGTCGACAACAGCAGCGTGACCGTGGCGGTCGCCATGGCGGGCGCGCCGGACGCCATCGCCGTCAACCCGGTGACCAACCGGATCTACGTCGCCAACACCGCCGCCAACCTGGTCACCGTGATCAACGGCAGCGACAACTCCACCGCCAGCGTGGCCGTCGGCACCCAGCCTGTTGCCATCGCGGTCAATGCGGTGACCAACCAGGTCTACGTCGCCAACTTCAACAGTGCCAATGTGAGCATCATCAGCGGCGCGGACAACAGCGTTGCCACCGCGGCCGTCGGCATCAATCCGCGCGCGCTCGCCATCAATCCGGCAACCCACCAGGCCTACGTGGTCAACGGCGGCAGCAACAACCTGCAGGTGATCGACGGCGGCAACAACGTCGGCGCGCCGATCGCGCTCGGCGCCGGGCCGCGCGTGATTGCCATCAACGTGCTGACCAACCGGCTCTACGTGGCCAATTCCACCGATGGCACCGTCTCCCTGATCGACGGCAGCACCAACACCACCGCCGCCATTGCCACCGGCACCAAGCCGACCGGTATCGCCGCCAATCCGGTAACCAACCGCATCTACGTGGCGAACGAGACGTCGAAATCGGTCACCGTGATCGACGGCCTGACCAGCACCACCAGCACCGTCGCGCTGACGTTCAAGCCGGGCAATATCGCGGTCAATACCGCCACCAACAAGATTTACGTCACCAACGTCGACATCTTTGATGCCATCGCCGTGATCGACGGCGCCACCAACGGTTTGTCCAGCGTGCCCGGGGTGGGCTTCAACCAGGGCGCCATTGCGGTCAATGCGGTGACCAACAAGATCTACGTCGGCATCACCGGCAACTCGCGCATCAGCGTCATCGACGGCGCCACCGCCACCGCCACGTCCGTGACCGTCGGCAGCCAGCCCACCGCCATCGCGGTGAACCCGGTGACCAACAAAATCTACGTGGTCAACAGCGGCACCGTGACCGTGGTCGATGGCGCCACCCACACCGTCACCGGCACCGTCACCGCCGGCACCCAGCCCACCGCCCTCGCAGTCAATGCGGTCACCAACAAGATCTACGTGGTGAATGCGTTCAGCAACAACGTCACCGTCATCAACGGCGCCGACAACTCCACCGCCACCGTGGCGACCGGACGGTTCCCGGCCGTCGTCGTCATCAACCCGCTGACCAACAAGATCTACGTCACCGCCGGCCTCGACGGCGCTGTTTCCATCATCGACGGCGCGACCAACACGTCCAGCCTGGTGGCGGTCGGTGCCGGGCCATTCGGCATCGCCATCAACCCGGCGACCAACCGGATCTACGTTTCCAATCAATCGAGCAACACCATCAGCATCATCAACGGCCAGACCAATACCGTCACCAGCGTCAGCGCCGGCAGCGGCCCCACCGGCATCGTTGCCAACCCGGTGACCAACCGCGTCTACACTGCCAACCCGAACAGCAACAACGTTACCGTCATCATCCCCTGGCTCGAGGCGCCCACGCCTCTGACCACCACGGTGAGTAGCGCGGACATCATCGCCGGCACCTCGAACGCGATCGCCGCGCCGGCACCGACCTTCAGCTTCAACGCTGTCAGCACCTACCTGCCCGGCACACCTGCCGTGCGCAGCGTGTACTACCGGGTTGATGGCGGCGCCTGGCTGCAGGCCGGCGGCAGCGGACCGTTCAGCGCGACCCTGGCCGGCCTCACCAAAGGCCCGCATGTACTCCATGCCTACGCCGTCGACAGCCTCGAAGGCGGCGCCACGTCGGGCAGCAACAGCAGCGGCAGCGGCTCGAGCCCGGTCACCGGCAGCGTGACGGCGTTTGCCTTCGCCATCATCGATACCCCGCCCGCGGCACAGGTGATCAGCTTCGGCACCGCGCCGATACTGGTCGCCGGCGGCGCGCCCGCCGGCGTCACCGCTAGCGGCGGCGCATCGGGCAACGCGATCACCTTCACCAGCACCACCACCTCGATTTGCACCATCAGCGGCGCCAGCGTGACCGGAGTTGCGGTCGGCACCTGCATCATCGCCGCCAACCAGGCCGGCGCGCCGGGCTTCCTGCCGGCAACGCAGGCCACGCAGAGCATCCCGGTGACCGCCATCACCATCAGCCGCGTCATCTCGCGCAAGCAGCATGCCGGCGTCGACCACGACATCATCATCGATCACACCGTGCCCGCCAGCGGCGCACTCACCATCGAGCCGCGCGGCATCGGCAGCGGTCACCTGATCGTGATCCGCTTCGCCTCGCCGGTGGCGCGTATCGGCGGCAGCATCCTGGTGCTGCCGGTCGGCGGCGCCAGCGGCCTGATCAATCCGCTGGACAGCAGCGAGATCCTGGTCACCCTGACGGATGTGCCGGACAACCGCCGCTCGACGGTGCTGATCGAGCGCGTCAATGGCATCACCGATATTCTTGCCTCGATCGGCTTCCTGGCCGGCGACATCGACAATACCCGCGCGGTGAACGCCACCGACCTCGCCAACATCCGCGCCCGCACCGGGCAGGCCGTCGACGGCCAGACCTTCAAGCTCGACCTCAATACCACCGGGTCCGTCACCGCCGCCGATATCGCGGCCGCCAAGGCGCGCGCCGCGGCCGGCGTGGTACTGAACCCCTAGGAACCCGCCCGCCCCGGCCTTGGCCGGGGCGACCTGCCGGCTACTTCTTCAGTCCGCAGGTCGTATTGTAGAAACTGCCGCCATTCATGTTCAGTCCGATCCGCGGACCGTTCAGGAATTTCGCATTCGCGTTGGCCATCGGTCCGCTCGAAAACACGATCTTGCCGCTGGCCGCGTCATGGCGATACTTGCCGCCTTTGCCCGACTTGTCGCGGTAGCTGTCCGGCCCGTCGATCACGATATCCATGAACAGGTAGTTCAAGCTCCCGCCGGCGCTGCTGTAGCAGGGATAGGTGCCGGGCACCAGCTTGCCGGTGGCCGCGGCGCTGCTGCCCGCCGCGCGCAGCATCCAGAACAGGGTGGAGGTCTTGCTGCCATCGGCAAACTGCACCTGGCACATGCCACCGCGGTCGACCGCGGTGATGGTGCCGGTCTTGTTCTGCCGGGTCTGCACCTGGGCACCGGGGATGCACTCCTTGGCGCTCTTGAATTCAGCGGCGGACGCGGTGCAAACCGCAAGCAGCGCGGCTGCGGCCAGAGTGATTTTTCCGATCATGGGTTTTCCGTGGGATGGATTGAACCCGAACCATACACGCCGGACACTGCGGGCGCTACCCGGCGCGGTGGACGCACCTGAAGAGCCATCGCAATTTTCGGCAAGGCCAAACACCAGCACTGGCGCGGCTCGCAGGCCACTTTCGGCTGGCAAGGCGCGCGCAATGGCGATCCGCGCTCTGGTGTGCCGGCAAAATCGCCGAGACGGCAGGAGCAGGCCCTGCACCGTCAACGCGTGCTTGCAACCACCCGGCCCGCGCTAGCCGCCCAGCGCCTTGTACAGGTCCGTCACCGCGGCGCGCAACGCACGCTCGGCTTCGATCCGGTTTTGCTCGGCCAGCAGCAGGCCGCGCTCGGCGTCGATCACATCGAGCTGGCTCGACACCCCGTTTTCATAGCGCAGCTTGGCCAGGTTCCAGGTCTTGCCGAGCGAGGTGACGCGGCGCTGTTCAAGTTCGAATACCTCGCGCGCCGCAACCTGCGCCTGGACCGCGTCCTGCACCTCGCGGAATGCATTGGCGATGGCCGACTGGTACTGCGCCACCGCCTGCAGATTGCGCGCTTCGGCGGCATCGACCTGCTTGTTGATGCGCCCCGCGCCCCACAGCGGCTGGGTGAGGTTGCCGGCGAAATTCCAGATCCGCGCCGGGCCGCTGAACAGGTCGCCGAGCGAGCTGCTCTCGCTGCCGAGCAGGCCGGTGAGCGTGATGTTGGGAAAGAACGCCGCGCGGGCGACGCCGATGCGCGCATTGGCTGCGATCAGTTTCTGCTCGGCCTCGACCAGGTCCGGCCGGCGCAGCAGCAGCTCCGAGGGCAGGCCCGCCGGCACCACGATCGCCGTCACCGGATTGAAGGCGGCCGAGCGTTCGACCCGGCCGTCCATGATGGCGCGGGGCGACCGTCCGAGCAGCACGTTCAGTGCACGCTCCTGCTGGCCGCGGCGGCTTTGCAGCGGCGGCAGCTGGGCGCGGGCCGAATCGACTTCGGCCGAGCGCTGCTGAAAATAAAATTCCGAAATCACGCCGGCGTCGAAGCGCTTCTGCTGCAGGTCGAGCGCCTGCTGCCCGCGCGCGATGGCGAGTTCCGTGGCGGCGATCTGCGCATCCAGCGCCACCAGGTTGAAATAACCCTGCGCCACCTGCGTCGACAGCAGCAGGCGCATGCCGTCGCGGTTGGCTTCGACCGAGAGCAGGTCGGCGCGCGCGGCTTCACTGGCACGGCGATATTTGCCCCAGAAATCGATTTCCCAGGACACGTTCAGCGTCAGGCGATTGGTGGTGGATTCGACCGGCTGGCCCGGGCCGCTGCGGCCGCTCGATTCCGAATTGCGATTGCGCTCGCGCGAGCCGGCCACATAGACCGACGGCACCTGGTCCGAAATCGCCAGGCCCAACTGCGCCTGCGCCTCGGTCACGCGCGCCGCGGCGACCCTGAGGTCGAGGTTGTTTTTCAGCGCCTCGTCCATCACCCGGTCCAGCACCGGATCGTTGAACCGGCTCCACCATGCCGGTGCGGCCAGCGCGGCGACCGCCTGCGGTGGCGCGGCGGCGTAGCCCGCCGGCAGGTCCATCGCCGGGCGCTGGTAATCGGGGCCGATGGCGCAGGCCGACAGCGTGGCGGCAATCGCCATCGCCAGGAGTGTGGGTTTCATCCTGTTATCCATGTTGTCGCTCCTACCGCTGTTCCGGCGGCAGCGCATTGTGTCCCGGCTGCGGCATGTCCCTGGCCAACGCGACTGCGCGCGCGTGGTCGGCCTCGGCGCGAATCTCGTCGCCGCTGCGCGGTTCCTTCACCGTCCAGTCGGTGATGAGTTTGTAGAACAGCGGCACGAAGAAAATCGCCAGGAAGGTTGCCGCCAGCATGCCGCCCATCACACCGGTGCCGACCGAATGCCGCGCCCCGGCGCCGGCGCCGGAGGAAAACACCAGCGGCGAAACGCCGAGGATGAAGGCCAGCGAGGTCATCAGGATCGGCCGGAAGCGCAGCCGCGCCGCTTCCAGTGCCGCGGCGGAGGCACTCATGCCCTCTTGCGTCTTGTAGACCGCGAACTCGACAATCAGGATCGCGTTCTTGGCCGCCAGACCCAGCAGCGTCACCAAGCCGATCTGGAAGTAGACGTCGTTGGTCAGCTGGGACGGCGTAATCTGTATGCCAACCATTCCCAACGCCATTGCCAACAGGGCAGTGCCGTGGTTCATGATCCATACAGCGGCCAGCGAACCGAAGATGCCGAACGGCATCGCCAGCAGCACCGACAGCGGCAGCGACCACTTCTCATACTGCGCGGCAAGGATCAGGAAGGCCATGATCGCCGCCAGCACCAGCGCGATGCCCGAGGCGCCCGAGGCGCGCTTTTCCTGGAACGACGAGCCGGTCCAGTCGTAGCTCATGTCGGAGGGCAACACCTGCTGGGCAATCTTTTCCATCTCGATGATCGCCTCGCCTGACGACTTGCCGGGTGCGGCCTGACCGATCAGCTTGACCGCCGGCAAGTTGTTGAAACGGTCGAGCGTATCGGGACCGGCCGAGTATTCGATACTGGCGAAGGCCGATACCGGCACCATCGCGCCGCGATCACTCTTGACGAAAATGCGGCCGATGTCATCCGGACGCTTGCGGTGCACGCTGTCGGCCGACATCAGCACCTGCCAGGTGCGGCCGTACTTGTTGAAGTCGTTGACGTAGTAAGTGCCGAGGGTGGCGGCCAGCGTATTGAAGGCCGCATCCAGCGGGATGCCGAGCGCCTTCGCCTTCTCGCGATCGACATTGACCTTCAGCTGTGGCGAAGACGGACGCCACAGCGTCTGCACGCCTGCCAGGGTCTGGCTCTGGCCGGCGGCGCCCATGATGCCGTACATCGCCTGCGCCAGTTTCTCCGGCCCGCCATCGCCCTTGTTCTGGATGTAGACCTCGAAGCCGCTGGTATTGCCGAGACCGAAGATCGGCGGCGGCGCAAACGCCAGCACCAGCGCTTCCTTGATGCCGCCGGTCTTCATGAAGAACTCGCCGACCAGCGCCTGCACCGGCACCGTACGATCGTCCCAGTGCTTCTGGGTCACGAACAGGGTGGCCGCGCTGTTGCGATAGCCGCCGCCGAGGAAATCGAAGCCGGTGAAGGCGACCACGTCTTCGTTGTTCGGGTTTGACTTGATCGCCGCCACCACCTCGGCCACCACCTTGTCGGTGCGGTCGAGCGAGGCGCCGTCGGGCAGGAACACGGCCGCGATGTAGAAGCCCTGGTCTTCGTCCGGCACCAGCGAGCCGGGCGTGGCTTTCCACAGCCCGGCGGTGATCGCCACCATGCCGACGAACAGGATGATACCCAGCGCGCCGCGCTTGATCATCCACAGCACGCCGTCGGTGTAGCGGTGGGTCACGCGCGCGAACCAGCCGTTGAACCAGGTGAAGAACCGGCCCGGCCCGCGATGCGCTTTTTTCAGCGTCAGCACACACAGCGCCGGCGTCATGGTCAGTGCGACGATGCCGGAGATCACCACCGCGATCGATATCGTCACCGCGAACTGGCGGTAGAGCTCGCCGGTCAGCCCGCCGAGGAAGGCGATCGGCACGAACACCGACACCAGCACCAGCACGATGGCGATCACCGGCCCGGTCACTTCGGACATCGCCTTGATCGCGGCTTCGCGCGCGGCCAGGCCCTCCTCGTGCATGATGCGCTCGACGTTTTCCAGCACCACGATCGCGTCGTCAACCACGATGCCGATCGCCAGCACCATGCCGAACAGGGTCAGGGTGTTGATCGAATAGCCGAGCAGCATCAGCCCAGCGAAGGTGCCGATCAGCGACACCGGCACGGCGGCAAACGGGATCAGGGTCGCGCGCCAGTTCTGTAGGAACAGGAACACCACCAGGAACACCAGCGCCATCGCCTCGGCCAGCGTCTTCACCACCTCGCGGATCGAGACTTCGACGAAGCGGGTGGTGTCGTAGGGCACCGCGTAGGCGAGGCCGGCCGGGAAGCGCTCCTTGGCCGTGGCCAGCGTCGCCTTGACCGCGTTGGCGACGTCGAGCGCGTTGGCGCCCGGCTGCAGGAAAATGCCGACCAGCGTGGCCGGCTTGCCATTGAAGCGGCCCATGAAGTCGTAATCCTTCGACCCCAGTTCGACCCGAGCGATATCCTTCAGCCGCAGGGTGCCGGGCCCGCCGTCGGAGCGCATGATCACGTTCTCGAATTCGTCGACGCTGGACAGGCGGCCCTTGGTGGTCACGGTGTAGACCATGTCCTGCGCGCCGCCATTCGGTGCCTGGCCGATCTTGCCGGCGGCGAACTGCGCGTTCTGCTCGTTGAGCGCGCGCGCAACTTCATCCACCGTCACTTTCAGCTGCGTCATCCGGTCCGGCTTGAGCCAGATGCGCATGGCGTAATCCTTGGCGCCGAAAATCTGCACGTTGGTGGTGCCGGGCACGCGCTTGAGGCTGTCGAGCACATTGAGCGTGACGTAGTTCGACGTGTAGATATCGTTGAAGCGCTCGTCGGGCGAATAGAACGCGACCACCTGCAGGAACGCGGACGAGCCCTTCTCCACCGTCACGCCCTGGCGGCGGACTTCCTGCGGCAGCTTGGCCTCGACCTGCTTGACGCGGTTGTTGATGTTCTGCGCGGCCTTGTCGACATCGGTGCCGATTTCGAACGTGACCTGGATGGTGACGATGCCGCTCGAGGTCGAGGTCGAGGACATGTACATCAGTCCTTCGAGCCCGGTCAGCGCGTTTTCGATCGGCGCGGCGACGGTCTGCTCGACCACCTGGGCCGAGGCGCCCGGATATACCGCCACCACCTGCACCACCGGTGGCGAGATTTCCGGGTACTGCGCGATCGGCAGCGAACGCATGGCCGCAAGGCCCGCGATCACGATGAAAATCGAGATCACGAAGGCAAAGATCGGCCGGTCTATGAAAAAGCGGGAAAACATTATTGAAGCCCCGAAGAAAAGTGGGATTGCTCGCGCGCCTGCGGCAGCGTGGCGAGAGTGGACAGTGCGCTGTTATGCAAAACGGGGCGGCCCGAAGCCGCGCGCATGTTTACGCATGGGGTCTGCAAGTACGTCATCGCCGTTTACTTCTTCGCGTCGGCGGGCGCGGCCTTCGCCGCTTCGGCTTTTGGCGCGTCAGCCTTGGTGGCCGGCGCATCGGCTGCCTTGGGCGCAGCGCCAGCCGGCGCGCCCGGCGCACCCGGCGCGGCGGCGGCCTTGGCGGCTTCCTCGGCGGTCATCGGCTGGATCGGCTGGCCGGGCGCGAAAATGCGCGCCATGCCGTCGACCACCACCTGGTCACCCGCTTTCAGCCCGGAGCGGATCACCCAGCCATTGGCGTCCTTGCCGGGCAGCGTCACCCAGTCACCCGGTACCACCGGCCGCGGTTCAGCCGCCGGCTTGCCATCCTGGCCCTTGCCGACGACGTAGACAAACTTGCCCATCGGCCCGTCCAGCACCGCGCGCTGCGGCAGCGCGATGGCGTTGGCACGCACGGCACCGGTCAGCACCACACGCACGAACTGGCCCGGTGTCAGCGTGCCGTCGCTGTTCGGCACCACCGCGCGCGCGGCATAGGCACCGGTGTTGGCGTCGGCGCGGTAATCGGCAAAGTCGAGCCTGCCGGTCTGCTTCAGCCACTGGCCATCGGAGGTTTTCAGCTTCACCACATAGCCGGTCTTCGGCAGTTTCAGCGTGCCGGCGGCGATCTCGCCCTGGGTGGCGCTGCGATCACTTTCGGCGATGGTGAAATTGACGTGCAGCGGATCGGTCTGCGCCAGGGTGGCGAGCAGGCTGTCGCCGCTGGCGTTGGCCAATGCGCCCTCCACTTTCAGCGCCCGTCCCACCACGCCGGATATCGGCGCGCGGATGTCGGTGTAGCCCAGGTCCACGCGCGCCGCCTGCAGTTGCGCCTGTGCCTGCTTCAGCTGCGCCCGGGTCACGTCCAGCGTGGAGGTGGCGGTATCCCATTCCTTCTGGCTGATGGCCTTGGCCTCGACCAGCGGCTTCAGGCGCGCATAGTCGCGCTCGGCCAGTTTCATGTTGGCTTCGGCGCTGGCAACGGCGGCCTCGGCCTGCGCGGCGGCGGCGGCATAGGTTGCCGAGTCGAGACGGAACAGCGGCTGCCCCGCCTTCACCACGCTGCCCTCTTCATACAGGCGCTTTTCGATGATGCCGTTGACCCGCGCACGGATTTCGACTTCGCGCGAACCATTGGTCTGGCCGACATATTCACGCTCGACCGGCAGGTCGCGGGCGCTGACCACTTCGAAGGTCACCATCGCCGGCGGCATGCCGTGGAAGCCGGCGGGCGGACCACCCTTGCCGCAGGCGGCGAGGGTCGCCAGCAGGGCCAGCGCGGTGCCGGCAACCAGCGGACGCAATGTGGGAAATTTGGCTGAGGAAAATCGGGGCTGCATGGAGGAATCCTTTCGAACGGGGCCGGCGTTGCGATCGCATTGCCGCGGCATTTCAGTAAAAGCCCCTTGAAGTTTTTTTGTTGGCGGTGTTTTCAGGAAAGACGTATACTACATACATTCACGGATGTATGTAAAGTACATTTTTGTGACCGTTTTTGCCCGGCCGGACGGGCGCTTGCCGGCGATCAAAGAACCGCCCCGGGTTTATGGCGATACTCGACTTTAGGGGCCGTGCCGGTCAGGCGCGGCCACCGCACCAGACACAAAAGACGCCAAAGGCGCATTGCACCATCGGAGAAGGAAATGGTACGCAGGACCAAGGAAGAAGCGCAGGAAACACGCAATCGGTTGCTCGACACGGCCGAACACGTGTTCAACGAGCGCGGCGTGTCGCGCACCTCGCTGGCCGAGATCGCCGAGGCCGCGGGCCTGACGCGCGGCGCGATCTACTGGCACTTCAAGAACAAGCTCGACCTGTTCAACGCGATGATGGAACGGGTCACGCTGCCGATGGAGGAAATGACCGAGGGGTTTGCCGATCCCTCGCTCAGCGATCCGGTGGCGTGCATTCGCAACCAGTCGATCGCGATCCTCAAGAGCATCGACAGCAACCCGCAGATGCAGCGCGTGTTCGACATCATGACGCACAAGTGCGAATACGTCGACGACATGGCGCCGCTGCGCGAGCGTCACCTGGAAGGCCGCACCGACTGCGTGATGCATGTCGAGGAAGGCTTTCGCAACGCCATCAAGCTGGGCCGGCTGCCGAAATCGGTCAACCCGAAACTGGCGGCAATCGGCCTGCACGCGCTGATCGACGGACTGATCATGAACTGGCTGCTGGACCCGAAGTATTTTTCCTTCGCCCGCGATGCGGAGACGATGATCGACAGCTATCTGCGCGGGTTGGCGGCGACCCCGGCGGTGACGCCGAAGAAGGCGAAATCGCTGCCGGCCTGAGCGGTGCTCAGCCGGCTTTCTTGATCCCGCCCAGCGCCTCGACCAGGTCGGCCAGCATCCGCTGCAGTTCGCCGGTCATCAATGCAATGTCGGAATCGAATCGCTCGTCGTCGCTCATGGCGGACGATTCCTCGCTCTCGCGAATCACATCCACCGGCACCACCCGCTTGATGGTCAGCGACTCCGTCAGCACGAATGACACCCGGCTGGCCCAGGTCAGCGCGAGCCGCGTGCATTGCTTGCCGGCGGCGATGTGGCGCTGCAGTTCCTTCGGGTCCAGCGTGTGGCGGACAAAGCGCACCGTGGCCTTTTCCTCCACCGGCGATTGCAGTTCGGTGTCCTGGTCGATGGTGAAGCCGGACGGCACCTCGCCCGAGGACAGCCAGGCGGTCATCGCCGCACCGGGCGATTGCAGGGTGTCGACGCGCTCGACGACGAAATCGTCGATGCACTTGTTCAGGTGCACGATCACGTCATCGGCCCTGCCGGGAGAGCCGGCGTCGATCACCAGCCAGCCGTTGGCCGGATCGATCCAGACGCCGGTGTGGCGGCGCACGTTGAACGCGCGCGGCAGCAGTTCGTCGATCACCTGTTCCTTGAGATCGCGCATCTGCTTGCGGCCCGGCTTGTAGCCCTGGCTCTCCTCCGCTTCCTGCGCGCGCAGCTTGGTGACTTCCTTGATCACCGACGAGGGCAGCAATTTTTTCTCGGTGCACAGTGAGAGCAGCATCTGCCCCTGCACCGAATGCACCAGGCCCTCGCCTTCGCGCGGCGAGGTCCAGCCCTGCGATTGCATTTCAAAGCCGGTGGCGCCGCGAAACGCCTGGCGGCCGAGTTGTTCTTCCAGACTGGACGCGGTGATGTTCCACGGCGCCGGAAAGCGATAGACCTGCAGATTCTTGAACCACATGAGGCAATTATTTCCCGCGAAAAAGTGTCGTAGTTTATATGACCCGGTCACCCCGCCACTGAAAGTGAAACTCCAGCGTGGATGCGGCGTTTCAGGCATTTTCGGCCCGCAAGGCGCGCCGGTGCTGGGGTTCTGTTTTCGATATTCATTGTTGAGGCGGCCGGCCGCCTGGATTGATGCACGATTTCCGGCGACGCGCGAGACGCCGGATTGTTATAGTTCCGACCTGACAGGAGACCCGACATGAATGCATCCCGGCAAGCCGAACGCGCGCAATGGTTCCACCAGCTTCATGTCAGGGGTGACCCGCTGATCTTGTTCAACGCCTGGGATGCCGGCAGCGCGCAAGCGGTCGCGCGTGGCGGTGCCAGGGCCATTGCCACCGGCAGCTGGTCGGTCGCGGCCGCGCACGGCGTGGCCGACGGGGAGGATCTGGCGCTGGATGAGGTCATCGCCAATGCCGCGCGCATTGTCCGTGCGGTGGAGTTGCCGGTGACGATCGATTTCGAAGCGGGCTATGGAAAAACGCCGGCGGACGTGGGCGAATCGGTTGCGCGATTGATCGCCACCGGTACCATCGGCGTCAATATCGAAGATCGCTTTATCGGCAAACCGGGGTTGCAGACGCCACTGGATCAGGCTGCACGCCTCTCCGCTGCGCGCCGCGCCGCCGATGCGGCCGGGATTGCGCTGTTCATCAACGCGCGCACCGATATTTTTCTCAATGCACCCGCGGAACAACATACCGACGCCATGGTTGATGACGCATTGGCACGCGCAAACATCTACGCCGATGCCGGCGGCAGCGGTTTCTTCGTACCCGGGTTGATCAATGAAGCGCTGCTCGAGCGAGTCTGCCGGGAATGTCCGCTGCCGGTGAATGTGATGATGTTCAGCGGTGCGCCGTCGCCCAAGCGATTGGGCGAACTGGGTGTGGCGCGCATCAGCCATGGCCCCGGGCCGTATCGGGCGATGGTGAAATGGCTGGAGGCGGCGGCGCGAGACGTCTATTCCACGCCGTAGCCATTCGCCCGGAGGCGCGCTATTCGGATTTTTTGTCGCAGCTCGGATAGTCGGCGCGAATTTCCGCCATCTGTTTCATCGATTTGGCCAGCGTTTTCACGACCAACAGCGGCGGCTGTGATTTGCCGCGCTGTTCCGCGTCGGCCAGCAGATTGCGTTCATTCGCACAGGGATCGGTCGAGGGGACCGGCGTTGTCGCCACGTCAGCGGCAGCCTTTTCTTCACAGCGCTGCAACGATTCTTTTGCTGCCGGCAAGGAGGGCAGGCTGTTGGCCCTCTTCTCCATGGCACGCGCAGCCAGGGCCATGGCGATCTCTTCGGTTCGTTCCACCAACCGTTGCTTCACGCGCGCCTGGAATTCCGCGCGTTGTTCGTCTGTGAGACAGCTATCGTCGCGCGGCGCTCGTGATGTGTCTGCGACTGCGGCGGGCGAAAGCGGCCTGGGTTGCGCCGGCAATTGCGCGATCGGCGCCGCCGGCGCGGCAGCCGCGCTGCCGGCAAACAGTACGAGGACGGCTATCGCCGGCCATGGGGTCTGCAGTGTGATTGCGCGGGTCATGGGGCTATTCTTGCACGCGAGGCTAGCCGCGCTGTTCCCAGTCAACCACCGCCTCGTTCTCCAGCGCGATCTGCAGCCGGTAGCGGTTGCCATCGGCCTGGTGGTATTTCCACACCTCGCGGCGCTGTCCCTTGCGGATGCGCGCGTCGATGTCGGCCGGGTTGCCCAGCGCGTCGATCAGCTGTGCCGCGGTCTGGCCCTGCCAGTAGCCGCCCATGATGATGCGCTCGACCAGCTGGTGGTCCTGCCGGTACTTGTCCATCAGCTCCGCGCGCCGCAATCCGCGCAGGCGGCGCAGTTCGGCGCGACTCTGTTCCTCGACGCGCTGCCGCGCGGCGCGGTGGATATCGTCCTGCAGCTGGCTGGCATCGCGGGTTTCGCACCGGTACCAGAGGTAGCCGAGCGTGCCGACCAGCGCCAGCGCGGCGGCCCACATCAGCCAGCCGAGCAACGGCATGGTCTGCACCATCACCACCGCGACCAAACCAGCCAGCACGGCCATGGCCGTCACCGTGCCGAACAAAAGCGGCGACGCCTGAAACCGGCCGGACGAGATACCGGGATGACCAGCCGCGGACGGCTGCCGCAGCGCCGTCACGGGGACCGCGTGATAAAGATCCCCGGCACCGGGATGGCTGGCCTCAACGCGGCGGAGGAGACCGCTTGATGGCCAGTTGCGCCGTTGCCGGGGAGTGATCACGCTCATGTCACGGCCCGCCGGAAAATGCTGCCGGCTGCTCCATGCATTCCTGCCATGCTTCGCGGATTTCCTCGATCGACGGCTCGCGGTGGCGCGGCAGTCGCGAGTCGAGGCAGGCCGCGGCTGGCATCGCGATGCGCATGACGTCGCGCCCCGCATCGGCCGCGGCCAGTTCCCGCTGCGCCCGGCGCTCGTTGGCCAGCGCCAGGGCCAGCGCCTCCCGCGCTGTCATGCCCTGGCGCAGCTGCAGCGCCCTCGCCTGTTCAAGAATCGTCGTCAGTGGATTTTTTTCGCGTTGCATGGTTTTTCAGCCGGTATGTGCGCTTTGGTACACAAGGCCATGATCGGCGCAAACGCGGCCGCTGTCCCCACCTGAATGGGTGGGTTTTGCATGGATGGGCGAAAATAATTCCGGCGGCCAGGATGGCGCGCTTTACGGCGAACGTCTATCAACCCCAGTCGAACTGGCGGATGCCGGCACCCAGTTCGGTAACCTGGTGCGTTGCGCCGAAAATCAGGCCAATCCACTGCATCGAATTGGCGCTCGGCGGGCGCAGGGCATGCACTGCGAATTCCCCGCCTGGCCCCCGAACTGAATCCGGGGCGACAGACTCGCAGGCAAATTGATGTTCCCCATAGACAAACTCAAGCACTGGCGCGGCGTTCCGGGCGAAAATGGCTGGAAATGCCCGCCTGGCGCGGGGTTTGTCTACCAGGAAAGCCCGGCGGTGGACGCGGACGACAATCCTGGGCGGCACGCGTGTGCCGCAACCCAGGCTTGGACCTGGGCTTGCAGCTACGTTGCCTGCAACGTCGATGGCGCCAATTCACATCCGCCAATGCGCCATTCCCGGTCCGGCTGCTTCTCCAGGGTATACAGCGCCACCACCGCTTCGCCGTCGCGGGTCACGATGCGCAGCGGCTGCACCACCGCGCCGTCGATCACGGCGGCTTCGAGGAATTCGCGCGAGGCGTTCATGTACAGCACCGAATAGCTGGCGCGCACCATTTCCATGAAGGTGCGCGAGGAACCGAAATACTTGCGGATTTCCGGGGTGGAATAGGAGAAGGCGCGGGTTTCGTCGTTGCGTTCGAAGGCCTTGATCTGCAGCGTGATGACCTGCCGGATCTTGAGCCGGTCGGCGGCGCTGATGGCGGCCGGCTTGGCCGGGGTGGTCGCGGCGGCGGCGGCGCCGGCCAGGGAGGCCAGCAGCAAGGCGGCTGCGGCGTTGCGAAGAAAGTTCAATGAAATCATCATCTGCCACCCTGTTCTGGTTCAATATCAAGCCGCTTGACCGGTCTGCACTGACTTTACTACGATCAATTTCCCGTTGCTGGAACTTTTTCAGCCGCTTCCGGCAATACCGGAAACTTGCTGAAAAATCATGCCCTTGACCGATCCCACCGAAGACCTGGCGCTACTGACGGAAATGCGACGCGGCAACGCCGCCGCGTTCGAGGCGCTGTATCGGCGGCACCAGGCGCCGCTGTATCGTTTCGCCCTGCTGCGCTGCGGTTCGCCCGAGACGGCAGCCGATGTGGTGCAGGAGATTTTCCTGGCGCTGCTGGCCAATACGCTCAAGTTCGACCCGACCCGCGGCGTGCTGCAGGGCTTCCTGTTCGGCGTGGCGCGCAACCTGGTGCTGAAACGCGAGGAAGCGCAGTACCGCTTCGTTTCCACCAGCCGCGCCGACGACGATGACAGCGAGCCGGACGACGGCCTGGTCGATCCCGCGCCGCAACCGCCGCAGCGCCTGCTGGCGCAGCAACAGGCGGAGACGGTGCGGCAGGCATTGCAGCAGCTGGCGCCGCACTATCGCGACGTGGTGATCCTGTACGAAATGCATGACCTGTCCTACGTCGAGATCGCGCAGGTCTGCAACATCGATCTCGGCACCGTGCGCTCGCGCCTGTCGCGCGGCCGCGCCAAGCTGGCTGAATTGCTGCAGAAAGACTTCGCCGAGGAAGCACCGATGGCAGCCAGATCCCACTCGTCCCAACTGGAGGCGCGGCTATGAGCCCGACCGATCCCCAAACCGATGCACCGCTGACGCCCGCGCAGGATGCGCTGCTCGACGCCCGGCTTGATGCCCTGCGCCACGCCACCGAAAACCTGGCCGCGCCGCCGCGGCTGGAAGCGACCCTGATGGCGGCGTTCAAGACCCATCACGCCAAAAAGCGCCGGCACCAGTTCTTCACCCAGTGGTTTGCCCCCGGCTTCGCCCTCGCCGCCAGTGTCGGCATGTCGGCCTGGATGGTGCTGGCGCCGATGGCGCGGCCGGCGCTGGACATGACACCGGATGCGATGTCGCTGCTGGCCAGCGCGGAAACGCCATTCATCGCGCTGCAGTCGCTGGAACAGATCGCGCTGGAACCGCAGCCGCGCCTGATCGAAACCGCGGTGCCGCGCATGTGGCTCGCGTCCTACGGCGTGCCGGTCAGCCCGGAAGTGGCCGGCGATTCGCTGCGGGCCGAGATGCTGGTCAGCGCCAACGGCCAGCCGCTGGCGATGCGCTTCCTGCCCTGATCGCGGCGCGCCCTGGCGAGACGCCGTCCCCAACCCCGAACCAACCATCCGCTTTGCCACATCGCAACCTTCGAAAGGAACACAAGATGAAAATGAAGATCCGACTCAAACCCCTGATCGCCGCGCTGCTGGCCGGCGGCAGCCTTGGCGCCGCCCAGGCCGCGGCTGTCAGCAGCGAGGCCGACATCCGCAGCGAGGTGCGCACCATCGTCATCGACGGCGACGTCAGCATTGCCGGCGCCGACGGCAACCCGGCCGTGGTGTTCGCGCAGAGCGAACCCGGCAGCCACAAGCGCGAGGTCAAGGTGATCACCGGCGGCAAGCATGTCAGCCTGCCCGACATGCCGGATGTGAACGTGATGATTTCGAATGCCATGTCGGAAGCGTTCGCCGGCATCAACACGATGCCGATGGCCAGGAGCGTGAAGAACGCGCCGTACAGCGCGGAAGTGATCTCGGAAAAAGTGCAAACGCTGCCCGACGGCAACCAGATCACGCGCAAGACCACCAGCATGGCCTATCGCGACAGCGCGGGACGCACCCGCCAGGAAACCCGCGACAGCAAGGGCGAGGTCAAGTCGGTGCAGATACATGACGCGGTCGAAGGCACGCGCGTCATCCTGTCGCCGACGAAAAAAACCGCCACCAAACTGGGGGTCGACAAGGACCTGCAGAAGCGGATCGAGGAGATCAAGGAAAAAGCCCGCGCCATGGCAAAGGAAGGAAAGTCGCACGTCATCGAGCACAGCGGCCCGGGCGAGGACATCGTGGTCAAGCGGACCGTGGTGCCGGGCACCGACGGCAAGCAGGAAGTGCGCGAGGAGGTCAAGGTCAACGTGGTTCGCGCAGCCGGCGCCGCGGGCGCGCATGCCGGCGCCTACACCTATCGCCTCGACGCCGGCGAGTCGGTCGGCCGCGCGCTGGGAGAATTGACCCGCGTCGGCCCGATCGGCGCCAGCTTCCAGGACCTGAAGTGGTCTGGCAAGTCCACCACCACCCAGCTCGGCAGCCGCGATTTCGACGGCGTGCGCGCCGACGGCAAGAGCGTGAGCTACACCATCCCGGCCGGCGAGATCGGCAACAAGAATCCGATCACGGTCACCACCGAGACCTGGTATTCGCCCGAACTGCAGGTGACGGTGTATTCAAAGCACAGCGACCCGCGCAGCGGCGACTCGATCTATCGCCTGGCCAACATCAAGCGCAGCGAGCCGGCGTCGACGCTGTTCATGGTGCCGGACGGCTACGCGGTGAAGGAAATGCCGGCAATTGGTGTGCGCACGCCAAAGTAGGTGGGGCGACCGGACGATTCTGAGTGTGAGTGATTCGGCGCACCGGTGACGGTGCGCCGTTTTTTTGCAGCGACGGCGTTATCGATTTGGTTACATAGTATTGCGACCAGCATCACGGGCTGGCTCCTGACCATTCTCAATGCCATGCTGAAAAAGCATGAGCCATGGAAAATTCAGACTATTGATGTTTCCCTTTATCGCGCCACCGTTTGCCCTCTCCCGGCCTGTCGGCCACCCTCTCCCGCACGCGGGAGAGGGGCTGGGGGAGAGGGCGTGCATGCAACTGCGTAGTTGTCATGCATTTTTGGAACTCTCAATAATTCTTGACACGGTTGCTTCCCCCGCGACTGCGGGGGAACAACCACAGGGGTTGCGCCGGGAGCCAGCCGGCTGGTCGAGCCCCGTTATTTAGTCACACCACGCCGCCCAATCACTCCGACGACAATCCCGCCGTCTGCTTGTCGCGCCGCTCTCTGGCGCGTTCGCGCTTGCTGGAATACCAGATCTGCCGGAAGGTGCTGAATTTTTCCTTCCAGCTCAAGCCCTCGCTCGACAGCGCCTCCATGAAATTGGCCAGCCGCCGCGACAGCGCGACGGTATAGACGCCCAGCGCTATGGTCGGGATGAACACCAGCAGGAAGATGATGGTTTTTTCCATCGTCGGCAAATCGGCCTGGCTGAAAATGTTCATGCCGAGGAAGCCGGTGGCGACGGTGCCGACCATGCCGCATGAGCTCACCACGGTAAGGCGCATGGCGTTGTCGGTCTGCTTGCGGGCGCGGTCGGTGTCGAGGTATTCGTTGATGTCGCGCGCTTCCTCGCGCACCTCGGCATACAGCGCGTCGGAGCCGAGCTGGTGGCTCCAGCGGCTGAAAAAATCACTGGCCTGCACCTGGTTGGAGATTTCGTGAAACCAGTAGCGGTGATTGAAACGCAGGAACACCTCCAGCGTTTCGCGCACGTGCTTCTTGAATTGCTTGACCGACTCGAAATCGCGCACGTTGAGCCGCTCCACCGCGCGCGAGAAGCGGTTCGACAGCGACAGCAGCGACGCCTTGTGGAAATTGGCGATCAGGCCGATCTGGAAAAACTGGTGGCGGAACTGCCGCCGCAGCACGTCGCTGGGCTGTTCCTGCGTGATCATGGCGAAACCGACGCCGCAGAAAAAATAGCGGGTGCTCATGCCGGCCTGCGGATTGTCCGGGTCCCAGTAGCGGTCGTAGCAGTACTCACGCTCGAAATTGCCGAGGAAGCGCTCGGCATAGGGCAGCGAGTCCGAGTCGCCCCATTTGGCGGCAAAGCCGATGCGCGCCATGTCGCCGCGCGACAGCGCCATCGGATCATCGAACGACAGGTAGCTCATCATCGGGATGCGCTTGTTCTCGATCTGGTAGTACTTGATCACGCCGCCCGGCAGGTAAGCCGGGATCAGCGGCGCGAGAAAATACTCCCAGTGCAGCGACAGCGGCGTCTGGCGCTGGTTGCGCACCAGTTCCAGGTATTTCTCACGGTCGCCGTAATCGGACCGGGACAGCAGCGACATCGCACCATCGACACCGTCGCCCCAGAACTCGACGCTGTACAGGCAGTGCGCGCCGCGGCCATCGGCCTCCCAGGCCGGCGGATAGGGCCGGCCGAAGCGGTCGATGATCTCGACCGCGGTATCGAGCGGGATGTCGCGCCCCGACACTTCCAGTACCGCCAGCGCGACTTCGATGTCGTAGAAAAAATACAGCCGCGCGCGACGCACCTCCAGCGTGATCGGTGCGGCATCGCGGGTGGTCTGCAGCCGCACTTCCTTCAGGTCATGGCGCTGGAACGCGTGCAGCGACGACTGCGCGCCCTGGCCCTCGTCGCCGACGCCGTACAGAAACCGCTGCACATAGGGCAGGAAATAGACGAATTCCTCATAGCCCGCCAGGCACGATTCGTCCTCGATCAGCAACGCATCGTCGACAAACTGCCACGGCCCGGGACGACGCTTGAGCACGTCCCAGGTGTGCGTCACCTCGCGGCCGCCATCGCGGCGCAGCGGCCGCAGCGTGATCGGCCACAGCAGCGTATGGTCGAACTGGCGGACGATTTTTGCGGATTCGGACATGACCGGGTCCCGTGATTATTGAGAGTTCCAAAATGCATGACAACGACGCCGTTGCATGCACGCCCTCTCCCCCAGCCCCTCT
>CAYQKN010000044.1:8863-27035 GCA_964417885.1 uncultured Burkholderiales bacterium | reverse complement strand
TTGCCGGCGCCGCCGTCCTTGCCCCACGCGATGTCCATCGGCCGGCCATAGTGGGCCTCGATCGACATGGCGTAGGCGGCCAGTTCCTCGACCTCCTTGTCGGTGAGTGAAAAACGCTCGCGATCGCCCGGCGCAACCGGCTGGATTTCCACCGACTTGCCGGCCGAGGCCGAACTGCCAAAGACCATTTTCTCCGCCTTGGTGCCAAGGCCGCGACGCAGCACCGCGGGCTTGCCGTTTTTCAGGCACAGTTTCGAGACATAGAACTCGTCCGGGTTGATGGCACCCTGCACCACCATCTCGCCGAGGCCATAGCCCGAGGTGATGAAAACAACATCGCGAAAACCGGATTCGGTATCGAGCGTGAACATCACGCCGGCCGCGCCGGAATCGGAACGGACCATGCGCTGCACCCCGGCCGAGAGCGCCACATCGGCATGGACGAAGCCCTTGTGCACCCGGTAGGAAATGGCGCGATCGTTGTACAGCGAGGCAAAGACATGCTTGACGGCTTCAAGCACATTGTCGATGCCCTTGATGTTGAGGTAGGTCTCCTGCTGGCCGGCAAAGGACGCATCCGGCAGGTCCTCGGCCGTTGCCGAGGAGCGCACGGCGAACGAGGCATCCGGCAGGTCGCGCGTCAGCTCGGCATAGGCATCGCGTATCTGCTGCTCCAGCGCCGGCTGCAGCGGCGCGCCGGTCACCAGTTCGCGCACCATCGCGCCGGTCTTTGCCAGCGCCTCGAGATTGTCGACATCCAGCGTCAGCAGCGCACTGTTGATCTTCTCGGTCAGGCCGTTATGCGTCAGGAAGTCGCGAAACGCCTCCGCCGTGGTGGCGAAACCGCCTGGCACCCTCACGCCGGCCTGGGACAACTGGCTGATCAATTCCCCCAGCGAAGAATTCTTGCCGCCGACCGTGGCGACATCGTGCATGCGAAGTTGCGACAGGGGTAAAACCAGGGAGGGATTGGACATGGCCGCAGTGGAATGTGGGGGAAGAAGGAAATTGCTGCAGTGCAGAATGAGGCTAGAATTATAGCCGACCCGACCCGCCATCCTCTGACCTACATCATGCCGAACCGCCGAACCGTATTTTTCATCTCCGACCGCACCGGCATCACGGTCGAAATGCTGGGAAATTCCCTGTTGACTCAATTCGATAGCGTCGAATTCAAGCGGGTTACGCTGCCGTTTATCGATAACCTCGACAAAGTCCGCAACACCCTGGGCATGATCGACGGCGCCAGCCGGGAATCGGGCAAACGGCCGCTGGTGTTTACCTCGCTGATGGCCAATGACCTGCGCAAGGAAATTTCCACCGCCAATGCCATGGTGCTGGACCTGTTCGACCGGTTCATCGTGCCGCTTGAAGCCGAACTGGGCGTCAAATCCGCGCACGCCGTCGGCCGCAGCCACTCGGCCGGCAACTTCAAGGATTACAACCACCGCATCGATTCGGTCAATTACACCCTGGCGCACGATGACGGCATCACCAACCGCAATCTCGAGGCCGCCGACATCATCCTGGTCGGCGTCTCGCGCAGCGGCAAGACGCCCACCTGCCTTTACATGGCGCTGCAATTCGGCGTCAAGGCGGCCAACTACCCGCTGATTCCGGAAGACCTGGAAAAAATGAAACTGCCGCCTTCGCTGCTGCCGCTCAAGCACAAGGTCTGGGGCCTGACCATCGTGCCTGAACGGCTGCAGCAGATTCGCCAGGAGCGGAAGCCAGACAGCAAGTACGCCTCGCTGGACAACTGCAAATGGGAGGTGCAGGCAGCGGAAACGCTGATGAAAAATGCCGGCGTGTCGTTCCTCAACTCGACCACCAAAAGCATTGAGGAACTGGCGACCACCATCCTTCACGAGGCCAAACTGGATCGCCGGGTCTACTAGCCGGCCAACAGGGGTTGGCGTGCGGTTGGACGAAAATGCCGCCACGTTGATGAATTTTGGCGCGAAAAAGCGCCCGTCTGTCGTTGAGATTCGGCCTCGTTTATGCCATGATTTGCCTCGCGCAAACGCATTGCACTGATTTCGCTGCAACCAGACTGTACCTCCGGCGCCTAGCTGCGCTGGAAATGACAAGAAAATCGTTTCTTTCCCCTCCCGAGGAGTTATTCATGTCTCTCAACAAACGCTTGATTCCCGCTCTCGTTGGCGCAGCACTGGCCATGGGTGCTTCGTCCGCCGGCGCGGTGTCCTTCAACGGTGTTTATGTTTTCGGCGATTCGCTCTCCGACGCCGGCTACTTCCGTCCGTTCCTGTCCGCAATCGGCCTGCCCGCCGGCACCGTTGCGTCGCTTGGCCGTTTCACCACCAACCCGGGTCCGGTCTGGTCTGAGCTGATCGCCCAGTACTATGGCGGCAACCCGAATCCGTCCAACGCTGGCGGTGGCATCTACGCACAAGGTGGCGCACGCGTGGCGGTCGATTCGTCATCGACCCCGCCGGTCGCAGCCACCCAGCGTCCGGTGTCGACGCAGATCACCGAGTATCTCAACGCCAACGCCGGCAAAGCCGATGCACGCGCCCTCTACGGTGTCTGGGCCGGCGCCAACGATATTTTCCAGAATTTCGCCGGTATCGCCGGCGGCACGGTCAACCCGGCAACCTTTCTGCCGGCGCTTGCCACCACCGAGATCCAGCAGATTGGCCGACTGAGCGCTGCCGGCGCGAAGTACATCCTGGTATTCAACCTGCCCAACCTCGGTGCCACGCCGCAGTTTTCCGCCAGCAATCCGCTGGTCGGCCCGGCAGGCAACGCAGCAGCAACGCAACTTGCCGCGGGTTTCAATACCAGCCTGTTCACCGGTCTGCAGTCAGCCGGCATCCGCGTCATTCCGGTCGATACCTTCGCCTTGTTTAACGACGTAATCGCCAATGCCGCCGCGTTCGGCTTCACCAATACCACCGGCATCGCCTGCCTGCCGTTCCCGCCGTTTGCCACCACCCCCAGCTCGCAGTTCTGCGGCCCGACCAACCTGGCCGCCAGCAATGCCGCATCGACCTACGTATTCGCCGACGGCGTCCACCCGACCAGTGCTGCACATGCGATCACGGCTGACTTCGTCAAATCGCTGATCGACGGCCCGAACGCCTATTCGTCGATGGCTGAAGTTCCGCTTTCCTCGCGCGCCGCGCACATCCGCACGCTGGACGAAGGCCTGCAGCAGGGCCAGAGCGCGCACGTCGGCAAGATTTCGGTGTTTGCCGCCGGTGAAGGCAGCAAGTTCGACATGTCGCGCACCAGTCTGGGCCCGCAGACCGATACCAAGAACAAGGCCCTGACGGTAGGCGTGACCATGCGTGCGTCCGAGGCGGTCACGGTCGGCCTCGGTGTGGGCAAGACCGAAGGCGAAGCCAACATGGGTGGCGTCGGCCGCTTCGATGTCGACGAATCCGCGTTCTCGATCTTTGCCAGCGCCAAGCTCGGCGGCTTCTACGGCAACTTCACCGGCTCGCTCGCCGATGTGAAGTTTGACAACATTCAGCGCACCATCAAGCTGGGCCAGGTGACCCGTACCGCCACCAGCAGCACCAAGGGTTCCAACGGTTCCACCAGCGTCACGCTCGGCTACGACTTCGGCCTCGGCAAGCTGAGCGTCGGTCCGTTCGGTACCGTGACCTCGCAACACATCAAGGTGAATGCTTTCACCGAAAACGGCGCCGGTTCCGCCAACCTCAACATCCTGGAACAGGATCGCCGTTCCCGCGTCGGCAGCTTTGGCGCCCGTGCATCGTTCAACCTCGGCAACTGGACGCCGTTTGCCCGCGTCTCGATGGACAAGGAATACATCAACGAAGACCGCTTCGTGTCGGCCAACCCGGTTTCCGTCACGGCCGGCAACACCTACGACATCCCCGGATACAAGGGCGATGACAAGTGGGTGACCGGTGTGGTCGGCATCCGCGGCAAGCTGGCCGACAAAGTCGGTTTGTCGGTGGTGTACACCGGCATCTCGAGCCGCAGCAACATCAAGCAGGATGGCGTGACCGCCAGCGTGTCGTTCGATTTCTGATCGACCGCGTCAACACCGTCAGCAAGGCCGCGGGAGGCAACTCCCGCGGCCTTTTTCATTTCCGGCCTGCGTGCGATGATGCGGGGTGAAGAAAATCTATGTCGCCGGCAATCTGCCGGAAGCCTATCTGGTGCGCGACCTGCTGCTGCAGGCGGGTGTCGCGGCGCGGGTACTGAACGAACACGCCGCCGGTGCGCTGGGCGAATTGGCGATGAACTCGACCTATCCGCAGGTCTGGATCACGCAGGAGCACCAGCTGACCCACGCCAGGGCACTGATCGCCGACTATGAGCGTCGCCCGCTGGCCGAGGCAAAGTTCTGCGCGCAATGCGGTGAATCCAACCCGGGCGAGTTTGACCTGTGCTGGTCATGCGGGGCGACGCTCGGATTGACCGCCTGAGCGCGTTCAGGTTTTCAGCGAGAACGGGGTGAAGTTGGTATCGCGATCGTAATAGTCCTCGTTTTCGGCTTTCTTCAGCCACCCGACGATCTTGTAGGTGACGGGTGTGAACAGCACCTCGACGCCGACTTTGGTCACGAACTGGGCCAGCATCACCATTGGCAGCTTGTCGTCCGGAATGATGCCGGTGCCATAGAAGGCCAGCGGATAGAACAGCAGCGAATCGACGCCCTCGCCAAAAATGGTTGAGCCGATGGTGCGCGTCCACAGCCACCGGCCCTGCGTCAGCAGTTTCATCTTCGCCAGCACGAACGAATTGACAAACTCGCCACAGGAAAAAGCAACCAGCGAGGCCAGCGCGATGCGCCAGGTGGAGCCAAAGGCCGTCTCGTAGGCGGCCTGGTTCTGCCAGAACGGCGCCGGCGGCAACGCCACCACGACATAGGCCATGAAGGACGCAAAGGCGAGCCCGGCAAAGCCGGCCCAGATCACACGGCGCGAGCGCGCGTAGCCGTAAACCTCGGTCAGGATGTCGCCAAACACATATGAAATCGGGAAGAACAGCACCCCGGCGCCGAACGTCAGCACGCCCAGAACCGGCGCGTCGATCTGTGCGATCTTGGCCGGGCCGATCAGGTTCGAGCAGATGAGGATGGTGACAAAGGCCACCATCACAAATTCGTAGTAACGGTAAGTGCGGACCTTTTCGCTGCCGGCAGCGGCGGGCGTCATGTCGGGTTCGCCAGTGGTGCGCGATTGGCGGATGCGGTACGCTGCCGCACCAGTTCGAACAGGCAGACCGCGCCCGCTGCCGCGGCATTGAGCGATTCGATCCGTCCCGGCATCGGGATGGTGACACGCCGCGTCGCGGCGCGCATCAGGTCCGCCGACAGACCCGCGCCCTCATTGCCGATCAGGATCGCGGTCGCGCCGGACAGGTCCTGCGCATACAACGAGACGCTGCCATCGCCGCGCGGTGCCAAAGCCAGCGACTGGCCGCGATAAGTCCGCACGAACGACAAGACATCTTCACCTTCGACGATATTCAGCAGGAAATGGGCGCCCTGCCCGGCACGCAGCACTTTGGGCGACCAGGCGAACGCGGTGGTCTTCGACAACAGCACGTCCCGGATGCCGGCCGCGGCGGCACTGCGCAGCAGGGAGCCGACATTGCCCGGGTCCTGCAGGTCTTCGAGCACCAATACGCTGGCCGATGCATCGATCGGCAATGGGTCAGGCGTCATCGCCATTGCCATCACAAAAGCTGGCGAATCGAGGCTGGATGCCTCGACCATCAAGGCGTCGGCCAGCACGTTGACCGTGGTTGCCGCGGGATGGGCAAGCAGCCCGGCCACCTCTTCGCGGCCGAGTGCGGATTCGGCGATGGCGATCGCATGCGGCGCGCCCAGCGCATCCATGTAGGCGCGCACCAGGTGAATGCCATCGAGCACCGTCAGCCGGGCCTTGCGCCGCTCGCGCGAGGAATGCGCCAGCGCGATCAGCTGCTTCGCAAACGCGTTGTCGCGCGAGCGGATGGTTTTCATGTCGTCACCGCTTCTTTCGCGCGGCCACACGACAAATCAGAAAGGCAAACACCAGCACTGGCGCGCTTTCGCAGGCATTTTCGGCCTGGAAGCCGCACCAGTGCTGGAGTTTCAATTCCGGCGATCATACTTCACGCTCCCGCAAACAGGCGCAGTTGCTGCTCGGCCGCCCGCACCGGCGCAAAACTGCGGCGATGAATTTCACACGGGCCCACGCGCCGCAATGCATCGAGATGGGCGCGCGTACCGTAGCCCTTGTGCTGCGCAAAGCCGTAATCCGGATAGCGTCGATCCCACTCGCACATCTCCAGGTCACGCGAGGTCTTGGCAAGAATGGAGGCGGCGGAAATCTCGGCGATCAGGCGATCACCTTCGACGATGGCGCGACCGCGGATGCCGGTGGCGGGCAGGTGCAGACCGTCGACCAGCATTTCCTGCGGCGCCGGCGACAGGCCCAGCACTGCACGCTTCATCGCCAACAGGGTGGCCTGCAGGATATTGAGCCGGTCGATCTCTTCGACGGTGGCAAACGCAACTGAAAAGGCCCGCGCGTGGCGACGGATTTCGATCGCGAGTTGCTGGCGTTTCTTTTCCGAGAGAAGTTTCGAATCGTTGAGGCCGGGAATCGGCCGCGCCGGATCGAGTATCACCGCCGCCGCGAATACGGCGCCGGCCAGCGGGCCGCGACCCGCTTCATCGACGCCGCAACACAAGGCGCTGGTGCCGGACGGCATGCGTCAGGCTGCCTTGCTGCCCGGCGTGGCGCCGGCCGCGCGCGCCAGCAACGGCCGCAGCGCCTCGCGCACCCGCTCGCCGTTGTTCACCGCCAGCGCCGCATGAATGGCAGCGAACCGCTCCCGCAAGGCGTTGGCCGCGTCCTTGTGGCGAATCCAGTTGCCCAGCGCGCGGGACAGGTTCTCCGGCGTGGCATCGTCCTGCAGCAGCTCCGGCACCAGCCACTCGCCGGCCAGGATGTTCGGCAGACCGACATACGGCAGATACGCCTTCTTCTTCATCAGGCGATAGGTGGTGGCCGAAAGACGATAGGCGATCACGTGAGGACAGCGCAGCAGGGCCGCCTCCAGCGTGGCGGTGCCGCTTGCCACCAGCGCCACATCCGCCGCCGCCAGGGCAAAATTGGCATGGCCGAACAGCACCTGAATCGGCAGGTCCTGCGCGCCGAGTTTCCAGCGCGCCTGGTCGAACTGTTCGCGCGTCTCGCGCGTGGTCAGCGGCACCAGAAACCTGGCCTCGGGAAAATCGCGCAGCAGCAGTTTGGCCGTGTCGATGAACAGCTCGGCGTGGTACTCCAGTTCGCTCTGCCGGCTGCCGGGCAGCATCGCCACCACCAGTTCGTGCGGCTTCAGTCGCAATTGTGCGCGGGCATTGTCGCGCTGCGGCGTCTGCGGAATCACATCGGCCGTCGGATGACCGACAAATGTTGCCGCGATGCCGGCCTCGCGATAGATCGCGGGCTCGAACGGGAACACGGTCAGCATATGGTCAACCGATTGCTTGATCTTGTGAATACGCTCGCCGCGCCACGCCCAGATCGACGGACTCACATAGTGGACGGTGGGTATGCCGGCCCGCTTGAGCGTTTTCTCCAGGCCAAGATTGAAATCGGGCGCGTCGATGCCGATGAACATTGCCGGTTTTTCGGCCAGCATGCGATTGCGCAGGCTGCGACGAATCGACAGGATTTCGCGAAAACTCTTCAGTACTTCGACATAACCGCGCACCGCCAATTTCTCCATCGAGAACCAGGAGGTGGCGCCTGCCGACTGCATTTTCGGCCCGGCAATACCGACAAATTCCAGCCCGGGATATTCCTGCCTCAGCGCCTTGATCAACAGGCTGCCGAGCAGGTCGCCGGAGGCCTCACCGGCCACGATGCCGATCTTCATCGGCCTAACGGACGATGCCGCGTGTCGACGCAGCGAGGAAATCGGACAGGATGGTCAGCTCCGGCGCGACGCGCGCCTCGTCAGCCAGCTTCAGCCTGGCCTCCGCCAGCGTCAGCCCTGACCGGTAAAGCGTCTTGTAGGCACGCTTGATGCTGGCGATCTGCTCAGCCGAAAAATCGCGCCGCTTGAGACCCTCGGCATTGATGCCGACGGCAGCCAGCGGATTGCCGCCGGCCGTTACATAGGGCGGAATGTCCATCAGCACCACGCTGGATACACCACACATCACATGTGCACCGATTTTGACGAACTGGTGCACACCGGTGAATCCGCCGAGCGTGGCCCAGTCACCAACCTGAACGTGGCCGGCCAGCTGGGTGCAATTGGCAATGGTGGTCTTGTCGCCAACCACGCAATCGTGCGCAACGTGCACATAGGCCATCAGCCAGTTGTCGTTGCCGATGGTGGTGACGCCGCGATCCTGCACCGTACCGCGGTTGAGGCTGCAATACTCGCGAATCGTGTTCCGGTCGCCGATGGCAAGGCCGGTCGGCTCGCCGCGATACTTCTTGTCCTGGTTGGCTTCGCCGAGCGAGACAAAGTGAAAAATGCGGTTGTCGCGCCCGATCCGCGTATGGCCGGTCACCACACAGTGATGGCCGATTTGCGTACCCTCGCCGATCTCGACGTCAGCATCGATCACCGTATAGGCGCCGACGCTGACGCCGGGCGCAAGCCTGGCGGCGGGATCGACGATGGCGGTCGGGTGGATAGCCATTGCGCTTCAGGGCTGGATGGTGCGCTTGGTGCAGAGCAGTGTGGCCTCGCAGGCCAGCTGGTCACCGACTTTTGCACGCGTGCTGTACTTGACCAGTCCGCGTTTTTCCATCAGGAACTCGGCTTCGAGAATCAGTGCATCGCCGGGAACCGTCGGACGCTTGAAGCGCGCGTCGTCGATGCCGACCAGGTAGACCACGGTATTTTCATCGCGCTTCTCGCCGGCACTGGCAAACGACAGCAGTGCCGCGGTCTGCGCCAGCGCCTCGATGATCAGCACGCCCGGCATCACCGCATAGTGCGGAAAGTGGCCCTGGAAAAACGGCTCGTTGGTGGTGACATTCTTCAGCGCCACGATGCGCTCGTTGTGCTCCAGTTCGAGCACCCGGTCCACCAGCAGGAACGGATAGCGGTGTGGCAGGTATTCCTTGATTTTTTCGATGTCCATCACGGCTGTCGCGTTCATTTCGCGCCTCCCTTTTTGATTGCATCCGCCAACGCGTCGAGGCGGCGCAGCTGCACCGCGTTTCTCAGCCAGTCTTCGTGTTTCATCAGCGGCATTGATGCCGTGTAGGTACCGGGCTCGGTGATCGATTTGGTTACCAGCGTCATCGCCGAGATGATCGCACCATCGCAAATCTCGAGATGGCCGAGAATGCCGGCGGCACCGCCGATCATCACCCTGCTGCCGATCCGCGCACTGCCGGCGATGCCGACACAGCCGGAAATGATGGTGTGGTCACCGATGACGCAATTATGGCCAATCTGGATCTGGTTATCGAGCTTGACGCCGTTGCCGATCACGGTGTCGTCGATGGCGCCGCGGTCGATGGTGGTGTTGGCGCCGATTTCAACGTCGTCACCGATGCGCACGCCGCCGGTCTGGGGAATTTTCACCCATGCACCGCCGGTCGGTGTGAAGTCCGGGGCGAAACCGAAACCATCGGCGCCAATCACCACGCCGGCGTGAATGTTGCCGCGCGCGCCGACCTGGCATTGGCGATAAATTGTCACGCGGGCAGCGAGCCGGGTGCCGTCGCCGATTGATACCTGCTCACCGATCACGCAACCGGCACCGATCACGGCGTGCTCGCCGATCACCGCACCCGCGCCGACAGAGACAAATTCGGCGACCGACGCACTGGCGGCCACCTGTGCAGCGGGGTGGATTACGGCCGACGGGTGCACCCCCGCGGCTGCATTCGCCGGCGGAGAAAACAGCTGTGCGACGCGGGCAAAGAAGGCATACGGGTTGGCTGCAACAATGCGCGGCAGTGTGGTCAGGTCACGGTGGGCAGGGCCGACAATCACCGCGCCGGCGGCGGTTGATGCGAGCGCGCCACGGTATTTCGGGTTGGCCAGGAAGGTGATCTGGTCTGCACCGGCGCCCTCGAGCGAGCCGACGCCGGTCAGCGGAACGCCGGCCTCGCCGATGACTTCCCCTCCCAGGGTTTGCTGGATATCACGAAGATACATGCGCTATTTTCTCATGCCGTTCGCAAACGGGCGCGAATGCGTGTCGCGTCCCGTGTCTGTCGCTGCCCGGCCGCAGGTGGCCGGTCGCGCCAGGGAATCGTTGCAGCCGGCTATTTGTCGGCAAGCGCCTTGATCACCTTGTCGGTGATGTCGATCTTGGCGCTGGCGTACACGGCCTCCTGGAAAATGAGGTCGAATTTTTCTTTTTCGGCAATGCTGTTGATGACCTTGTTGGCCCGCTCCTGCAGCGAAGCGTACTCCTCGTTCTGGCGCAGGCTTACGTCCTCGCGGAACTCACGCTGCATGCGCTGGAAGTCGCGCGTCAGCTGCGAAAGCTGGCGCTCCTTGGCAACGCGATCGGCCTCCGGCAGCGTGACGGATTCCTTCTGCAGCGTCGCTTCAAGATCACGCCCCTGCTTCTGCAGGCGATCGAGATCGGCGCGGCGGCCGGCGAACTCCTTCTCGAGCTTTTCCTGCACCCGTTTCGCGGCCGGCGCCTCGCGCAGGATGCGCTCCTGGTTGACAAAGCCGATCTTGAGCTCCGCCGCCTCGCCGGCAACGGCAGCCAGCGCAAGGGAAAAAAACAGGAACGATGCATGTCGACGCATGGCGATGCCTTTCATGCTGAATCAATCAGAACACGCGGCCCAGCAGGAACTGGAACCGCTCCACCTTGTCTTCCGGTTTCTGCTTCAGCGGCTTGGCGAGGCTGAATTTGAGCGGGCCGACAGGCGAAAACCAGCTTACGCCAATACCGACCGAGCTGCGCAGGTCGCCGAATTTCATTTCCTCGAACGCGCCGAAAACGTTGCCGATATCGGCAAAAACCGACAGGCGAACCGACTTGTCGGTTTTCACACCCGGCATCGGGAACAGCAATTCGACGTTGCCCACCACGCGCCGGTTGCCGCCGACAAAGTCGCCGTTGGTATCGCGCGGGCCCAGCGAGCTTTGCTCGAAGCCGCGGATCGAATCGACGCCGCCGGCATAGAAGTTCTTGAAGAATGGCAGCGGCTTGCCGCCGTAGCCGTCCGCCATGCCGAACTCGCCGTTGACGCTGAGCACGATCGGCCCCCAGATCGGCTGCAGCCACTGGCCGCGGGTCTGCAGACGCCAGAATTTGACGTCGCCGCCCGGCAGGCCGACTTCGGCGCCGGCTTCAAGCAGGTAGCCACGGCTGGGGAAGTAGATGCTGTCGCGGGTGTCGCGGCCGAAACCGAAGGTGCCGCGCACGGTGTTGCTGCGTGAGCCGAAGGTGTTGACGTAGTCGAGGTAGCGTTGCGGGCTGAACGAATCGAGCTTGAGGTCGTTGCGCTCATAGCCGAGGCCGAAATTGATCGCGTCATATTCGGTTACCGGTACGCCGAAGCGGACACCACCGCCGGTCGCCGTCGACTGGTATTCGCCGGTGCTCAGCGATGCGGTGTTGAGATCGCGCACATAGAGGTCGAAGCCGCGCGAGATGCCGTCGACGGTCCAGTATGGATTGAGATAGGAAACCTCATACACCTTGCTGATGGAGCCGTTGTTGATGCGGAATGAGAGCTGGTTGCCGCTGCCGAAAATATTCGCCTGCGATACCGATGCGGAAACGGTGAGCTTGTCGGCGCTGGAGTAGCCGACGCCGAATTGCAGGCTGCCGGTATTGCGCTCCTTCACCGTCACGTTCAGGTCGACCTGATCGTTGGTGCCCGGCACCGCCGGTGTTTCAACCGTGATGTCCTCGAAATAGCCGGTGCGCTCAAGCCGTTCCTTCGAGCGGTTGATCTTGTCGACCGAATACCAGCCGGCCTCGAGCTGACGCAGTTCGCGCCGGACCACTTCGTCGCGGGTCCGCGAATTGCCCTGCACATTGATCCGCCGCACATAGACACGGCGGCCCGGATCGACAAACAGGGTGAATGATGCGGTCTGCTTGCCCTTGTCGGGCTCCGGCACCGGGTTGATGTTGGCAAACGAATAGCCGTCATTGCCGAGGCGGTCGCTGATCGCCTTGACCGTATCGACGATTTTCTGGCGCGAGAAGGTTTCGCCGGCCTTGAACAGCAGCAGCGAGCGCATTTCGGCTTCGGTTATCTTGAGTTCGCCGGCAAACTTGATCTCACCCACCTTGTAGACCGGGCCTTCGGAAATGGTCAGGGTGATGAATATCTTTTCCTTGTCCGGCGTAATCGAGACCTGGGTCGATTCAATGTTGAACTCGAGGTAGCCGCGATTGAGGTAGAAGGACTTGAGCTTTTCCAGGTCACCCGATAGTTTCTGCTTCGAGTACTGGTCTTCCTTGGTGAACCAGCTGAACCAGCCGCCGGTGCTCAGTTCGAATTCCTTGAGCAGGGTGCTCTCGGAAAAGGCGCTGGCGCCGATGATGTTGATGTCGACGATCTTGGAGACTTCGCCTTCCTCGATGTTGAAGGCCAGCGAAACCCGGTTGCGTTCCAGCGGGGTGGCGGTGGTCTTCACCGTGGCGGAGTAGAAACCGCGGCTGGTGTACTGGCGCTTGATTTCCTTTTCCGCCCGATCGAGCACCGAGCGGTCAAAAATCTTGGCCTCCGAAATGCCGACCTGTTTCAGGCCGTCCTTGAGGTTTTCCTTGGTGAATTCCTTGGCCCCGTTGATGTCGATCTGCGCGATCGCCGGACGCTCCGCCACAAACACCACCAGCACGTCGTTCTCGACCTCGAGTCGCACGTCGGTGTAGAAGCCGGTTGCATACAGGGCCTTCAGCGACGCCGCGGCCTTCTCGTCGTCCATCGACTCGCCGACTTTGACCGGCAGGTAGCTGAACACGGTGCCGGCCTCGGTCCGCTGCACCCCTTCGACACGAATGTCGCGGATCACGAACGGTTGAATGGCCAGCACGGAAGCGGAAAACAGTGCGGTGCAGAGTGCAGCTAACAGCTTGGAAAATGCAAAAGCAGGTTTGGCGGGTTGGCGCATCAAGTATTTAACCGGTGAGGAGACGGTGAATGTCGTTGTAGAAGGCGAAGGCCGTAAGCCCAAGCAGCAGGGCAAGGCCGACTTGCTGGCCGATTTGCATGGTCCGGTCTGATACCGGGCTGCCCGTGAGAATCTCCGCCATATAATACATCAACTGCCCCCCGTCCAAGACCGGAACGGGCAGCAGATTGAGGACGCCGAGACTGACGCTGATCAGCGCCAGAAAATTAACATAGGCCATCCAGCCAAGCACGGCGGACTGCCCGGCATAGTCGGCAATGGTGATCGGCCCGGAGAGGTTTTTCCAGGAGACATCACCGGTCAGCATCCGCCCCATCATCCTCAGGCTGAACGCGGACATGTCCCAGACCTTGGCAATGGCTCGGCCGGCGGCATCTATCGGCCCGTAGCGCACGGTGGTGCCCATCTTCTTAAGCAGCGACTGATCGAGCCGCGGTTTTACCCCGATGCGTCCGAAAGTCCGGCCGTTTTCGGTGATTTTTTCCGGTACGACGGTAACCGCAACAGACTTGCCGTCACGCTCGACATCGACGGCCAGGGGCTGGTCTGCCCTGGCCACCAGCCGCTCGACCAGTGATTCCCAGCGAGCCACGGCCTGGCCATCAACGCGGACAATGCGATCGCCGACCCGCAGGCCGGCGCGATCGGCTGGACTGCCCGCGACCACTTCGCCGAGCACCGGTTCGACTTTCAGGCGGTACGGCGCGAGACCGACTTTTCCAAGAAAATCCTTGTCCAGATCGTCCTTGCCGATACCGGCAAGGCTCAGGCGCCGGATGTGGCGCTGGCCGCCGGTCTCCTCGACCTCCACGTCGACCACGCCTCCGCCAACCGCGAGATCCAGCAGCACCAGGCGCGCATCGCCCCAGGTTCGTACCGGTTGCCGGTCGATGGCGGTGATGAGGTCGAATTCGACAAACCCCGCGCTCGCCGCCGCGGAATGTGCAGCCGGCGCCGCCACGTAGGGTTTGGTGCCGGGCATGCCGCTGACAAACAGGATCCAATAGAACAGCGCGGCCAGCAGGAAATTTGCCAATGGTCCGGCGGCAACGATGAAAATCCGCTGCCAGACCGACTTGTTGTTGAACGCGCGGCCGGCATCGGCCGCATCGACACTTTCGTCACGTTCGTCCGCCATCTTCACGTAACCGCCCAGTGGCAACGCGGCGATCACCCATTCTGTCTGGTCAGGCCCGCGCCGCCGCAACAGCAACGGGCGACCAAAACCGATCGAAAAACGCAGGATCTTGACGTTGCACCAGCGCGCCGCCCAGTAATGGCCGAGTTCATGGATCGTCACCAGCACGCCAATGGCGAGGATAAACGCAGCGAGGGTGACCAGAATGTTCATTGACGGGGGCAGAATTGGTGCGGACTATTCCGCAGGCTCGGCTTGGAGTCGCAATTGCGCAACACGTTCGCGGGCGAGGCTGCGTGCCCCGATATCGGCCTGCAGGATGTCGGCGAGCTGGTGCGCCTCAAACACCGGCATCCGGGTCAGCACGTCCTCGATGACATGGGGGATATCCAGGAACGCGAGCCTGGCGCCGAGAAACGCCTCGACGGCGATTTCGTTGGCGGCATTGAGCACGGCGGGAGCGGTCCCGCCGCGTTCCAGCGCCTCGTAGGCCAGCCTGACGCAGGGAAAGCGCCCGAGGTCCACCGGTTCGAATTCGAGTTTGCCTGCCTTGGCCAGGTCGAGTGCGGCCACACCGGCTTCGATACGCGCCGGGTAGCCGAGCGCATAGGCGATCGGCGTGCGCATATCGGGGTTGCCGAGCTGGGCGATGACCGAGCCGTCGAGGTATTCGACCATTGAATGGATGATGCTTTGCGGATGGATCAGCACTTCGATCTGCCGAGGCATGGCGTTGAACAGCCAGCGCGCCTCAATCACTTCGAGGCCCTTGTTCATCATCGTCGCCGAGTCGACCGAAATCTTGCGACCCATCACCCAGTTGGGGTGTGCGCATGCCTGCGCCGGCGTGATACCGGCCAGCTCCGAAAGCTGCCGGGTACGAAACGGTCCGCCCGACGCGGTCAGGATCAACTTGCGCACGCCGACAACATCAAGGCCAGCCGCGAAGTTGACCGGCAACGACTGGAAAATGGCGTTGTGTTCGCTGTCAATCGGCAACAGGGTGGCGTGATTCTCATGCACCGCATCCATGAAGATGCGGCCGGCCATCACCAGCGCCTCCTTGTTCGCCAGCATCACGGTCTTGCCCGCACGCGCCGCGGCAATCGACGACGGCAGGCCGGCGGCACCGACGATCGCCGCCATCACCATATCGGTATCGCCGTGCGCGGCAACCTCGGCCAGCGAGTCCTCGCCCGACAGTACCTGGCAATCGATGCCCAGCTCGGAAAGCCGATGGCGCAGCGATTCGGCATGCACCGGGTCCGGCATCACGGCAAAGCGCGGCTGAAACTGACGGCACTGCTGGGCCAACTCCTCCACCCGTGTCGCGGCGGTCAGTGCAAATACGCGGAACCGGTCGGGGTGGCGGCCGATCACGTCCAGCGTGCTGACACCGATCGAACCTGTGGAGCCCAGGATGGTTACGTTCTTCATGACTTGGACGCCGTCATCAGCATCATATAGAGGCCGGCAAGCGGCAGCGTCGACGTGAGCGCGTCGATGCGGTCAAGAATACCGCCGTGTCCTGGCAGCAGATTGCTGGAATCCTTCATCCCGGCACAGCGTTTCATCCAGGACTCGAACAGGTCCCCCAGGATGGAAAAAAATGACAGGACAAAAAATGCCGCGAACAGCATCCAGCCATGAGAAAGCAGATCCCCGGCCCAGCCGTTTGCCTGCACCGGAGCAAGCGAGGAAAGGTAGCGCCACAGAAAGAAATAAAGCGTCACGCCGGCAACGGCGCCCATCGCACCCTGCACCGTCTTGCCGGGACTGATCGCGGGCGCGAGTTTGCGGGTGCCAAACCGGCGGCCGACAAAATAGGCGGCAATATCGGCGACCCAGACGATTGCCGCGAATGACAGCAGCACCCAGGGGCCGAGATCATGCAGCGAGAGAAAAGCGAGCCAGGTGGGGAAAATCACCAGCCAGCCGACCAGGCCGGTCAGCGCCGGCGACGGCGACTTCCAGGTGCGCCCAAGCCAGACCGGAACCACCAGCAGCCAGAATATCGCCGCCATCGAGAAGCCGACCCATTTGAAGTGTTCGAACGCAATGCCGGCCACGCTGCCATTGACATAGGCCAGCAGAACCGCCGCCGCCGCCAGCGCCGTCAGCAAGTGGTATCCGATTGCGCCCGCACCGGTCAGCTGGCTCAGGCGGCTCCATTCCCAGGTAGCGGCGAGCACAATGCCGAGCGTGAACAGCGCCCACACCAGGTTCGGCAGTGCAAACAGCGCAATCAGCAAGATCGGCAATATCACCAATGCTGTGATGATGCGGGTTTTCAGCATGGTGAATACGCTGCGCGCAAACTAGGCGGCACTGACCCTGGCGCCCGGTGCAGCTTGCGAGTCGGCCAGTTGCTCGCTGGTGCGGCCGAAACGCCGCTCGCGGGTGCGGTAGGACTCGATTGCCTTGAGCACGCCGGCACGACCGAAATCCGGCCACAGGTCAGTGGTGAAGTAAAACTCCGAGTAAGCAAGCTGCCACAACAGGAAATTGCTGATTCGCTCCTCGCCGCCGGTGCGGATGAAAAGGTCGGGCTCGGGGGCATAGTTCATCGCCAGATGCTGCGCCAGTTCTGCCTCGGTTAGTGGCTTGAGGTCCGGCGCTGGCGAACCCTGCGTGGGGCTTGAGCCTGGCGACGCCGGTCCCGGCTGCAGCCTTGCCTGCTGCGCCTTGTTGGCTGCCTGCAGGATATCCCAGCGACCACCGTAATTGGCCGCCACGGTCAGCGTCAATTTCTGGTTGTGCCGGGTCAGTTCCTCGGCATTGGCGACCAGGTCACGAATTCGCGCGTCGAACGGGGACAGGTCACCGACCACCTTGAACCGGATCTGGTTTTCGTGCAGTTTGGCGACTTCGTTTTCAAGTGCGCGCATGAACAGCTGCATCAGCACCGAAACTTCATCTGCCGGCCGGCGCCAGTTCTCGCTGGAAAACGCAAACAGGGTCAGATACTCGACGCCAAGTTCGCCACAGGCCTTGACGGTCTCGCGTACCGCCTCGACACCGCGCTTGTGCCCGGCGACACGGGGCATGAAGCGCTGCTTGGCCCAGCGACCATTGCCGTCCATGATGATGGCGATATGGCGCGGCACGTCGCGTGCCGGCGGTATGGTCTGGGTTGAACTCTCGAACATGAAAGGCAGGGACTCTGAGGCTGCCTTATACCGACAGCAGGTCTTTCTCTTTTTCGGCGACCGCCTTGTCGACGTCGTGGATGAAACGGTCTGTCAGTTTCTGCACGTCTTCCTGGGCCTTTTTCTCGTCGTCTTCCGGCAACGTCTTCGCCTTCAGGGCATCCTTGAGCGTCGTGTTGGCATCGCGACGGATGTTGCGGATCGCAACCTTGGCGTGTTCACCCTCGCTGCGGACGATCTTTGCCAGTTCCTTGCGTCGTTCCTCGGTCAGCGACGGCATCGGCACGCGAATGATGTCGCCCATCGAGATCGGGTTCAGGCCAAGGTCGGAGTCACGAATCGATTTTTCGATCACCAGGCCGAGCTTCTTTTCCCACGGCTGGACCGTGATGGTGCGCGCGTCGGACAGCGTGACGTTCGCCACCTGCTTCAGCGGCACCATCGAGCCGTAGTAATCCACCTGGATATGATCCAGCAGACCGGCATGGGCGCGGCCGGTGCGGACCTTGCCGAGATCGTTTTTCAACGTCTCCAGCGACTTGGTCATCTTTACTTCGGCTTGTTTTTTCAGGTCAGCAACGTTCATGTATTCACTCCACCAATGCGTTAGGCATGCACCAGGGTGCCTTCGTCTTCGCCCATCACCACACGCTTCAGTCCGCCCTTCTTGAAGATCGAAAACACATTGATCGGCAGTTTCTGGTCGCGGCACAAAGCCAGCGCGGTCGCATCCATCACTTTCAGGTTCTTGATGATGGCCTCGTCAAAACTGAGCTGATGATAGCGCGTTGCAGTCTTG
>CAYQKN010000044.1:0-8853 GCA_964417885.1 uncultured Burkholderiales bacterium | reverse complement strand
TCCGCCGTGTAAACGCCGTCAACCTTGGTCGCTTTCAGCACAATCTGCGCACCGATTTCCGCGCCGCGCAGTGCAGCGGCGGTATCGGTGGTGAAAAAAGGATTGCCGGTGCCGGCGGCAAACACCACGACTTTGCCTTCTTCCAGATATTGCATCGCCTTGGGACGAACGTAGGGTTCGACCACCGGCTCGATGTTGATCGCCGACTGCACCCGGGGCGTCACACCGGCTTTCGACAAGGCGTCCTGCAGGGCCAGCGAATTCATCACCGTGGCCAGCATGCCCATGTAGTCTGCCGTCGCCCGGTCCATGCCCTCGGCGCTGGTTGACACACCGCGGAAAATATTGCCTCCGCCGATGACGATGCCAATGGCCACGCCCAGATCCGACACTTCCTTGATTTCTGCGGCAATGCGCTGGATGGTGGGCCGGTTGATGCCGAATGCATCGTCGCCCATCAACGCCTCACCGGACAACTTGAGGAGGATTCGTTGATACTTGGGTGTCATCAGGGCTCCTTGTTGTTCTTGACATTCTGAACGCGGATTGTGTCCGCTTTCAGGCAAAAAACTTCGGGCAGAAGCAAAGCGGGGAAGCGCAATCGCCTCCCCGCCGTGTTGCTTATCTTGCTGCAGCCGCTGCCGCTTCCGCAACTTCCGCCGCGAAGTCGGTGACTTTCTTTTCAATGCCCTCGCCCACCAGGTAAAGCGTGAACGAATTGATTGCAGCGCCCCTGGATTTCATCAGCGCCTCGATCGTCATCTTGTCGTCCTTGACGAACGGCTGCGACAGCAGAGAGACTTCCTTCAGGTACTTGGCAACCGAGCCTTCAACCATCTTGGCGACAATCTCGGCCGGCTTGCCGGATTCGGCCGCCTTGCCTTCGGCAACCGCACGTTCCTTGGCGATGTCTTCGGCCGGCACGCCCTTGGCATCCAGCGACTTCGGCTTGGACGCGGCGATATGCATCGACACATCCTTGGCCAGCGTCGCATCGCCACCGGTGATATCGACCAGCACACCGACCTTGGCGCCGCCGTGGATGTAGTTGTTCAGCGCACCTGTCGCCTCGACACGCTTGAAGCGGCGGATCGACAGGTTTTCACCGATCTTGCCGATCAGCGCCTTGCGGGTTTCTTCCACGCTGGTACCGTTGATTTCGAGTGCCGACAATGCAGCCACATCAGCCGGATTCCTGGTGGCAACCAGCTCGGCCAGCTTGTTCGCAAGCGCAAGGAAATCATCGTTCTTGGCCACGAAGTCGGTTTCACAGTTGATTTCAACGATGGCGCCGAGCTTCTGGTCAGCGGAAATATAAATCGCGACCACGCCTTCGGCAGCGACCCGGCTGGCGGCCTTGCTGGCCTTGTTGCCGAGCTTGACGCGCAGGATTTCTTCCGCTTTCTCCATGTCGCCGGCCGCTTCGGTCAGCGCCTTCTTGCATTCCATCATTGGCGCGTCGGTTTTCTCGCGCAGCTCTTTGACCATACCTGCTGTAATTTCTGCCACAACTGTCTCCTGACTGGTTACTTCACGCCGTCGCCACCGGTCCGGCAGCGACGTTGAATTCATGTTTAAAAAAAAGGGGCCGGAGCCCCTTTTTTCCGATTGGTGCGGTTACTTCGCTTCTTCTTCGGTCACTTCGACCAGCTCTTCACCGGGCTTCACCATTTCCTGGATCACCTGGCTCTTGCCTTCGAGAATCGCATCGGCAACGCCGCGGGCATATAGACGAATGGCGCGGGTCGAATCATCATTGCCCGGGATCACGTAATCAACGCCGTCCAGGGAATTGTTGGTGTCGACCACGCCGATGATCGGTACACCCAGCTTCTTGGCCTCGGTCACGGCGATCTTGTGGAAGCCGACGTCGATGATGAAAATCGCGTCCGGCACACCGCCCATGTCCTTGATGCCGCCCATCGAGCGCTGCAGCTTCTCCATTTCGCGCGAATACATCAGCGCTTCTTTTTTGGACAGCTTCTCGAGCGAGCCGTCTTCGACCATCTGCTCGAGTTCCTTGAGGCGCTTGATGGAGCCTTTTACTGTCTTGTAGTTGGTGAGCATGCCGCCCAGCCAGCGAAAATCGACATAGGGCATGCCGGCGCGTTGTGCTTCCTCCATCACGATTTCGCGTGCCTGCCGCTTGGTGCCGACAAACAGGATCGTGCCTTTGTTGGAGGCCAGCTGACGCACAAACTTGAGCGCGTCCTGGTACATCGGCAGCGACTTCTCAAGGTTGATGATGTGAATTTTGTTGCGGGCACCAAAGATAAAAGGTGCCATCTTGGGATTCCAGAAACGGGTCTGGTGTCCGAAGTGGACGCCCGCCTCCAGCATTTGACGCATGGTTACCGACATTAAGAACTCCAAAAGTTAAGGTTGACCTCCCCTCGCGAGACTCCCCGTGGAGGAGACCTTAACGGTGCAAGGGTGTGGATTGCCCCGACCCAGCGACGCAAGGATCGGGAAAGCCCGTCATTATAGCCCGAAAAAGCGAGATAAATCAACACGATTCGGGAATCCGGGCCAGCCGGCCGGTATGCCACGAGCCGGCTGCCGGCGCGGCGAGCGCATTTTCCGCGGCCGGCAATGTGCGCGGCTGCGGGCAGTCGTTCGATCAACGCTGGCTATTTAGCCAGTTGTCTAACAAAAACAATGAGTTGCCAAATCTGCTCGTCGGTGAGTTTGCGGTGATCCGGCATTTCGGTTTTTGGTGATCCAAACTTGATGATCCAGAACAATTGCCCGTCCGGGATATCGCGGATGGTTCCTGTGCACTGGAAGTTGCGCGGCGGCGGGACATAGTCCTTGGCCAGCACGCCTTTGCCGTTTCCCTTCTTGCCGTGGCATACCGCGCAGTTGACGCCCTCGATTTCGCCGCCGTAGATGCTCTGGCCCGGCTGTGGGTCGGCGCCAGGACCATCGAGCGGATTTTTCAGTGTGTAGTATTCATCCGGCGCCTTGCCGGTAAAGCGCGGCTGCTGGCACTCCGAGCCTGGCGGCTGCTGCGACCAGGCGCTGGATGCAACCATCGCAGCCGTTGCCATCAACGGTGCCAGATAACGTGCGAATCCATTCATTTCATTTCCCTCCTGTTGGCAATTGCTGGCGAAAAACCATGAAATTCCTGGTGGTTTCCAGGTCAAGCCGGGGCGCGCGGCCGGTCACCGGTACGGATGGCCGACTTGCCATAGTGCGATTCCACCGTCACACCCAGTTCGCGCAGCAATCCGGTCGGCAGATCACCGCCGGCGCAGACAATTGCGGCGTGATTGGTCATGACCTTGTCACCGGATGCCGTGCTCAGCACCGCATGCTCCTCGGTCAGGTTCTTCACTTTTGAGGTCAGCATCACCGTCAGGCCGCCGGCTGCCACCTGCCGTTCAAGTCGTGCCCGATTCTTGGGCTTGATGCGGCTGAACGCTTCGCCGCGATATGACAGCGTCACGCGAGTGGTGGAAACCTCCGCCAGCGCAAGCGCCGCTTCGACCGCGCTGTCGCCGCCACCGATCACCAGGACATGCTGGTCGCGGTATTGCTCCGGCTCGATCAGCCGGTAAACCACCTTCGGCAGGTCCTCACCGTCGACACCGAGTTTGCGTGGTGTGCCGCGGCGGCCGATCGCCAGCAGCACCGTCGCGGCGCGGTAGGTGGCGCCGGGTGTGACGACCTCAAAGCAATCGCCGGCGCGGCGGACGCCGTTCATGCGCTCGCCGTAGCGAACATTCAAGCGGTGCTCGACAACCACACGGTTCCAGAAGTCGAGCAGCTTTTCCTTGGAAACCTCGGTGAATCGCACCGTGCCAACCAGTGGCAGCTTGATCGGCGCGGTCATCGCTATCTTGGCGCGCGGATAGTGCAGGATCGAACCGCCGAGCGTGTCCTCCTGCTCCAGCACCACATACTTCAACTTTGCGGCGCTTGCCGCCAGCGCCGCGCCAAGTCCGGCCGGCCCGGCGCCGACAATCACCACGTCAAAATCTGACGCAGCCGATTTTCGCTCCCGTGTCGTATTGGCGATGGACGCGATCGCCTGGGCCCCTTGCTGGCTGGCCTTGCGGATCAGCCCCATGCCGCCCAGTTCGCCGGCAATGAACAAACCCGGCACATTGGTCTGGAAATCCGGGTTGACCCGCGGGATTTCCATGCCGCGCCGCTCGGTGCCAAAAACCAGTTCGATGGCGGACATGGGACAGGCGGCCGCGCAGGCGCCGTGGCCGATGCAGGCGACCGGGTTTACCAGCTCGGCCTTGCCATTGACGATCCCCAGCGCGCCCTCGGGACAGGCCTTGGCACAGCCGCCGGAACCGATGCAGCGCTGGTTATCAATCACCGGATGCAATGAAGGCGGTTCGGTCAGGCCTGCCGCTACCAGCTCGTCCCGCATCGCCACACTGTGCGCCGAGTGACGGGCATGCGCGCGCAGGTACCACCACACCACAAGTGCGATCGGCACAACGTAGATTGCCGCTGCCTCAACATTCAGCATGCCCATTCCTCAAATCTGTCGCGGCAACGGTATCGACAGCCGCGTCAGGTCGACGCCATTCTTTTCGCCACAGTTGCCAGCATACCACAAGTGTGCTATTTTTTTACACATCGTGACCTGACCGTGGCCAGCCGCCATCCCGATCAACCTCCGGAATCCGCACCAATGAAGTCCGCAACAACCGTCCTGTACCTGCTGCTTGGCCTGCTGCTGACCGCCAGTGCCATGCTGATTCGCTCTCACGGCTGGTATACGCCAGGCTCGGACTTCGGCTACGCGCTTGGCCTGACCGGCGGCATCCTGATGCTGCTGCTTCTGGTGTACCCGATGAAGAAGCGCATTCGCGGCCTGCAACGGATGGGATCGAGCAAACCGTGGTTCATATTTCACATGGTCTGCGGCGTGATCGGCCCGCTGGCGATCATCTATCACTCGTCATTTCGCGTTGACTCGCAGAATGCGCTGGTGGCAATGAGCGCCATGATCCTGGTTGCGGGCAGCGGAATTGTCGGTCGCTTCGTCTATGTGCGCATACACAACGGCCTGTCCGGTCAGGAATGGAAACTGAATGATCTGGAAGGCGATGAGGAAAGCCGCAGCCTGAACTTCAATCGCGACATGCACTGGGCGCCGGATGTGATCGCCGCCCTGAAGCTGTTTCGTGACCGCACCCGCGACATGCCTCCAGGCAAACGTGCCGCGGTGCTGGCGTTCATCGCCCTGCCGGTGCGCGAATGGCGTGTGCGCAACGCCTGCCGTCACGCGCTTGCCGGACACCTGGACCGGCGCGCAAGCGAGCGCAGATGGGATACTGCCAAGCGCGCGCTGCGCCAGCGCCAATTCGAGCGCATGGTCGGGGAATATACGGCCGCCGTTGTGCGGCGCGCCCAGTATGGAGCCTACAAGCGCATTTTCGCGTTGTGGCACGTGCTTCACCTGCCGTTCGTGTTTCTGCTCGCCGCCAGCGCGGCATATCACGTGCTGGCCGTTCACATGTATTGATCTGCCATTGCGAACATGCACCAAGGCCTTCTTGTCCCGACTGGCCCGGGGCATCGTCGCACTGATCGCCACCCTGTTGCCGGCGCCGTCGTCGCTGGCCCAGACGGTAGAGTCACTGGTGATGCCGGGACAACTGACCGAGTCGCACGGAAAGTTCGAAATGGAGTGCAAGAAGTGCCACACGCCGTTCCGAAAAGCGGAGCAGAACCGCCTTTGCCAGGATTGCCACAAGCCGGTCGCCGCAGACATCGCGAACAAGGCTGGCTATCACGGCCGGTCGCCGGCCGTTCAGGGCAAGGACTGCCGCGCCTGTCATACCGATCACAAGGGCAGAGACGCCCGGATAGCGGACTTTGACCACCGGCGCTTTGATCACGCGCAGGCCGATTTCGCTCTTGCCAACGCGCATGCCAGGCTTGAATGCGACGCCTGCCACCGCGCCGGCACGCGTTTCCGGGAGGCGCCGTCTGCCTGCATTGCCTGTCATCGCAAGGACGACAAGCACAAGGGTGAGCTGGGCGAGAAGTGCCATGAATGTCACAACGACGCGACCTGGAAGGACGCTCGCTTCGATCACGCAAAGACCCGGTTCGCGCTCAGCGGCAAGCATCGCGACGCCAAATGTGATGCCTGTCACGCCAACAATCGCTTCAAGGACACGCCGCGCGCCTGTATCGCCTGCCATCGCAAGGAGGATGCGCACAAGGGTCGCTACGGCGACAAGTGCGACACCTGTCACTCGGCAGCTGACTGGAAATCCCAATTCAATCACGCACGCCAGACCCGCTATCCGTTGCTGGGCAAACACGCCACCGCAAAGTGCGATACCTGTCACCGCGCGCCGCTTTACAGCGAAAAACTGCCGACCAAGTGCGTCGCCTGCCACAAAACCGATGACGTACACAAGGGCCGGCTGGGAGACAAGTGCGAAACATGCCATCGCGAGCAGGGCTGGAAGTCGACCACTTTCGATCACGATCGCGATACCCGTTTTCCGCTTGCCAACAAGCACAAGGCCGAGAAATGCCAAAGCTGCCACCGCGGCCCGCCCGCTGAAAAGCTGGCCACTGCCTGTGTTTCATGCCACCGCGCAGACGATGTGCACAAGGGGCGATTCGGCAAGGAGTGCGAGCGCTGCCATGGCGATGCCGGCTGGAAACCCGCCCTGTTCGACCACGCCAGATCGACCCGCTACGTGTTGCGTGATGCGCATGCGAGGTTGAAGTGCGACGCCTGCCACAGCGGAACGCTGTACGTAAAGGACGGCGCCAAGGCACTGGCCACCGATTGCCACTCGTGTCATCGCGGCGACGATGTGCACAAGGGGCAACTCGGTGCCAACTGCGCGGCCTGCCACACCGAGAAGTTGTGGACTGGCGTCAAGTACGACCATAACCGGTCGAAGTTTCCGCTCACCGGCGCGCATTTCCGGCTCGAGTGCAAGGCCTGCCACAAGTCGCCGCAGTACAAGGATGCGCCCTCGGAATGCAGCAAGTGCCACATGCGCGATGACGTTCACAAGCGCACGCTCGGCACACGCTGTGAAACCTGCCACACCACGCGAAGCTGGAAGGCGTGGGATTTTGACCACGCCCGGCGGACACGCTATCCGCTTGACGGCGCGCACCTGCGCGTCACGTGCATTTCCTGCCACCGGCAGCCGGTAAGCGATCCGAAGGCTGCGATTGCGCCGGTCTCCAGCAACTGCTTTGCCTGCCACTCCGGCGACGACACGCACTCGGGCGGCTTTGGCGTGGTCTGCGAGCGATGTCACATCACGCGGGACTGGAAGACGCTTAGCAGCGGCGCGGCGCGCGGCCGCTAGGGAACATTCACTGTCGCCATTCAGCGACAGGCATGCTATTGCAATTTCCCGGAAAGCGGGAGACACTGTGTGTAATCTTTTTACACAGAGCGAGCACCATGTCATTCATAACGGCCGCCACATCACGGGGAACGTCGCAGCCAGAGGCTAGGAAAGCCCGGCCACGGCGCACTTTCCTGCGCCATCTGCTGTTGCAGGTGATCATGCTGTTCGCCAGTGCCGTTCTGATCGCGGACCTCGCGGCAGCAGCGCAGCCTGCCGCTGTCAGCCGGCAAGATCACAGCAAATCCGGATTTCCCCTTTCCGGCGCCCACCAGAGTGCCCGCTGCGAGTCATGCCACCAGCGCGGCGTCTTCATCGGCACGCCGAAGGACTGCAACAGTTGCCACCAGGCCGGCAGCCGGTTTTCATCCTCAACCCGGCCTGCCAATCACATACCCACCTCGCTGCAATGCGACTCCTGCCACCAGTCAAAGTCATGGACGCCGGCATTGTTCAGCCACGCCGGCATCGCCCCCGGCACCTGCGCAAGTTGCCACAACAACACCGCAACTACCGGCAAACCGGCCGCACACATCGTTACTAGCCAGAGTTGCGACTCATGCCATCGTTCCAGCGGCTGGAAACCTGCCGGCTTCAATCACGCCGATGTCGTTGCCGGAACCTGCGCAAACTGCCACAACGGCTCAACGGCGAGCGGCAAACCACAGGCACACGTGCCGACTACGCAGGCCTGCGACACCTGTCACCGCCCGGCTGGCTGGAAGCCGGCCACGTTCAGCCATGCCAGCGTGGCGTCGGGAACCTGCAGCACCTGCCACAACGGCAGCACGGCAACCGGCAAGACCACCGGTCATGTGCCGACCAGCCAGCCTTGCGACAGCTGCCACCGCACCACCGGTTGGAAGCCGGCAACCTTCAGTCATAGCGGCGTAAGCCCAGGGTCATGCGCAGGCTGCCACAATGGCACGACTGCAACCGGAAAGTCCGTCTCGCACGTCGTGACGACTCAATCCTGTGATTCCTGCCATCGGGTCAACGGCTGGAAACCGGCAACCTTCAGCCACAGTGGAATTGCGCCTGGCACTTGTGCGACCTGCCACAACGGTACCCAGGCCACGGGAAAATCCAGCGGTCACGTGCAGACCACACAGGCCTGCGACGCTTGCCACCGGACCACTGCCTGGAAGCCGGCAGCATTCAGCCACAGCGCGGTCGCACCGGGCACCTGTGCCAGCTGTCACAACGGCAGTAGCGCCACTGGCAAATCCACCAGGCATGTGGCCACAACACAATCCTGCGACGCCTGCCATCGCACCTCGGCATGGAAGCCAGCGAATTTCACCCACACAGGCATTGCCCCTGGCTCGTGCGCAACCTGCCACAACGGCAGCAGTGCGACCGGCAAACCCACCAGCCACGTGCAAACCACGCAGGCCTGTGATGTCTGCCACCGCACCTCGGCGTGGAAGCCGGCGACCTTTACGCACAACGGTGTCGCGCCGGGCTCGTGCGCAACCTGCCACAACGGCAG
>CAYQKN010000043.1:0-27401 GCA_964417885.1 uncultured Burkholderiales bacterium | reverse complement strand
GCATCCGGGCTGGAAGCCGCTGGAGTAAGCGGGGCATAGCGGGGCGCGCCAGCGGGCCGGCTACCCTGCCGGCGGATCTTTGTCCTAAACTGGCCGGCACACGAATAACCAGCCAGGGGGCGAAATGGACACGACGGCGGACGGCATCGCGCGACGCGACGCAAAGTGGTTCTATGTCTGGATGGCGGGGATCTTTGTCCTGATCGGCTTCGGCGGCTTCATCCCGACCTACTGGGCCAAGCTTTCCGCCGGCACGTTTCGTGGTGCACCGATCCTGCACATTCACGGCATGCTGTTCTTTGCCTGGACCCTGCTGTTCCTGGTGCAGACGCTGTTTGTCGCCAGCGGTCGCACCCCCAGGCATCGCGACTGGGGCATGGCGGGCATCTCGCTCGCCACCGCGATGGGAATTACCGTCGTGCTGGCGGCGATCAATTCGATCAAGGTGGCCTCCGGCATCGGCATGGGCGACGAGGCGCGCCGCTTCGCCGTCGTTTCGCTGAGTGGGCTGCTGCTGTTCGCGGGCTTCCTGGCGGTGGCGATCGCCAACGTGCGCAACGCCGACCTGCACAAGCGCCTGATGCTGCTGGCCAACATCCCGCTGATGCACGCGGCCACGGCGCGCCTGTTCATGACTGCCTTCGCGCCGCCGGACGCGAAGGGGCCGCCGCCGGTGTTCGTGGCGATACCGCCGGGATTGTGCGTGGACCTGCTGGTCGTGGCTGCGATCATCCACGACTGGCGGCGGCGCGGCCGGCCGCACCCGGCCTACCTGGTCGGCGGTGGACTGCTGCTGGCGGTGCAGTTGCTGCTGGTGCCGGTCAGCACCAGCCCGGCGTGGATGGCGATTGCCCGCTGGGTGGAGTCGCTGGCGGGCTGAGCCGTCGGAAGGCTGGGACCCAGTTCCGTCCAAGCGTTTGAGAATATTGGCGGGCTGGATTCCAGCCTTCGCTGGAATGATGAATTTTGGTGGTTTCAAGGAGTTCCCTGTGGTGAAACTCCAGCGCTGGTGCGCCTTCCAGGCCAAAAACGGCCTGCAAACCGCGCCAGCGCTAGACTTTCGCTGCGTTGCCGTGTGCGACCATCGCTCGCTGCAGATCTAGCTAGTTGCCACAAAATAAAATGCCCCGCATTCGCGGGGCATTGCACTCGAAGGCGCCAGAAAATTCAGGCGTCAATTCATTTACGCGAGCGACGACGCGCAACTGCCATGCCGATAAGCCCGATGCCAAACAGCGTCAGCGTGGCGGGCTCAGGTACGCTTGTCACCTCAAACGAGGCCAATACGCCAGGATTGTAAATGGAGCCGCCTGCAAGGGCGCTCGAATAGTAATAGCTATTCGGACCGGTGGAATACAGGTTGATCATGCCGCCACCGTTTGTCGAGCTGAACAGCAAGCCACCATTAAGAATCAGCGGATTGCCGGCCGGTACCACCTGATTGTCAAATATGTAGGTGCCATTGCTGAACTGAAAGGTTCCGTTGGGATTAAAAATTAGCGTTAGCAGGTAATTGTTCAAACCGATGGTTTCATTGCCGAATCCGCTGATTGCCGTGTAGGAGCCGTTGCCGTTGTCGGTGGCATTCAGTGTGCCGCTCCCCGAAGAATACGAGGACGAAAAATTGAAGGTGATAACTGTCGCCGCTGCCTGGCCGATGCCGATCGTCAATGCCGCAACCGCAACACCCACTGCACCCAATTTTTTCAATACGTTTGAAAGTTTCATATTGCCTCCCCTGGTTGGCCGAATTACGGCGCTGTGCGCAATCATGCAATATTTGTGCCGCAGGTAAATATGCATTGATATACAAGATATTGCTGGTTGCTCGGCAGTAACTTATCCAGTTCACTGTAAAGAAAGTCGACGTTTTTTTCAGCGGTGATCGCCGGTTGCAGTCGAATTGCTGTTTCTCAAACCGGGCCGGTCGACTGAGCCAATGTGGGCAGAATTCGTCGCCAACGGAATGGGCGGAACACAGCTACGCGTTTACGTTTCACATACGGGCACTCGTCACTCTTGCCTGCCGATTGTCGCAAGGCGATTCTCGTCCCATGGGGGACTGAGTAAACTCGCACGCTGTGACGATATGGCGCGCAAGCTGGCGCGCGCCGTCGGAGAACCGCTTGTGAGTACAAAAAAACCGCCCGCCAAGTCCCCACGCGCGCTGATCATCAGCATGTTGATTGGTGGCATCGCCGGCTATGCAGGGGTGGCGCTGGGCATGAAAACCCTCCCGCAGTGGTTCGACCTGGCCGGGTTCCGCAAAGCCGATTCGATCTGGCTGCTGGCCATGATGCCGCTGTCGTTCTTCCTCGCCATCGCGGTGCACGAACTGGGGCACCTTGTCGCCGCGCTCGCCGGCGGCTTTCGTTTCCGGGTGTTGACGCTGGGGCCGTGGTCGATCATTGCCGCGCGCGATCACTGGCAGTTCCGCTTCAGCCCGTCGGCGCTGGCGCTGCTGAGTGGACAGCAGATCAGTTCGCCACCGGCCGGCGGCGCCAGCGACCGGCAGTTCGTGGTCTATCTGCTGGGCGGCGGCGTGGCCAATCTGCTGCTTGGCGCGCTGGCATTGTGGTGCGCGTCGGCTCTGGTGGGATCGCCGGTGCTGGTGGCAAGCCTGCTTGTATTCGCATGCTTCAACCTGTTCCTGGGTTTGCTCAATCTGTTGCCGCTCAGTACCCAGGCGGGTGTGCGCACCGACGGCCACCAGATCCGCGCGTTGCTGCGCGGCGGCGATAACGCGGTCCGGTTTCGCGCCCTGTTTGATGTGGTCGCCGATATGTATGCCGGTGTCAGGCCGCGAGATTGGTCGCGGGACGTGATCGATGCCTTGGGCAAGGGAGACGTGGACGAGCTGGAGCTGCTGCTGGCGCATCTGGTTCGCCTGCAGGCCGGACACGACCGCGGCGATATCGACGAGGCGGCGATGGCAGCGGCGCAAATCGAGGCGCATTACGAGCATGTGCCGGCTGCCATGCGCGGGCAGTATGCGGCGGAGTTGGCGTACTTTTTCGGTTTCGTGATCGGTGATGCGGGGAAAGCGCGGCGTTATGCCGACGATATCCTGGAAAATTCCTATCTGATTTCGCCGGCGACGGTGCATCGCGGCCGGGCCGCCGCGCTGTTTGCCGAGGGTCGCGTCGCCGACGCCATGCTCGAAATCAGCCAGGGACGCAGCGTAACAAGTGCGGCAACGAGTGAATTTGATCGGGTGATGGAGCCGGAATGGCTGGGCGGTATGCAGGCGATGGCCGAGAGACAGCAGGCGGCCGCGTCGGAGCGATCGCTGAACGCCTGAGTCTTCACGTGCCTGCATCGAAACCGCCAGTCGGTTGCCGCATCGGCTGAAGTAGAATCGTCTGCATCGTTCTGTCCCGTGCCGGCTTCAGTTCAACGGCATGCATCAGGCTGCGATCACGAGACCACGCATGACATTGAGAGCGTCCCTTCGCCTGCTTTGCATCGCCGCATTACTCGGCATCGCGCCGTTGTCGCTGTCAGCCGCGTCGCGGCCGGAGCCGGACCGGGCACGGCTGGCCGGTGCGCCGGCGCCGGCGTTGATCGGAGTGGTTTCGCGCATCACGCATGGCGCGGCGGGACCGTTTGACCTGCGGATCGATGCCACGCAGCCCATCGGCGGCGATGTCAGCATCGAGCCGCGCCAGCGCGGCAGCGGGCATGCGGTGGTATTCCGCTTCGATTCCCCGCTGCTCAGCCCCGGCACGCTGACGCTGACCGGTGATACCGGCGCCGTCATCGCCGGCGGCGCGGCTGCGGCGCTGGGCATGGAAGTCACGGTGACGTTGCCGCCGCTGGCCGACAACACCCGCGTGCGTGTCGCGCTGAACAACGTCAACGGCGCCGGGCTCAATGTCGCGGCGGCACTGGGCCTGTTGCTGGGCGATGTGACCGGCGTGGGGGAGGTCGCCGCGGCCAGCCTCTCGGCAATCCGCTCCCGCGCCGGGCAACCGGTGGACACCGGCAACTTCCAATTCGACCTCAATGCTTCCGGCATCGTCACCGCCGCCGATATCGCCGCGGTGCGATCGCGCCGCGGCGCGGTGCTGTCGCCGCCACCCCGCACACCGTGGCCCGCCTTCGCGCGCAATCCGCAACACACCGCCGTCAGCACCGTGGCCTCGCAACCATTGACGCGCCTGCGCTGGAATACGCCGGTGGACCTGGCGCCGCAGTACAGCGGCAGCGTGCTGTTCGCGCATTACGGCTCGCCGCTGGTGACGGCGCGAAACACGGTGTTGCTGCCGGTGAAGACCGGCGCGGCCGGCGGCTTTCGTCTCGAGGCGAGATCGGCCGCCAGCGGCGGTCTGATCTGGTCGGCGTCCAGCGACTACATCCTGCCCGAGCATAACTGGCTGCCGAGTTACAACCTGACGCTGACGCCGGCCAATCGCGTCTACGCGCCCGGCGCCGGGGGCAAGCTTTACTATCGCGACAATCCCGATTCGCCCGCCGGCGCGATGCAGAGCGTGGTGTTCTACGGTGCCGCCACCTACGCGGCGGCGCCGGCCAGCTATGACGCGACGGTGTTCATCAACACGCCGATCACCAGCGATGCGCAGGGCAACCTGTTCTTCGGCTTTGCCGTCACCGGCGCCAACCCGGCCAACCTGTCGAGCGGCATCGCGCGGGTGGCGCCGGATGGGTCAGCCACCTGGATCGATGCAGCGGCGCTGATGGGCACTGCGTTTGCCCGCTCCATCATGAACAGCGCGCCGGCGCTGTCGCTGGACCAGGGCACGCTGTATATCGCCCTGCGCACCGCGGCGACGGCGTCCGGTGTGCAGACCGGTTATCTGGTGGCACTCGACAGCGTGACGCTGGCGCACAAATCGCGGGTGCGGCTGATCGATCCGCGTACCGGTATCGACGCCACCGTCACCGACAACGGCACCTCGTCGCCCACCATCGGGCCGGACGGTGATGTCTATTTCGGCATGCTCGGCACCGCCGGCAGCGGGCACGCGTCGCGCGGCTGGATGCTGCATTACGACGCCACGCTGGCGCTGACCAAGCTGCCGGGGGCGTTCGGCTGGGACAATACGCCGTCGATTGTGCCGGCGTCGATGGTGCCGTCGTACACCGGCCCGTCGAGCTACCTGCTGATGACCAAGTACAACAGCTACTCCGACGGCCAGCATCGCATCGCCATCCTCGATCCGAACCAGTTCCAGATCGATGCCAACAGCGGCATGTCGGTGATGCTGGAGATTTTCACCATGCTGAGCGTGACGCCGACCGTGTTCAATCCGTCGTTCCTGACCGAGTGGTGCATCAATACCGCCGCGGTCGACCCGCTCACCCGCTCGGTGCTGGTCAACAACGAAGACGGCTACCTGTACCGCTGGGATCTGGTCACCAACCAGTTGAGCGAGCGGATCCAGCTCAACAGCGGCGTCGGCCAGGCCTATACCTCGACCGTGATCGGGCCGGACGGCGCGGTGTACGCGGTCAACAACGCGGTGCTGTTTTCGGTCGGTCGCTGACGGTGGCGGCGGCCGCAACGCGTTATCCTGTGCGTCCTTTCCACCCGACCAAAGCACGCACATGAACGATGGCACCCAACCCGCCGCCAGCACCCAGCAACCGCGCCTCTGGCAGGATGACGGCTGGACCGCTCGCGTGATCAAGAACGAGGACGACGACGGCTGGGCGGTGGAAATGACCAAGGACGGCGAGCCCGAACCGGCACTGGTCGGGCCGTGGACCATGGGCCGCGACAAGAAGAACCCCAAGCCGCTCGATGCCACCGCGTTTCACACCCTGGTCAAGACCGCCTATGAAGTGCGGCGGCGGCACGAGCAGCATCTGCACGCGGTGCTGCACAAGAAGGTGGTGGTGACCAGCGGCGAGGCATCGATCGTGGTCACCCTGGATATCGTCCCCGACGATGAAGCGCCGTATGCGGTGCTGACCGCACGCACCGCGCGCGACCGCGACGGCCCGGCGCTGGCGTCGGTACGGGTGGAGGCCGGCTTCAAGTTGAGCGACACCAGTGCGCTGGCCTGGATCGAAGACGGCTATCGCCGCCCGGGCTGAGAGGGTGCAACGCCGCCGCGCGGCGGGCGGCTCGTTGGCGGGTGTCAATCCGTGCTTAACTGAATGCCTGAAGCCAATTGAAGAGGATCGCCATGGGTACCGTCACCGTCTGTTCGTATGATTGCAGTGATGCGGGGGCGGGAAATGACGGCGTCAAGCGCCGCAAGGTCAAGAAGGCGCTGATCCCGTTCATGAGCAATTGCGTGGCGATCGAGGGCACCGATGAAGTGGTGGACGATTCGCGCCTCGATGAGGACGGGTTTCTGGTCCGCTGAGCAAGACCACGCGCGTCCCCGCGCGCGGCATTTCGCGACCAAACTCCAGCACTGGCGCGCCTCACAGGCCGAAATGCCGCCAGAAGCCCCACCAGTGCTGGAGTTTGATCTCGGCTGCCGGGGCCCGCGGCACCATTGTTGCGGCGCCGTGTCTTACCCGGCGGGGTGACCGGATCGGCTCGCCTGCCCAGCTGCGCCGGCACCACGCCCTGATTTGACGCGCGGTGAGCCGATATTCCGTAATAAACTTTTCGAGCGGCACCGCCCGCGCCACCGCCAGGAACCCATGACCGAACCCCCAGAGTCCACCGCCGAAACGCCGAAACCTGTCGCGCAGCGCATGCAGCAGTACGCCCAGCTGGCCGCGGTGGTGGTGATCGTGGTCGGCTGTTATCTCGTGTTGCACCCGTTCATTCCGGCGATGCTGTTCGCTGCCGTGGTGTGTTCATCCAGCTGGGCACTTTATGTACGGCTGCGCCGGGTGCTCTGGGGCAATGCCACCGTCGCGGCGCTGGCGATGTGCCTGCTGCAGGTGCTGCTGGTGGTCGGGCCGTCGATCCTGATTGCGGCCAGCCTGTCGAGCAACGTTTCCTCCATGGCCGCGACCATCGGCGGCGCGCTGGAAAGCGGCACGCTGGCGCCGCCGGCATGGCTTGGGTCGATCCCGCTGGTCGGCGACTACGCCGTGCAGTACTGGCAGCAGGTGGCCAGTTCGGGCGAGAGTGTCGCCACGCAGGCCAAGGGCCTGCTCGACCCGGCGCGCGGCTTCCTGGTTGCCACCGGCAAGGCGGCCGGGCAGGGCCTGTTGCAACTGGTGCTGGCGGTATTCATCAGCTTCTTTTTCTATCGCGACGGCGAATTGCTGATGGCCGCGATCCGCAAGGCCTTTGAGCGACTGGCGGGCGATCTCGCCGGTGAGCTGATTGCCACCATCCAGAATACGGTGACCGGCGTGGTCCACGGCATCTTCGGCACCGCGCTGGCGCAGGCGATCGTGGCAGTGATCGGGTTCCTGATTGCCGGTGTGCCGGCCGCGTTCCTGCTTGGCCTGGGCACCTTCCTGTTCTCGCTGGTGCCGATCGGCCCGCCGCTGATCTGGGGTGGGGCCGCGATCTGGCTGATGTCCGAGGGCCAGACCGGCTGGGCGATCTTCATGGTGCTGTGGGGATTGCTGGCGATCAGTTCCATCGACAACGTGGTGAAGCCGTTCCTGATCAGCCGCGCCAGCAACCTGCCGCTGCTGCTGATCGTGCTCGGTGCCTTGGGCGGGGTGGTGGCGTTCGGCTTCATCGGCATTTTCATCGGTCCGCCGGTGCTGGCGGTCGGACTGACCCTGCTGCAGTTCTGGATTGCCCGCACCCGCGCGCTGCCGGACACGCCGGACCAGGCCGACGTAGCGTGAACCGCGCCGCGGCGGGTGACTTATATTGACAACTGGCCAAACCATTTACGGGTCTCCCATGCCGCTCGATCCGCAGGAACTGAAGAAGATTGCCGACACGACGCTCGATCACTATCACCAGCGCGCGACCGAATTCTGGGAGGGCACGCGCGACCACGACGTGACGCAGAACATCGACACGCTGCTGCGCTACATCGAGGGCAAGGCGCCGTTCACCATTCTTGATTTTGGCTGCGGACCCGGGCGCGACCTGATGGCCTTCACCGAGCGCGGCCACGATGCCGTCGGGCTCGATGGCGCGGCGCGATTTGTCGAGATGGCGCGGGCCAACAGCGGCTGCGAAGTCTGGCGGCAGGATTTCTGCCGGCTCGACCTGCCGAACGCGCACTTCGACGGCGTGTTCGCCAACGCGACCCTGTTTCATGTGCCCGGCCAGGAGCTGCCGCGGGTGCTGGCGGAACTGCATGCCACGCTGAAGCCGGGCGGGGTGCTGTTCAGCTCCAACCCGCGCGGCAACAACGAGGAAGGCTGGAACGGCGGGCGCTATGGCGCCTACTACGATCTGCCGACCTGGCAGCGCCATGTGACCGGTGCCGGCTTCGTCGAACTCACCCACTATTACCGTCCCGACGGCCTGCCGCGCGAACAGCAGCGCTGGCTGGCCAGCGTGTGGCGCAAACCCGCTGCGGGTGCGGCACGCAAGGCATGAGCCCGGCGGGCACGCCGCAAGTGTTGTTCAGCTTTGCAACGCCGGCGTCGACCGATAGCTGGTTCGCCATCGACGACGGCGTGATGGGCGGGCTTTCCTGCAGCCGCATGCAGCATCATCCTGCCGGTCACGCCGTCTTCACCGGCGTGGTGTCGCTGGAACGCAACGGCGGATTTGCCTCGGTGCGCGCGCCGCTGCCGCACCACTTCGCCCTGCCGGATGCGGTCGCCTACCTGGTCGAGGCACGCGGCGACGGACATCGTTACCGGCTGAACCTGCGCATGGCGGACCGTTTCGATGGCATCAACTACGCGGCGGAATTTGATCCGCCGACGGACGCCTGGACGGTGATGCGCCTGCCGGTGGCGTCGTTTGTGCCGAGCTGGCGCGGCAAGCTGGTACCCGATGCACCGCCCTTGGAACCGGCACAGGTGAAGCAGGTGGGCCTGATGATCGCCAATCGTCAGGCCGGTCCGTTTGCGCTGTCGATCCGTCGCATCAGTGCCGCTTGAGCGCGCGCGGGCATACTGGATGGTAATCGACAGCGGCGGGCGCGTGACCGCGCACGCTGGCCTTGATGTGAAATGTTTACTTGTAGGAGTTGCCGAATGAATCGACGCCAGGCACTGCAATCACTGGTCCTCACTGCGGGCGCGCTGCCGGCACTGCCAGGATGGGCGCAGGTTGCCGGGACCACGCCGGCCCGGACGATGCTGACGCGCCGGATCCCGTCCTCCGGCCAATCGCTGGCCGTGATCGGCCTCGGCACCTGGCAGACCTTCGACGTCGGCACCGATGCGGCGGTGCGCGCACCGCTGGTGCAGGTGATGCGCGAGTTCGCGGCCCTCGGCGGCCAGCTGATCGATTCTTCGCCGATGTATGGCCGCTCGGAGGAAGTGGCCGGCGCGGTGATCGCCGGGCTCGGGCTGCGCGCAAAGCTGTTCATCGCGACCAAGGTCTGGACCACCGGCCGCGCGGCCGGCATCGCGCAGATGGAAGCGTCGATGAAAAAACTCGGTGCCAAGCCGATCGACCTGATGCAGGTGCATAACCTGCAGGATGTCGACACCCACCTCGATACGCTGGCCGGCTGGAAGCGGGAAGGGCGGGTGCGCAGCGTCGGCGTCACCCATTACACGGCCGGTGCGTACGATGCGGTGGCCACGGTCATTGCCCGGCATCCGGTCGACTTCCTGCAGATCAACTACTCGGTGGGCGAGCGTGAGGCCGAACAGCGCCTGTTGCCGCTGGCGCGTGAGCGCGGCATCGCCGTGATCATCAACCGGCCGTTCGCCGGCGGTGAATTGTTCCGCCGCCTGCGCGGCACCCCGCTGCCGGCGTGGGCCGCCGAGATCGACTGCGCCAGCTGGGCGCAACTGATGCTGAAGTTCGTCATCTCGCATCCGGCGGTGAGCTGCGCGATTCCGGCCACCTCGCGGGTCGAACACCTGCGCGACAACATGGCGGCCGGCAGCGGCCTCCTGCCGGACGCCAGGATACGGGCGCTGATTGCTGCCGCCGCCGGCGCTGGTTAAGCGGCATTCACCGCCTGCCGCCGGGAGCCGATTCGGCATCGGCGTCATTTGCTGTGTATCCTTGCGCGCATCGCCTTTCCTCCAGCCGGGTCCCGCCACGTGAACAAACCGACACTGCGGCAAAAACTGCTTCGCACCAAGCCGATCGAGACCCACGACGAGGGTCCGCACCCGGAATCACTGGTCAGGATTGAAACGCTGCGGCGCTCACTGGGCGTGTTCTCGCTGACCATGTTGGGGGTCGGCGGCACCGTCGGCACCGGCATCTTCTTTACCCTCGCGGAAGCGGTGCCGAAGGCGGGACCGGCGGTCATCCTGTCATTCATCATCGCCGCCTTCACCGCCGGACTGACCGCACTCTGCTATGCCGAGCTGGCCTCCAGGGTGCCGGCATCGGGATCGTCGTACTCCTACATCTACGCCACGCTGGGCGAGTTTCTCGCCTTCATGGTGGCCGCCTGCATCCTGCTCGAGTTCGGCCTGTCGGCCAGCGCCACCGCCATCGGCTGGTCGGCCTACCTGAACAATTTCATCGAGAACGCATTCGGCTGGCATATCCCGCAGGCGCTGCGCTCGCCGATGATCGTGCTGGGCGCAAACGGCATGGAAATTCACTGGGGCCGCATCAACCTGCCGCCGGTGCTGCTGATCGTGATGTGCGGCGCGCTGCTGCTGCGCGGGGTGCGCGAGTCGATCACGATCAATTCGGTGATGGTGCTGATCAAGATTGCCATCCTGATTTTCTTTGCCGCGATTGCGTTTTCCGGTTTCAACGCCGAAAATTTCACACCGTTTTTCAATACCGACAACAGCAAGGGCCATGCCGGCATGACCGGTGTCACCGCGGCGGCGGCCACGGTGTTCTTCTCCTTCATCGGCCTCGACACCGTCGCCTCGGGTGGAGCGGAAGCAAAGAACGCGCGCCGCGACGTGCCGCGCGGCATCATTGCCGCGCTGCTGATCGTCACCGTCTGCTACCTGCTGGTGGCGGTCACCGCCATCGGCGCGCAGTCGGCGGGCAAATTCGAAGGCCAGGAGGCGGGCCTGGCCGTGATCTTGCAGAACGTCACCGGCAAGGTCTGGCCGGCGCTGGTGCTGTCGGCGGGCGCGGTGATTTCGGTGTTCAGTGTCACCCTGGCCTCGCTCTATGGCCAGACGCGGATTCTGTATGCGGTGGCCAGCGACGGCCTGATCAGCAAGACCTTTCGCGAAGTCAGCCGCAACAGCCAGGTGCCGGCCAAGAACACCATCATCGTCTGCGTGTTCGCCGCGCTGGTCGCCGGCCTGGTCGATTCCAGCTATCTCTGGGACATGGTCAGCATGGGCACCCTGTGCGCGTTCGCCATGGTGTCGGCGGCGGTACCGGTGATCCGCCGCCAGCCGCACGATGTCGCGCGTCATGGCCGCGGTTTTCGGGTGCCGTTCGGACCCTACCTGATTCCCGGCCTCAGTGTGCTGTCCTGCCTCTACATCATGAAGGACCTGTCGGTGACCACCTACGCGGTGTTTGCGGTATGGATGTGCTGTGCGGTGACGGGTTACTTTGCCTATGCGATGCGGCATTCGAACCTGGGCCGGCACCGTGCCGCACACGCCTAGGCGAAGCCGTACGCAACACCGGCGTGCCGGCCGCACGACGGCCTGGCTGTTCGCCGTCCTGCTGGCCTGCCTGTTCCCCGCGGCACCGGTGATGGCGGCCGGGGGTGCCCAGCCGGCAACCGGTGATGTGCTGCGCATCGGCTCCAAGCGCTTTACCGAGTCCTACATCCTGGCGCACCTGCTCGGCGAAACCGCCGCGCCGCATGCGCCGGTCGCGCTGCTGCCGGGGCTGGGCAACACCGCCATCGTCTACCAGGCGCTGCGTTCCGGCGCGGTCGATCTCTATCCCGAATACACCGGCACCATCGCGCTCGAAATCCTGAAATTGCCGGCAACGGCGACGCTTGCGACCATCAATGCCGAACTGGCGCGGCTGGGGCTGGGCGCGTCGATCCCGCTGGGCTTCAACGACGGCTACGCACTGGCGATGCGCGCGGCCGATGCGGACAAGCTCGGCGTGCGCTCGCTGTCCGATCTGGCCCGCCAGCCCGGCATGCGCTTCGGCCTGTCGAACGAATTCATCGGCCGCGCCGACGGCTGGAAGGGCCTCGCCGCGCGATACGGCTTCAGCCGCCCGCCGATTGGTCTCGATCATGGACTGGCCTACGACGCCATCGCCGGCGGGCAGGTCGACGTGATCGACATCTACACCACGGATGCCAAGATTGACCACCATCGCCTGCGGGTGCTGGCCGACGACCTGGGCTACTTTCCGCGCTACGACGCGGTGTTGCTCCACCGGCTGGATGTGCCGATGCGGTTTCCGGCGGCGTGGCAGGCCATGCAGTCGCTGCAGGGACGCATCAGCGAGTCGTCGATGATTGCGATGAATGCGCGCGCCGAACTGAAGGGCGCGCCGTTTGATCTGATCGCCCGCGAGCAACTGGTGCGATGGCGCGGCGGCGCAACGGTGAAGGCCGATGAAGCGGCACGCGGGTTCTGGACCAAGCTCGCCGGTCCCGACCTGGCGCGCCTGGCCTGGCAGCACCTCGGCCTGGTGGCGGCCTCGGTCGGCCTGGCGGCGTTGCTGGCGATTCCGCTCGCGGTGCTGATGTTTCCGCATGCGCGCCTGCGCCGCGTGGCGTTGGGCGTGGCCGGATTGCTGCAGACGGTACCGGCGCTGGCCTTGCTGGCGATCCTGATTTCGCTGCTGGGGGCGATTGGCGCGCTGCCGGCACTGATCGCGCTGACGCTGTACGCGCTGCTGCCGATCCTGCGCAACACCTGCACCGGTCTCGCCGAAGTGCCGGACGGGCTGCGCCAGGCGGCGCGTGCGCTGGGTATGTCGGCGGCGGATTCGATGCGCCATGTCGAACTGCCGCTGGCGCTGCCGATGATCCTGGCGGGGGTGCGCACGGCGACCGCGATTTCCATCGGCACCGCGACCATCGCCGCGTTCATCGGCGCCGGCGGCTTCGGCGAGCGCATCGTCACCGGGCTCGCGCTGAATGATCGTGACCTGCTGCTGGCCGGCGCCATTCCGGCCGCGCTGCTGGCGCTGGCGGCCGAGCTGCTGTTCGAGTCAATTGAAGCGCTGATGGCAAAGAGCAGGGGCAAGGTTCAGGCTGCCCGCGCCGTCGGCTAGCGCAAAAACTCCAGCACCGGCGCGGCTCGCAGGCCAAAACAGGCTGGAAAAGCGCGCCCGTGCTGGAGTTTCCACTTCATTTCAGGCTGGTGCGCCGGTCACGGTGCGGCCCGGTGGTCGTAACTGACGATGCGCGTGATGCGCCAGGCACCGTCGCGGTTTTCCAGGATGTGCATGAAGCGGCCGATGCCTTCGCAGCGGGTGGCGCCGGTCTGGCAGAAGCGATGGGTGCCGCTGTACATGGCTCCCCAGGTGCCGAGCGGAAACACTTCCAGTGTGCCGGGCACCAGCTCGCGGCGAAATTTTCCGCAGACGTTTTTCTGTACGTCGCCGATGAAACGCTCGCGGGTCCAGGTGACGCCGTTGAGGTCGTGGTAGAACTCGAGCGCCGGCGAGAAAAACGCTTCGAGTTTTTTCAGCTCGCAGCCATTGAATGCATTGAACAGGTCGCGGTCGATGGTCTCGACCTGACGGGTCAGCGAGGTGGACGATGTCGGCGCCGTCTCGGCGGGAGTGGCGGCATTCGCAGCATGGGTGGCTGCCTGTCCAAGCACGATCAGCAGCGGGCATACGGCGTCTAGAACTCTCATGGAAGTCTCCGGAACGGGCGGGATCGCCAGGCGCGAGTTTGTCCGGCGCGGCGCGTGTCGTCCACGCCAATCGGACCAGGCATGACCAGGCGGGTGTGAAATGCAGGCTGCGTGCGACACGATTGCCGCTGGCATTGCCACCATGCCCCCTGGGCCAAGTGGCGGCGTCCACGGCGGCCGCCGTTTGCGCTACATTGTCAGCCTTCGGCTGGCCGCCTCACGCTGGCCGTCCCTGACCCTGAACAGACGGAGGACTCCATGGCAGACAAGAAAATCATCGCGGTGGTGGGTGCCACCGGCGCGCAAGGCGGCGGCCTGGTCCGCGCCATCCTGAACGACCCGCAGGGCGGCTTTGCCGCCCGCGCCATCACCCGCGACGTGAACTCGGCCAAGGCGCGTGAACTGGCCGCGCTTGGCGCCGACGTGGTGGCGGCCGATGTCGATGACGAGGCCAGCCTGGCGCGGGCGATGGCCGGTGCCCACGGCGCCTATCTGGTGACATTTTTCTGGGCGCATTTTTCGCCCGACCGCGAAAAGGCCGAGGCGCGCAACATGGCCGCGGCGGCGCGTACCGCCGGCATTCGCCACGCCATCTGGTCGACGCTGGAAGATACGCGGCAGTGGGTGCCGCTGACCGACAACCGGATGCCGACGCTGATGGAGCATTACAAGGTGCCGCACTTCGACGCCAAGGGCGAATCAAACCGGCTGTTCGTCGACGCCGGCGTGCCGACCACGTTCCTGCTGACCTCGTTCTACTGGGACAACCTGATTCATTTCGGCATGGAACCGCAGCGCGGCGCCGACGGCAAGCTGGCCTTCACCATGCCGATGGGCGAGCGCAAGCTGCCGGGCATCGGCGCCGAAGACATCGGCAAATGCGCCTACGGCATTTTCAAGGCCGGTAGCGCGATGATCGGCCAGACCGTCGGCATTGCCGGCGAGCACCTGACCGGCGCGCAGATGGCGGCCGAGCTGACGCGTGCGCTGGGCGAGCCGGTGGCGTATCACGCCGTCACGCCGGCGGCTTATCGCGGGTTCGGCTTTCCCGGCGCGGAGGACCTGGGCAACATGTTCCAGTTCAAGCACGACTTCGAGTCGTATTTCTGCGGCGCGCGCGATGTGTCGCGATCAAAACAGCTGAACCCGGAACTGCAGTCGTTTGCCGCCTGGCTGGCGGCCAACCAGGCACGCATTCCGCGGCATTGAGCGGCCGCGCGCGGACTCAGTCGTCGTGGTCCGCGCCCGACCAGAATTGCTTCGCCACGGCCAGCGCGCCGATGGCCAGTACCAGCATCAGCAGCAAGCCGAACAGGAACAGCCCGGGGCTGTCGGCAAACGAAACCAGAAATTCCCGCTGCTTGTTGCCGAGGTTGATGACGCCGCGGGAAAGACTCCGGGCCAGGTAGCCCAGGGTGAAAAGGCCGATAAACGCGAGGCACAGCGCCTTGATTTTCTTTGCCATCGATTGGTTCTCTCGCCGGTTGCCGATATCGAGTCCGCCCGCCGCGCGGCAGTTTGGCGGATTTTATCGTGCCGGGCGACGACCGGTCACGGCGCAACTCGGCTAGGATAACGGCTGCCGTTGCGGGGGTCGCGCCGGCGCCCTTGTCGATGCCGCACCCGGAGTGACACCATGCTTCAACGCCGACGACTACGCACCGTAATCAGCCTGGCCGGCGCGGCGCTGGCGCCGGCAGCGCTGTTGTCGGGCTGCGCGGCGACCGCGCTGCCACCTCTGACCGCGCCACACGGCGGCCGGCTGGTGGTGATCGACGACTTTCCGTCCAGGCACGTCAAGCCGCGCCGCGTGGTGGTGTGGCTGCCGCCCGGCTATGACACCGGCAGCGCCGCTTACCCGGTGCTGTACATGCAGGACGGACAGAATCTGTTCGATCCGCCGCGCGGACTGGCCAATGCCGCGTGGGATGTCGACCGGCACCTGATCGAACTGGTCGCGGCCGGCCGCGTGCGCCCGGCCATTGTGGTCGGCATCTGGAACAGCGGGTTGAACCGGGCGCGTGAATACGGACCGGCGGTGGCGATCAATTCGCAGCCGGCCGCGGTGCGGGAACTGATCCCCGGCACCACCGCGGACGGCGAAAAAACGACCCTGTCGGACCAGTATCTCCGCTTCCTGGTCGAGGAACTGAAGCCCGCCATCGATGGCCGCTTCCGCACCCGACCGGGACGCGCCGACACCGTGCTGATGGGCTCCAGCATGGGTGGCCTGATTTCGCTCTATGCGTTGTGCCGTCATCCGCAGGTATTCGGTGCCGCTGCCTGCCTGTCGACCCACTGGCCGATCAGCACCAATTACCCGTTGCTGGGGCCGCCGATTGACGCCCGCATCGTGCCGGTGATCGTTGCCTGGCAGGATTGGTTGCGTGCCAACCTGCCGCAGGCGGGGCTGCACCGGCTGTATTTTGATTACGGCAGTCTGCACCTCGATCGCCACTATGCGCCGCTGCAGAGTCAGGTCGATGCCATCGGCGCGACCAGGGGATACCGGCGCGGCCTCGACTGGGTTTCGCGCGCATTTCCTGGTGCCGACCACAACGAGAAATCGTGGAACCAGCGGCTGCATATCCCGCTTACTTTTCTGCTGGCGTCATGAATCGCGGCCGGCCGATGTCATCCACCTGCTCAATCAAGCCTGCCGTCGCCTGGATGGCATGGCTGCGCGCCTTGCTGGTCGCGGGCGTGTGCGTGGCCTCGGCCATGCCGTCCGCAGCCGGCGAGTTCGACGATGCGGTCAAGGCGTACAACAAGAAGCAGTACGGCAAGGCATTGCCGGTGTTTCGCAAGCTGGCACTGGCCGGTGATGCCGACGCGCAGTTTCGGCTGGGCGGGCTCTATTTCAAGGGGCACGGCGTGAAGCAGAACGCGGCCGACGCGGTGGCCTGGTTCCAGAAGGCGGCGACCCAGGGCCATGCCGAAGCGCAGAACAGCCTCGGCGTGCGCTACGAGAAAGGGCAGGGCGTGACGCAGGACTACGCTGCCGCCGCCAAGTGGTATCGCGAGGCGGCGGACCAGCGGCTGGGACTCGCCCAGGACAACCTGTCCGACCTGCATGCCAAGGGTCTCGGGGTGGCGCGCGACCCGGTGCTGGCGCACGTCTGGTCGAGCCTTGCGGTCGCCAACGGTGAGGCCGCTGCCGTCCGCAAGCGCGCCGCGCTGGAACGCGCCATGACGCGCGAACAGCTGGCCGAGGCGGCTACCCATCTCGGCACCATGTATGCGATGGGACGCGGCGTGCGCATCGATGGCAAGGCCGCGGTGGGCTGGTATACCCGCGCCGCCGCCGAGGGCTACGTGGTGGCGCAATACCAGCTGGCGGAGGCCTACGACCGTGGCGCCGGCGTGGCGCAGGACCCGCGCCAGGCCGCGGCCTGGTATGAAAAAGCTGCCTTGCAGGGCCTCTCCAGGGCGCAGGTGCGGCTGGGTTACCTGTACGACGTCGGCCAGGGCGTGGTGGCGGACAGCGAACGCGCGCTCAGCTGGTACCAGCAGGCGGCGCTGCAGGGTGAAGTGGTGGCGCAGTACAACCTCGGCACCATGCATGCCAACGGCCGCGGTGTCGCGCAGAGCGATATCGAGGCGGCAAAATGGTTCGGCATCGTCGAGGCAAACAGCGATGCGACCTATCGTGAGGCGGCGGTGAAATCGCGTCGCCTGGTGGAAGCGCAGTTGAAGCCGGAGCAGGCGGCGGAGGCGCAGCGCCTGGCGCGCGAATGGCTGCGCACCAATCTGCGCTGAGTGCTGCGGGAGAGAGATCGATGAAAGCGATGGCGCGCATCGTCGTGATGCTGGCGGGCATGGGGCTGCTGACGGCGACTGCCGGCACGGCCGCGGCGGGTACCCCCGGGACGGTGAGCTTCGACAGCGCCGACGGCAAGGTGAAACTGTCCGGCTACCTCTATCTGCCGGACGCTCGCACCTGGCCCGGTCCGCGGCCGGCGATCGTGCTGCTGCACGGCCGCAGCGGCCTGCATCGCGCCGGCGCCGGCAGATTCGATACCAGTACGCTGAGCTCGCGCACTGAACTGTGGGGGAATTTCTGGGCCGATCGCGGCTACATCGGGCTCTACGTCGACAGCTTCGGCCCGCGCGGCTACCCGCGCGGATTCGAGGCCGGCACCAACCGCAACGGCGGCCGCCCGGCCGAGGTCAATGAAATCACCGTCCGTCCGCATGACGCGAACATGGCGCTGCAGTTCCTGCGGCGGCGTGACGATGTGCAGAAAGACCGCGTGTTCCTGCAGGGCTGGTCCAACGGCGGCAGTGCGACCCTGTCGGCCATGGCGGCCAACACGGTGGTGATGGACAAGCCGACCGTTGCCAGCGGATTTCGCGCCGCCATCGCGGTCTATCCGGCCTGCAACATGGTCGCGAGGCGCTACGGCGCGGACTACCGGCCCTATGCGCCGCTGCTGTTGCTGATCGGCACCGAGGACGAGGAGGTCAGCTACGCGCGCTGTGAGCAGCTGGCAGCGGCCAGCCGTGACGCGGGTGGCGATCTCGAGTTTGTCCGCTACCCTGGTGCACAGCACTCCTACGACACGCCGACCTCAAAAAGGCAGGGGCTGGCGGCCAATGCAGCCGCGGCCGCCGACACCAAAGCGCGCGCGGAGGCGTTTTTCGGCCGTTTCATCCAGCCGGCAAACTCGTCGGCGAAGTAATCCGGTCGCCACGTGGTGCATTGGTAGAATGCACGCATGCGCTTCACCCTTGCCGTCGCCCTGTTCTGTGCCTGCCTCGCCGCAGGCGCCGGCGCCGCCACTCCGGGTGAGATCGAGGTCGGCGGCCGCTTGCGCGATGTCCCGATGTACGGCATCAACGGTCGCGTGCAAACCTTCGCTGCCTTTCGCGGCAAGCCGCTGGTGATCAATGTCTGGGCCAGCTGGTGCGGCCCCTGCCGCGCCGAAATGGGATCGCTTGAACGCCTGTCGCGGCTGGACCAGAAAAAGCAGTTCCGCGTGATCGGCATTTCAACCGACGACGATGCCGTCGCCGCCCAGGCATTTGTCGTCCGGGCGAGGCTCAGCTTCGACAATTTTGTCGATCACAACCTGGTGCTGGAAAACATGCTCGGCGCCAACACCATCCCGCTGACGGTGCTGGTCGATGCCGACGGGCGCGTGGTGCAGAAGATCCGGGGTTCGCGCGACTGGACCAGCCGCGCCTCGATCGAGCTGATCGAGCGCGCGTTTCGTCTGCGCGTCGCTTACTGAAACACCTCGCGGCACGCTTGCATGGACAAGCGTGCCGCGGCGGACACGGGCGGGATTTACGCGCCGGTGGCATTGCCCCACTGCGTCAATTTCACCGTGGTGACGGTGCCGATGCGGTCCTGTTCGAACTGCAGGGCGGTGCGGCCGTTGGCGGCCACCAGGGTATTGGCCGAGGTGGCATAGACCTCGACCTTGGGCTGGCCGCTGACTTCGGCGTAGATCCCGCCGCCATGGCGGTTCAATCGCAGCATGGTGCCGGTCTCCAGGCGGTATTCGCCCTGGAAATCGCGGAACACGTCGCGCGTCAGTGCGTCGTTGCGCAGCGATTTTTCTTCAACCTGCTGGGTGGGCAGCTTGACGATGCCGGCCTTGTTGGCCGGGGCCGCCAGCGCGATCGAGGCGGGCAGGACGGTGGCGCCGATGAGCGCGATGAGCATCTGTTTCTTCATGTTGACCTCTTGATGAAAGTTGACGATAGGTGACGATTCGTATCCGCGCCCGACACGCGTTTCAGGCTGGGATGCAGGCAATGTAGGGACCGGCGCGGCGGCCGGCGAGGGCTGCGCGACGAAGTGCGGAAAAACGGTTTTCAACTGCGCGGGATGCCGCCGGCGGTGGTCCGGCTGCAACGGCAGCCGGCGCCGGCGGCGCTTGAAATGCCGGGCCGCATCCCCATTTGCGCCGAAGCCGGCGAGGTTGCCGGCCCAATCACATAAAATAGCGCTTGGCCGTCGCCGGCAGCTTGTCCGGCCGGCCGACACAGCCGGCCGCGATGGCGGGCTGTGGCATCTACTGTAAATCGGAGAAAGCAATGCAGATCAGACGTTCCCGCCAGTTGCTGGCATGCATGGGTGCCGCGGCACTGCTGGCCATGCCGCTGGCAAGCTGGGCAAGTTTCGAGCAGGCCGAGAAAGCCTATGTCAGCAATGAGCACTATGCGGCGTTCCTCGCCTTTGTACCGCTGGCCAAGGAAGGCAATGCGGCCGCGCAGGCGATGGTGGCCAAGAGTTATTACCTGGGTACCGGCGCGCCGCCGGATGCGCGCGCCGCCGCCGACTGGTACCAGCGTGCCGCGGCCCAGGGTCACGCCACCGCCCAGTACGAACTGGCGCGATTGCTGGCCGCCGGCGTCGGCGTGCCGCAGGACAGCAAGCGTGCCGCGGAATGGATGGAAAAATCGGCCGAGCAGGGCGTGCCGTGGGCGATGCAGGCGATCGGCATCATGTATCGCGACGGCAACGGGGTGGCCAAGGATGCGGTGCAGGCGTACAAATGGCTGAGCCTCGCGGCCACCCAGCCGGAGACGCCGGCGACGGCAGAGACGATCAAGCTGGCCCGGGACGCACGGGCGGAGCTCGACAAGACGATGACGGCGGACAGCGTGCAGCAGGCCGGCAAACTGGCGACGAGCTGGAGCGCGCGCAAGATCGCCCGTGACACCGAGTGGTCGAAGGCGATCAACGCACCCAATCCGCCGCGCACCTTCGTCGCCAAGCCGGCCGAACCGGTTGACGCGAAGCAGCCGCGGGCGAAGAACTTTTCGGACGGCTACTTCCCGAAAAACTAGCACGGCAGCCGCACGGCGGCCGGCAGCGGCCGCCGTGCGCGTATCAATGATCCAGCCTGGCGGTTGCGAGGGGCGATTGCGTAGAATGCGTCGGTTGTCCTTGCCCCGGAGTCGTCATCCATGCCGTCAGTTTTCAAAGCAGTTTCTCGCAGCATTGTCGCGGCCGGCCTGTGCCTGGCCGTGCAGACCTCCCATGCGCAGGCCCCCGCCGCCGCCGACGCCAGTCCGGCAGCCCAGCTGGAGCGGCTGGCCGAACGCTATATCGACCAGAGCTTCGAACTGAACCCGGTGATGGCGACCTGGGTGGGCGAGAGCCGCTACGCCGGCCAGTTCGTCAATAACCTGACGCCGGCATTTCGCGCCCGCGACCGGCAGCTGCAGGTCGAGACGCTGGAGGCGCTGAACAAAATCGACCCGGCGCAGCTATCCGACAGCGGTCGCCTCACCCATGCGGTGCTGGCCTATCGTGCCGGCCTGCGGCTGGATGAACAGCAGTTCGACTTTCACCTGACGCCGTTCAGCCAGTTCTATTCGCTTCCGCTGACACTGTTGCAGTTCGCCAGTACTGAGGGCGCGCAACCGTTCCGCAGCGTGGCGGACTATGACGCGTTCCTGCGCCGGCTGGCCGGATTTCCCGGCTGGGTCGACTCGGCCATCGCCAACATGCGCGAAGGCATGGCGAAGAAAGTGGTGCAACCACGCGTGCTGATGAGCCGGGTATTGCCGCAGCTGAAGACGCAGATCGTCGCCGATCCGGCGCAAAGCGGTTTCTTTCGCCCGGTGCTGAAATTTCCGGCGGCCATCAACGAGGCCGATCGGGCACGGCTGACCCAGGACTATCGCCGCGTGGTAGCTGAACAGATCACGCCGGCGTTCACCAGGCTGCACGATTTCATCGAAAAAGAATACCTGCCGGCATGCCGCGACACGGCCGGGCTGGCGGCGACACCGAACGGTGCGGCCAAGTACGCGTTCAAGGCGCGCGAATCCACCACCACCACGTTGACCCCGGCGGAAATCCATGACATTGGGCTGCGCGAGGTGGCGCGGATTCGCGGCGAGATGGACAAGGTGCGGGTGCAGGTGGGCTTCGACGGTGACCTCAACGCCTTCCTCGCCTCGGTGACCAGGAATCCCAAGCTGATGCCGTTCAAGACCGAAGCCGAAGTGATCGAGGCCTACCGCGCGATCCAGCGCCGGGTCGAGCCGCTGATGGACAAGGTGTTTTTGCGCAAGCCGCGCGCAGCGCTGGAAATCCGGCCGGAACCGGAGATCACCCGCGCCACCGCCGCCGCGCATTACAGCGTCGGCGCACCCGATGGCTCGCGGCCGGGCGTGTTCTATGCGCCGGTACGCAACGCCGCAACCTACACCTCGCCGCGAATGACCTCGCTGTTCCTGCACGAAGGCCTGCCCGGGCACCACTTCGAATCGTCGCTGGCGCAGGAGTCGGGCCTGACGCGGTTCCGCCGCTATACCCGTTTCACCGCCTACAGCGAAGGCTGGGCGCTGTATGCCGAAAGCCTCGGCAACGAGCTGGGCGTCTATGACGACCCGTATCAGTACCTGGGCCGCCTGCTGGGCGAGATGCATCGCGCGGTGCGGCTGGTGGTCGATACCGGCATGCACGCCAAGGGCTGGACGCGCGAACAGGCGATCGAGTATTCGCTGGCCACCGAAGGCGGACGGCGCGAGGACCAGGTGCAGGAAATCGAGCGCTACATGGCGATCCCCGGCCAGGCGCTGGCCTACAAGATCGGCGAGCTCAAGATCATGGAACTGCGCCGCAGCGCGGCGCGCGCGCTGGGGCCGCGTTTCGACCTGCGCAGCTTTCACAACGCACTGCTGCAGGACGGCAATCTGCCGCTGGCCGTGCTGGAAAGCAAGATGCAGCGCTGGATCGCCGCGCAGCGGTCAGGCTGACGGTCGCCGCCGGGGCATCGGTCGATGTCCCGGCAGCGGACCAGCGAAACGGCGCTCAGCCTGGCCGTCGCACCTGCGTCACCTTGATGCCGTCCATCACGCCATTGGCAAGCTGGCGAAATTCGACCACCAGGCTGCCGTCGCCGGTGGCGAGCGTGCCGTCGGTGGCAGCATGCACCTCGACCGGCGATCGCGCGCCCAGTTCAGCATAGAGGCTGCGGCCATGACGGGACAGGGTCAGCGTCGCGCCATCCTCGAGCAGATACTGGCCGCGGACTTGCTGCCAGGCGGCTGAGCGCAGTGGCGACGGTGCACCGGTCGCGGTGAGGGCGGGCTGGTTGATGGCGTCGCCGGTGGTGCGGGCGGACGCGGCTGCCGCGGTGGAAAGGTTGAGCAGCGCAACGGCGGCGGCGGACAGTACGACCAGATGTTTCATGTTGATCTCGCATTCATGGAGAGTTGACAGGGGGATATCGCGGCGCGAAGGCCAGTCGCGTCGCGATCAGCCGACAATACGGCGCGGGCGCCGTCGGCTCCAGCGGCATCGGACAGAACGTGAAATTCGCGGCTCGAAATGAAGCTGTCGCCTGTAAGCCACGGCATGAGTGGCCTGCTGCGGTGATAAAGTACTCGCTGCAATTACCGCCACCTTGCCTGCCTCGCCTATTTCCCGCCGCCCGTGCCTGCCCCGTTCCACTTCGATCCCGATATCCGCGCCGCGCACACGCCGGACGGCCGCTGGTATCACGACGCGTCCGTCCACTCGCAGCTTGCCGAGCGCGTGTTTGCCCGCACCTGGCAGTGGCTGGGGCAGCTCGATGAGGTGGCGCAACCGGGCTCACTGGCGCCGCGCAATTTGCTGCCCGGGCTGTTCGGCGCGGCCGGCGAGCCGCTGCTGCTGGCGCGCGATGCGCAGGGCGTGCTGCGTTGCCTGTCCAATGTCTGCACCCATCGCGCCAACCTGCTGGTGACCGCGCCCTGTCGCGCGCAGCAGATCCGCTGCGGTTATCACTCGCGCCGCTTTGACCTCGACGGACGCATGACCTTCATGCCCGAGTTTGGCGACGCCTGCAATTTTCCGTCGACTGCCGACAACCTGCCGCAGCTGCCGTTCGGCCAGTGGGCCGGCCATGGCTTCGCCGCACTCGATCCGGTGGCGCCGCTGGATGCGTTCCTGGCGCCGATGCGCGAGCGTCTGTCCTGGCTGCAAACCGATGACATGACGTTCGACCCGTCACGTAACCGCGACTACGTGATCGATGCCAACTGGGCGCTGTATGTCGAGAATTACCTGGAGGGATTCCATATCCCGTTTGTCCATGCCGGGCTCAACCAGGCGGTCGACTACGGCAGCTATGCCACCGAGTGCTTTCGCTATGCCAGCCTGCAGCTGGCCGAGGCGCGGGACGGTGAGGCCGCCTTTGACCTGCCGGCCAATGCGCCCGATGCCGGGCGCCGCATTGCCGCGTATTACTGGTGGATATTTCCCAACCTGATGTTCAATTTTTATCCCTGGGGATTGTCGCTGAACGTGGTCCTGCCCGAGGCCATTGATCGCACAAGGGTGCTATTTCGCGCCTATGTGTCGGATGCCGCGAAACTGGGTGCCGGAGCCGGCGCCGCGCTGCACGAGGTCGAGATGGAGGATGAAGCGGTGGTCACAGCGGTGCAGCGCGGCACGGCATCGCGGCTGTACCAGCGTGGACGCTATTCGCCGTCACGCGAGCAGGGCACCCATCATTTCCACCGGTTGCTGGGCGAGTTTCTGGCCGCCGTGCCAGGTGCAGCGTCGCCAGGTGCGCTGATGGAGGCGGGGGAATGTTGAGCGCACGGATGCGACAAATTTCTGTTTGGCAAACTCCAGCACTGGCGCGGCGTTGCAGGCGAAAATGGCTGAAAAGCCGCACCAGTGCTGGAGTTTCAATGTGCGCAACTGCAAATGACCTCTGTCGCACTGGTGAACAACGACAAGGTTTGCGTTGGGCTGGAATCCGGTCCACCAATATTCTCAAGAACCTGGATGGGCTGGGTCCCCGCCCGGCGCAACCCTTGTGGTTGTACGCCGGGACGACGAGTTTTCCAGACCTTCACCGTGAATATCCGATTGCTCACCCTCAATAAGGCTTTCTCCATGCTTGCGTACCACCACACCGTCTTTCATCGCCTGCGTCGCCTGTCGCTACTGTCTATGGCCGTCGGTGCCGTTGCCGCGCACGCCGCCGCGCCGGCAAAGGTTGCGCCGCCGCCCGCCAGCACCACCCAGTACGTGGTGCTTTCGCAGGACAAGGTGGCCGGCAAGCAGGTGGTGCAGCGGCTAGGCGGCGGCAGGGTGAAGGTCGAGTTTTCCTACCGCGACAACGGCCGCGGCCCCGACCTGTTCGAAGACATCACCGTCGGGCCGACCGGCCAGCTGGAGGCGTTCGCCGCCACCGGCAAGTCAACCTTTGGTGCGCCGATCGATGAAGCGTTCTCGCGCAGCGGCGGACGGGCCGAGTGGCGATCCAAGGCCGATCGCGGCAGCCGCGAGGCGGTGGCCTCGGCGCTGTATGTGCCGATCGAAAGCAGTGTCGAATTGCTGGCGATCAGCGCGCGCGCCCTGCTGGGCGCACCGGGCCGCAAGCTGGCGGCACTGCCCAATGGCCAGCTCGCCATCGAGCGGCTGACCGAAGCGCCGGTGACCGCGAACGGCCGCAAGGGGCGGGTGGCGCTGTATGCCATCAGCGGCTTCGGCACCAGCCCCGCCTACGTCTGGCTGTGGGCCGACAAGGCGGCCAACAACCGCCTGTTCGGCATCGTGATGCCGGCGTTTTCAGTCACCGAAAGCGGCTGGCAGGGCAATGCCGATGCGCTGCTCAAGTTGCAGGTGGCCGAGGAGAGCCGGACCCTGCAGCGGATGGCGGGCAAGCTGGCGCATCGCGGCGCCAATACGATTGTGATCCGCAACGTGCGCTGGTTCGATGCCGAACAGGCGCGCCTGCAAGGCCCATCCGATGTGCACGTGTACCGCGGCCGCATCGCCGCGATTTTCCCGGCCAATTCGGCACTGTCCGACACCAGCGCCGTGGTCGATGGCAGCGGCAAGACGCTGCTGCCGGGCCTGTTCGACATGCACACCCATACCAGCGCGTGGGATTCGGTGCTGCACATTGCCGGCGGTGTCACCAGCGTGCGCGACATGGGCAACGACAACCCCTATCTCAACGAGCTGAAGAGCCGGGTGGATGCCGGGCAGAGCATCGGCCCGCATATCGTGCCGACCGGCTACATCGAGGGCCAGAGCCCGTTTTCCTCCAACGGTGGTTTTTTGATCAAGGACGTTGCCGAGGGCCGCAAGGCAATCGACTGGTACGCGCAGCACGGCTACCGCCAGATCAAGCTCTACAACTCGATCCGCCCGGAGTGGGTGCAGCTGCTGGCCGCCTATGCGCACCAGCGCGGCATTCGCGTGTCGGGCCATATCCCGGCCTTCATGCGCGCCGAGGAAGCGGTGCGCGCCGGCTTCGACGAGATCCAGCACATCAACCAGGTGGTGCTGAATTTCCTGGTGAAGAAGGACGACGACACCCGCACCCTGCTGCGCTTCTACCTGGTGGGAGACAATGCCAACCAGCTCGATCTCGAGTCACCGGCGGTGAAGGATTTCATCAAGCTGCTGGTCGAGAAAAAGACCTCGATTGACCCGACCATGACCGCGTTCGAAGCCATGTACCTGCAGCGGCAGGGCGCGCCCAACCCGTCGTACCGGATGGTGGCGGCGAACCTGCCGCCGGGCATCAGCCGCAACTGGCTGACCAATTCGATGGACGTGACCGACAAGAATGCCGAGCCGTTCCGCAAGTCCTACGAAAAACTGCTGGCCCTGCTGAAGATGATGTACGACGCCGGCGTGCCGCTGGTGGCCGGCAGCGACGACATCGCCGGCTTCACCCTGCACCGCGAGCTGGAACTGTACGTGATGGCCGGGCTCACGCCTTCGCAGGCGCTGCAGGTCGCCACCTGGAACGGCGCCAGGTATTCGCTGGTGCTGGAACGCACCGGCTCGATCACCGTGGGCAAGGACGCCGACCTGATCCTGGTCGATGGCGATCCGACCCTCAACATCAGCGACGTGCGCAAGGTGAGCATGACGATGAAGGGCGGCGTGATGTATTACCCGGCCGAGGTGTATGAGGCGCTGGGGGTGAAACCGTTTGCCGCCAAGCCGGCGGTGACGGTGGAGAAGCCCTAGCGGGGTCCTTTCAAGTCCGTCGCCGCGGCGATATTGCTAAACTGGACCCATCCCAAAGAGGAGACAACAACATGACCATACTCTCGGACCAGCTGCACCTGCACCCGGATCAGCTGGGCGCCTACTGGATGCCTTTCACCTCCAACCGGCATTTCAAGGCCGCGCCGCGCATGCTGGCCAGCGCCGACGGCATGTACTACAAGACCGACGACGGCAAGACACTGCTCGACGGTTTCGCCGGCCTCTGGTGTTGCCACGCCGGGCACAATCGCAAGCCGATCGTGGAAGCGATCCAGAAGCAGGCGGCAACGCTCGATTTCTGCTCGCCGTTCCAGTTCTCCCATCCGCTGGCGTTTGAACTCGCCAACCGCATCATCGACATCGCCCCCGACAACATGCAGAACGTGTTCTTCTGCAACTCGGGTTCGGAAGCCGTCGATACCGCGCTCAAGATTGCGCTGGCCTGGCATCGGGTGCGCGGCGAGGGCGCGCGTACCCGCCTGATCGGCCGCGAGCGCGGCTATCACGGCGTCGGCTTCGGCGGCATTTCGGTCGGCGGTATCGCCGGCAACCGCAAGCCGTATGGCGTGATGCTGCCCGGTGTCGATCACCTGCCGCATACCCACAACCTTGAAAAGAATGCCTACACCCGTGGCGAACCGGAATACGGAACCGAATTAGCCGATGAACTGGA